>JAJDVB010000105.1 GCA_022826345.1 Alphaproteobacteria bacterium
ACCGAGGCCGAGGCCCGGCCCGACGATGACGGCTCCCCCGCCCGCGCGGGGATAGACCCTACAGGCCGACGGTGAGCTAGATGGCAGACTTGGCTCCCCCGCCCGCGCGGGGATAGACCCTCACCAGGGCGCTCCGCCGACGACAGGGGGCCGGCTCCCCCGCCCGCGCGGGGATAGACCCAGATCACCAATCCAGTCGAACATCTCTCATCTGGCTCCCCCGCCCGCGCGGGGATAGACCCGGGGCAGTCGCCAGTACCGCCCCGCCCTCTGTGGCTCCCCCGCCCGCGCGGGGATAGACCCCGCCAATAATCTAGCCGTGATGAGGGCGTTTTGGCTCCCCCGCCCGCGCGGGGATAGACCCCTTTTCATCGCGCAGGGTAAAAAAGGCGCCTTGGCTCCCCCGCCCGCGCGGGGATAGACCCGTCAAGGAGAGCCTCGATAAGAAAGGCCTCCGGGCTCCCCCGCCCGCGCGGGGATAGACCCGCCGGGCCTCGCCAGACTCGAGGACGGTCGCTGGCTCCCCCGCCCGCGCGGGGATAGACCCTCCAGCGGCTCCTCGGCCTGCGGGTTGTGGGTGGCTCCCCCGCCCGCGCGGGGATAGACCCCTAGACGCACTACCCGTAACCCGCTGTCGGGAGGCTCCCCCGCCCGCGCGGGGATAGACCCCATATCGACACCCATCCCCTGATGGCCGGCGCGGCTCCCCCGCCCGCGCGGGGATAGACCCCAAGAGTCAGCACCAGCGGATGGTCTGGATGTGGCTCCCCCGCCCGCGCGGGGATAGACCTGCGCCTCGGCTACGGCGAGAGAGAACCATCTGGGCTCCCCCGCCCGCGCGGGGATAGACCCGCGCCGTTCAGGTTCGCGTCGCCCAGGAACGCGGCTCCCCCGCCCGCGCGGGGATAGACCTGGAGCGGGCGGGGTATACCCGCACTGCGCCTAGGCTCCCCCGCCCGCGCGGGGATAGACCCTAGCGACATGACGCCAGACAAACTCCTACGCCGGCTCCCCCGCCCGCGCGGGGATAGACCCGGCACGTCGCGGCCAGGCAGCGCCCCGGTCGAGGCTCCCCCGCCCGCGCGGGGATAGACCCGGCGGCGACGGTGCCGGAACCATCCCCGTCGTGGCTCCCCCGCCCGCGCGGGGATAGACCCACTTTCGCTCGTGCCCCACACCCGCCGGCCGAGGCTCCCCCGCCCGCGCGGGGATAGACCCGCCAGCAGGAGCACGAGCAGTAGTAGACGCATGGCTCCCCCGCCCGCGCGGGGATAGACCCCTTGTTGGGATCGCTGGCATCCACGTGGTACTGGCTCCCCCGCCCGCGCGGGGATAGACCCTTCAACTTCTCCGGCCAGGCGGGCACCGACATGGCTCCCCCGCCCGCGCGGGGATAGACCCTCCGACTACGCGGAGATGGCGCGACAGCGGATGGCTCCCCCGCCCGCGCGGGGATAGACCCGTATCGCGCTTGCTTGGAGCACCAACCCCCGCGGCGCGGCTGCTCAGTCGCGGAAGTAACTGGGGTTGAGTCTTCAACGGTTGATGCGTGAAGTGGATGTGGGTGGGGCAGACGAGGCCGTTTGTGGGTAAAGACTTGGCGGCTCAGACCGCCGGCAGTGCCCGTGGCCCATGGCGGATCAGCAACAGCCCCGCGCTCTCCTACGCGCTGCCCAACGCCTTCTTCACACGGCTTGGTCTCGCCTCTCTCGCGAACCATGTCGCAGCCTAAATCCGTCGAACCGCCGTGGTACGGACCCGTATGCCCGGTGGTGTGGGAGGGGTGGAGCCGCGAGGCTCCCCCTATCCCGATCATCGACATCGCAGGTGAGATGGTACTGACCGAGAGAGCACTACACGACGGCACGCGGCTCACGGCAAGGCTACCGAGCGTCGCGCTACTGGTCGAGAATCTCGGCCCCTACATCGACGTGCGCGTGCCCGAAGACTGGATCGTCCCGGGGTGGAACACCGCCACCGCAAGGCTTGTCCTGGATCAGCTCGAAGACATCCCTCTCCTCCACTTCGGCGACCTCGACCCGCAGGGCGCCGGGATCGCGAACCACCTCAAGAACACTACTCGCGACTGCGATGGGTGGTGCCGGAGTTCTGGAAGGAATGCGTGCCCAAACAGGCGCTGAAGCGACCGTGGTCCAACGATCTGGACCTCACCGACGCGCCTGCGCTCGTTCACGAACTCAAGAACTCGGGACTGTGGCTCGAGCAAGAAACCATCATCCTCGACCCTCGTTTGCCAACAGCCCTCGAGGAAGAGGCACACCGGCGGGCCAAGCACGACGCCGAGCGGCACCGCGACCGCTAGCACGTCTACACCCAGGACGAGCGATATGCGAAACCCGTAACGAAGAGAACGCGGCGCAAAGAACGGGATACGTCGGGATAAGGGAACCAAACGAGGCTGCATTGCGCGGAAAATAACTGCGATTGCTCCCTCCGCACGCGCCCATCAACAGACCGCCGTTCAGGACTTTGGGGGACGGCATGGCTCTCATGGCCATGCGACCCACTGTCCATCAGCGCAACTCGTCCCGCCTAGTGCTTGGCCTCCGACCTTAAGTTCCCAGACTCTTCAAGCCGCTGCATTATTCCGTAGTGCCGTAATAGGCGCTGATGAATGCGCCCTCGCCGCCGACAGGCGTGGTGAATTCACCGCCAGCAGTTCCGGCAACAAGACGTGGATCGCCGTCGCCGTCGGGGATGTTGGAGAACTGGCCTCCCCATGCGCCGCCCCCGCTCAACGGCACTCCGCCAAGACTCATGCTCACATCCTGACTGCGGAAGGTTCCATTCGGATCAAACGACGCTGCGCCCAGATGAACCCGATAAGCGGTCGCTACGTCGGCAAAATCACCGACCTCCCCCGTCGCCGCATCTTGGTACACACCGGTCACATAGACGGGAGCCTGACACCCGATGCAGCCCGAGATCGTGCCGGTACCGAAGTCGGCAGCGAGTCCGATGGTCGAACTCCAAACTCCAGTCTCCGTGCTCCCTTCCGACAAGGTCTGTCCCGGAACAATGCTGCCATACCGGCCAGCATAGACACCCTCTGCAAACCCGTTGTAGCTGGCAGTGCCCTGCATCGGCATGGTCGGCGGATTGCTGATATCAAGCTCGGGGCCATCGACGAAGGCACCAACCTCTACACCTGTGACCGAACCGTTGAGGACGTCCCCGGCGGCATGCAGCCAATAGCCGCCCGCCAGGTAATCGGTGGGATCGCTGTTAGACCAGGAAACGCCCGTGTAGGCTAACGTCGCGCCCGCCGCGTTAGCATCCAACTGAATCCAGCCGCGTCCGCCATGCCCGGGAATAAGAGAGTCGAGGGCGTCACTCTCGAGCGTGTCGGAGGCTGTATCCAGGGTGAGGGCGCTGGCGTCATCGCGCTGAATCCGCAGGATCAGTCTCTGCCCATCGAATGTGGTGCTCGCAGCGTCGGATGATATCCCAGCCACGTTATGGCTTGTGGATTGCGTGACACTCCCGAATGCAGGCAGCGACGTGGCCGCTCGCGTTACGGCACTTCGGTTCGCGGTCGGATCGGCTGCAAGCGTTTCGTTGAACGTCGGAGTATTGGCGGGCGGCAGGGACGTGACGGGTTGTGTATTGCTGCCACCGCTGCCACCACACGCCGAAAGAGTAAGGAGACCGCCGAGGGCGACCGCCAGCATAGTCTTGTTCATGAATCTTTGCTCCCTTGCAGGCCAGCCCGGCTGGTGCCGGGCCGTTGCTAACGACACACGGGTGTGTGAGGTCCCCACCTATTCACCTGGGCCAAGGAGCGACCCTGGCCGGGTCAAGAGGCTGTTGTATTCAGCGGGCAACCCGACGGAGCGGGCACCCGTGGTCGTTAGCGGGGGTAAGCGTAGAGGCGGGATCAGGCGGCGGTCAAGGTGCTTGCGAGAAGCTGAGCTGGGGGACCCCGGAACAATGGCAGCCTCCGGGGTCACGTTGGGAAGAGACCCTGATTTCCCGCCTGCTAACCGTGCACCCTATGGACTGATGGTGCTGTTGGCGCCTCGCCACCCGCCATTGCGGCCCCGATGGACTTTCCGATGCGCTCGGCGGCGGACTGCAGATCGCGGTCGCCGACATGGGCGTATCGCAGGGTCATTGTGGGGTCGGCGTGGCCGAGCATGCGCGCGACGGTGGAGAGCGGAACGCCCCGGGCGACGGCCTGGCTGGCAACGGTATGCCTGAGATCGTGCAGGCGAACGTCGTCGAGCCCGGCTTCCTTCCGCGCCCGGCGCCAGAGGTGAAGTGCGTGTGAAAGTGGCTTGTCAGGATGCCTTGGGGAGGGGAACACGTAGAGGCTTGCGGCACGCGGCTGGCGGGCAAGGATGGCCTGCGCGGCCTGGCTCAGCCAGACCCTGCGCGGCCCGGTCTTGGTGTCGGCGAGATTGAGGTGGTCGCCGTCGACCTCCGGCCATTGGAGCTTGAGGATCTCGCCCACCCGGCAGCCGGTGAGCAGGAGCAGCCGGATGACGTCGGCCTGCTGCCGGCGGGAGGGCCGCTCCCCGACCAGCCGATCAAGGACGCGGTGAAGCCTTTCGATCTCTTCGGCGGAGAGGAACCGGGTGAGTTTCGGGCGGGGGTTCTTCGCGATGCCCTTCACGGGAGCGGTCCCGACATGGCCGGCGGCGAGGGCGGCGTTCATGATTTGGCCGAGGATCTCGAGCGCCCTGTTGGCACCGCCCGGCGCGGTGCGGCTGTAGGCGTCGAACCAGCGTTCGACGTCGGTACGCCGGATGGCGTCCAGCGGGAGGCGGCCGAAGGCGGGGATCAGCTGCCGCTCGAGCACCCGATTGGCGAATCGGCAAGACGACGGGGCACAGCGGCGGCGGTACGCCGGCATCCACTCGTTCTGGACGAAGTCGCGGAACAGGGGAGCGCCGAAACGTCCTTCCGCCTTGTGCGGGGCGGTTCCCAGGCGGAGCGCCAGGGCTCCCTTCCGGGCGTCCTCGACGGTCATGAGCGCGACCGGGCCAACGGTCGCCCTGACCAACCCACCTTGAACGCGCCCGTGCCAGACGAAGCTGCGATATCCGGACGGGCGCACCCGCACGCCGAGGCCGGGCACCTCGCTGTCCCAGACCGCGTATTCCGTCGTGTCCGGCTTCAACTTGCCGACGCCCGCGTCCGTCAGCCGGACCCTCCGCCCCTTCATGGCCGGTTCCCCGACAGCACGGGAGACAGGGTCTCGACTGCGTCGCGGACCGTGGCGTCGGACAGGTGGGCGTATTTCAGCGTGGTCGACGCCTTCTCGTGACCGAGCAGGCGGCCGACGGTGCGCACGCTCTCGCCGCAGAGCAGTGCCATACTGGCGTAGGAATGTCTGGTGTCGTGCAGGCGGACATCCTGCAGCCCGGCTTCCTCCCTCACGCCGCGCCAGAAGTAATCCAGCCACATCCACGGGGTGCGCCGACCGGCGACCGGGAAGACCCATCCGGACGACCGGGGCATGCTATCGAGAACATCGCGCGCCGCCTCGCACAGCCAGACCGTGCGTGGGCCGACTTTGCTGTCGCGCAGATAGAGCCGCCCCTCCCGGTAGGAGCGCCACTGGAGGGTCAGGATCTCCGACTTGCGGCACCCGGTGAGCAACAGCAGGCGCACGGCGGCCACGTGCAGGGGGCGGCTGGCCTCGTGCCGGCCCAGCACTGTGGCGAGGCGGCGATACTCCTCGGGGGTCAGGAAGCGCTCGGATCGCCCCTGCCGGTAGCGACGGATGCCGGCGCAGGGGTTGCTGTTCTCCGGGCGGAATCCCCAGACCTCGGCCTGCTGCATGATGACCGAGAGGATCGGCGCCGAGCGGTTGGCGGCGGCGGGCGTTGCATGCAGCCCGCGGAACCAGGCCCGCACGTCCTGACGGGTTATCTCTCCGATGGGCCTGCCCGCGAAGAAGGGCAGTATCTGCCGGCGGAGATAGGCCCGGTTCACTTCCAGGGTGCGGGGCTTCCAGCGGCGCCCGTAGCGGTCGAAGACCTCCTCGGCGACCGTCTCAAAGAGGGTGCCGCCGGGGTCCGCCGTGTCGGGCTCCCGGCCGTCGCGTAACGCGGCGAGCATCGACCTCGCCCTGGCCCGCGCCTCGGGCTCGGTGGTCGCTGCCGCGTCGCCTATGATCTTCCAGACCCGTTTGCCCCTGTGCTGGCTGTGGATGAAGTAGCGCCTGGCGCCGGAGGGCATGACCCGGACGCCGTACCCCTTCAGCTCGGCGTCTCGGACATCGCGCACCTTTCGGCGAGGCCGAAGGGCGTCGACCCGGCGCTGGGTGAGGCGGATGGGTGGCATGATTGCGCGTCTCCGATCTGTTGCAGCGGGGTGCGGGATGGGCTTGCATTCCGCGCCCTGTGGCAATAGAAACGGAAGACCATTGCAATCGAATCAGCCACTTAGCACCGAAGGTGCGTGTTTCCGTGTGAAACGGAGACGCTCTAATCTGCGCGCAGCTTGGACGCGGCCACGGAAGGGAGCTCGACCGGGCTCGAACTCAACTCCAACTGGTCGGGTTCGGAATCCTCCTCCGACGGCGCCTGAGCGTCGGCCGCCGGCGGCATTGTCACCGGCTGCAAGTCTGCTTCGCGATCCGCCGGATCGTACTCGGCTTGCCCGTCGATGCGACCGCCCCGCTCGACCTCGAACTGGCCGTAACGGATCTTGCCCGAAACGCGGCCCGACGCCCGGATGAAGAGCCTCTTCTTGACCTTGAGCTCACCCTCGAAGGCCCCGGCGATGTCGGCGCTATCCACCGTCACGGTGCCCTTGAAGGTACCGCCCTTCACGATCTCGAGCAGGCGTCCGTCGGGCATCGAGGCCTCGACCGTGCCCTCGACTGTCAGGCGCTCGCAATCGAGGACCGTACCGCCGCTGATGGTCGTCTCCCGCCCGACGGTGAGCCGCTTGGGGTCGCTCTCCACACGTCCCGGCGCATCCGCCGGCACGGGATCGGGTGCGCCGCGCGGCACGTCCGGGTGAAAGACGACGGTCTTGTTCGGCACACCGCGTCGCGACGATTCCACGACGACGTTGGGTGCGAGGCGCTCCTCGGCGCCTTCCTGAGCCCGACTGTCTTCTTCCTGATCCCCGCCCTTGCGTCGGAACATGTTCCCCTCCGCGCCTTGTTCGCGGTTCCGGCCCGACCCTTGGCGACGACGCGCCGGCTCCGCTCGCCATCAAGGCCGCAGAGGCAGGCGATGCCGTCTGGTTCGGGGCCGGACGGTGACAGTAGAGCGAGACCCCGGCCCGCGCAAACAATTTGCGCCGGTCGATTTGTGGGCGGGCGTCGTGCGCGGGGGCCCGCGCGGCGCCACGGGGGCTTGATTAAGACTACGCCTTTCGCTGTTGCCAAGCCTCATGCCAGGCGGCGAACTCGCTGGGCGTGACGCGATAACGAGCGAAGTTGCCGCTGTGAAGGCTCAGCAGCTCTCGCTCAGCGACTTCGCGAAATCGCTCCCGTTCCGGCTCATCGACATGTTCGACCACCCATATGGCGATATGGTTGGTCGCCTGCGTCTTGTCCAAGCGCTCGCGAATGACGTTACCGACGAGCGCACGTAGCGCGGACCTGTGACGCATGCGAAACGGATCGGGTTCGCCCAGCGATTGTCGCACGGCGGCATAACGCCGGGAGGATCGCTCGTAGGCCCAGCAGAAGACATCTCGAAGAAGCTCGACGCGGTTCAGTTCGTAGACACCGAGAACCGCCTCGGCGTAGAGATCGCCCGGCACTTCCTCGAAGGACAGCGGCGCTAGGTTCGCTTTGATCAGAGGGATGTTCGCGGCCAAGCGCGAGACCCGTTTGTTCACGTCGTCGAAGGGCTGAAGATAGGGAAACTGCACCATCGCAAAGAATGCCTGCTCGAATGGGTCTTCGATCAGTGAAGCCTTGACGAGAATCTCGTCAAAGCGTTCCTCAATTAGCTGCGGCACTTCCAACGGATGAAAGACAGAGCCTCCGATTTCGACGCCGATGTGCCGGAGCCGTCCCGCCGCATCAAGATCGGGAAGCAGATCGTCAGCCAGCGCCGCGTGAAGGTTGAGAATGGTGTAACGGTTGAAGCCGACGTCCTCCGCCGCATCGACGAGAAATTCGATGGCTTGTTTGTGGTTGAGGATCATCTGCGTTTCGTGTCGCTCTTTCCCCTCCGATTGTTCACCGGCTTCGATCAGGCGCGCGGTATCGAGCAGGGAGTACGTGTTGCCTTCCAGGCGGCTCGAATTCCAAGAGAGGTCGATTAACAACCTGCTCAGTATCCGCTTGGCATGGGTGCCGGCGGGCTCTTCAGCCACCTCGGGTTTGCCGAGCTCCCAAAGTCGTACACGCTCGACCTGCGAAAGATAGAAGGTGTGATTAGGCCGGTACGCACCGAGGAACTCAGGGTCGTATCCGACGGGCTCGCGCGCGGCGATCGGCTGCCGGACGTAGTCCCGAATCTCGACGCCGGACTCGGAGAGTGGCAGTGGTGCAGGGAGCGTAACGCTAATTCTGGGGCTTCCCGTTACGGCTCGAATCGCCAGCGGTGAGGGTTTTGATATGCGGTAGCGCACCCAGCGGCCAGAACCCTCCATCGTCAGGCGATTGCTGTCGACGAGAGACTTAAGACGGTATTGCAGGGTGCGGTGAGCCGGTGGAGTCTCCAGAATCTTTCTAATCTCCCGCGCGGTCATGCCTTGCGGGTGCCTTCGCACGACCTCCTCTATCGCCTGCAGGTCCTTTTCTCTGATGCGCCTAGCCACATTGCCACCCAATATTGCGCGTATAGACTTAAGCGCAATATAACTCACATACGCGCAACTTTCCACCCTACGCGCAGGATATTTTTTGCGTATATTGTTATTTGTGCCACGCAAAATGCTGCGCGCAAGTTTGAGGCGGCCATTCTCGCGTCGATGATGTTGGGCGTTATGGCCACGACACACGATCGCCAAATTCGGCATGCGCTGCTTGCTGGATCGCTTTCGCGCCTCGTGCCACGATAATCGACCTTTGAATGCCGGGTATTGCCGCCCACGCGAGGCGCGGCACGGCGCTCTCCCACGATGCGGGATGGCAGCATGGCGGCTGAGCGGCCGCGATCGGAAGCGGCCCGGCGTGGCGAGCGCATCGCCAAGCGCATCGCTCGGGCCGGGCTCTGCTCACGGCGGGACGCCGAGCGGCTGATCGCCGCCGGCCGGGTCGCGCTCGATGGCACGATCGTGTCCGACCCGGCGACCAACGTCGATGCCTCCAGCATCATTACCGTGGACGGCGCCCCCCTGCCGGCGCCGGCGCCAGCCCGGCTCTGGCGCTATCACAAGCCGCCGGGCCTCATCACCAGCCACCGCGACCCGCAGGGCCGCCCGACCGTGTTCGAGAAGGTGACCACGCAACTCGGCTACGTCGTCTCGGTCGGAAGGCTCGATTTCAACTCCGAGGGTCTGCTGCTGCTGACCAACGACGGCGCGCTCGCCCGCGAGCTGGAGCATCCGTCACGAGGCTGGCGGCGACGCTACCGGGTGCGGGTGCGGGGTGTGCCCGATGAAGGCGCGCTCGCCGCCCTCGGACAGGGAATCTCCGTGAACGGCGTCCGCTACGGGCCGATCGAGGCGCGCCTCGATCGGCAGAACCGACAGAACGCCTGGCTCACCGTCGCGCTTGCCGAGGGCCGCAACCGGGAGGTCCGCATCGTGCTCGCGCATCTAGGTCTGCCGGTAAGCCGCCTCATCCGCATGGCTTACGGCCCCTTCCAGCTCGGCGGGCTTGCGCGCGGAGAGATCGCCGAAGTGCCGCCTCGCGTTCTCCGCGACCAGCTCGGCGGCAAGCGAGGGCCGGCGCGTGCGGATCGTCGGCGGTAACCTGCGCGGCCGCAGGCTGCGGGCCCCGGCCGGCGTGCGCGTGCGCCCGACCGGGGAGCGGGTGCGGGAGTCCCTCTTCGACATCCTGCTCCACGGTGGCATGTCGAGACCCCTCGAAGGCGCCCATGTGGTCGATCTGTTCGCGGGCACCGGCGCGCTGGGACTGGAGGCGCTCTCCCGCGGCGCCGCAACGCTGACCGCCGTAGAGGACGAGGCAGATGTGTGCGGGGTGCTGCGCGCCAATATCGAAGCGCTCGGCTGCGCGGACCGGGCCACCGTCGTCGCCTGCGACGCGACCCACCTGCCGCAGGCGGCCTCGGTCTGTGGTTTGGCCCTGCTGGACCCGCCCTATCGCTCCGGCCTCGCAGCGCCGGCGCTCGGCGCGCTGATGGAGAGCGGCTGGCTGGACGATCAGGCGACCATCGTGGTCGAGCACGGGGCGGACGATCCCTTCGAGCCCCCGCCAGCGCTCACGGTGCAAGACCAGCGTTGCTACGGCAGAACCGCGCTCACCTTTCTCTCGCCGGCGGCCGCGCGGGCTTAGTTTCCGCCCGGCGGGCCGCCGCCGTAGCCGATCGGTCGCACCGCGTCGGCGATTTCGCCCAGGATCGCCGGGTCGTCGATGGTCGCCGGAGTCTTGTATTCCTCACCGTCGGCGATCTTGGCCATGGTGCCGCGCAGGATCTTGCCCGAGCGGGTCTTGGGCAGCCGCTCTACCACGACTGCCTGCTTGAAGGCGGCGACCGGGCCGATGGTCTCGCGCACCATGCGCACGAGCTCCACCACGATCTCGTCCGACGGCCGGTTGACGCCTGCCTTGAGCACCACGAAACCCAACGGCGACTGCCCCTTGAGCGCGTCGGCGACGCCGACCACGGCGCATTCCGCCACGTCCTGGTGCGCCGCCAGCACCTCCTCCATGGCGCCGGTCGAAAGCCGATGGCCCGCGACATTGATGATGTCGTCGGTGCGGCTCATGATCCAGAGATAACCGTCCTCGTCGAGCACACCAGCGTCGCCGGTCAGGTAATAGCCGGGGAAGCGGGTGAAGTAGGCCTCCTCGAAGCGCTTGTCGTTGTTCCAGAGAGTCGGCGTGAAGCCGGGCGGCAGCGGCAGCTTGACCACGATCGAGCCGATGCCGCCCGCCGGCACCTGCGCGCCCTCCTCGTCCACCACCTCGATGCGATAGCCCGGCACCGGCTTTGTGGGCGAGCCCGGTTTCACCGGCAACGCGCCGAGGCCCGCGCAGTTGGCGCCCATGGGCCAGCCAGACTCGGTCTGCCACCAGTGGTCGTAGACCGGGCGCTCAAGATGGTTCTCAGCCCAGGCCAGGGTGTCGGGGTCGGTCCGCTCGCCGGCGAGGTAGAGTGTGTCGAAGCAGGAGATGTCGTAGTCGGCGAGGCGGGCCGCATCGGGATCGTCCCGCTTGATCGCACGGAAGGCCGTGGGCGCCGTGAACATCGCGCTCACACCGTGCTGTGAGATCACCCGCCAATAGGCCCCGGCATCAGGCGTGCCGACCGGCTTGCCCTCGTAGAGGATCGACGGGCAGCCGTAGATCAGCGGCGCGTAGACGATGTAGGAGTGGCCGACCACCCAGCCGATATCCGACGCGGCCCACCACACCTGACCGGGTTTCCGGTTGTAGACGCCGCTCATGGTCCAGTGCAGCGCCACCAGGTGCCCGCCGTTGTCGCGCACGATGCCCTTGGGATCGCCCGTGGTGCCGGAGGTGTAGAGGATATAAAGCGGGTCGGTGGCAGCGACGGGCACGCAATCCACCGGCGCCGCCCCGGCCATCGCGTCGGCCCAGGTCTCGTCGCGGCCGGCGACAAGCGGCGCTTCCAGCTCGGGCCGTTGCAGCACGATGCAGCACTCGGGCTTGTGGCTGGCGAGGTCGATCGCGGCGTCGAGCAAGGGCTTGTAGGCGATGACGCGGTCCACCTCGATGCCGCAGGAGCCGCAGACGATGACCTTGGGCTTGGCGTCGTCGATCCTGGTCGCGAGCTCGTTCGCCGCGAAGCCGCCGAACACCACGGAATGGACCGCGCCGATGCGGGCGCAGGCCAGCATGGCGACAGCAGCCTCCGGGACCATCGGCATGTAGAGCACCACGCGGTCGCCCCGGCCCACGCCCCGTGCGGCAAGCGCGCCAGCGAAGCGCGCGGCAAGACCCTGGAGCTCGGCATAGGTGAAGCTCTGCACGGTGCCGGTGACGGGGCTGTCGTAGATCAGCGCCGTCTGCTCGCCGCGGCCGGCGTTCACGTGGCGATCCAGGGCGTTGTGGCAGGTATTGACCTGGGCACCGACAAACCAGCGGTTGAAGGGCGGCCGGGAATCGTCCAGGACGCGGTCCCAGCGCTTCTCCCAGTCGATGCCCTCGGCGGCCTCGGCCCAGAAGGCCTCGGGCTCTGCGAGCGAACGTGCATAGATCTCATCGTAGCGGCTGGTCATGGGCGGATTCCGGTCGGTGGTGGCGCTGCCGATATTGGCGCGCGCTCGCGAGCCGGGCAAGCGCATGTGGCCGATGCGGCAGCGACAAGACATGGTGGGAAGATTTATCGACACGAAATTATACTATTTGAATTTCTAATCGTGTATCTTGCGACCGGTTTTGTTGGGACGCCTTGATGTTGGGGTCATGGTCGACCCGTCTTCCGTTGCCGCCTCCATCAATTTGCTTGGTCAAAGCCAGGTCGTCTGCATCGGCGATCTGATGCTGGATCGCTTCGTCCACGGGCAGGTCGAGCGCACCTCGCCTGAGGCGCCGGTGCCAATCCTGCGCACCGACCACGATGTCGACATGCTGGGCGGCGTCGGCAACGTGGTGCGAAATCTCGTCTCCCTCGGCGCGCGGGCGACGCTGCTCTCGGTGATCGGGGACGACGCAGTGGGGCGCGGGCTGACCGGCCTGGTGGGGCGCGAGGAGCGGGTCGAGCCTTACCTGCTGGTGGAACGGGGGCGAATCTCCACCGAAAAGACCCGCTTCGTTGCCGGCGGCCAACAGCTTCTACGCGCCGATTGGGAGACGGCCGAGGCGATCATGCCACGCTCGGCGGAGCGCCTGCTTGGCTTCGCGCGGGAAGCCTTCGCGGGCTGCGACGTGGTTGTGCTCTCCGACTACGCCAAGGGCGTGCTCACGACCAATCTGGCGCCACGCATGATCAAGACCGCCCGTCATGCCGGCCGGCCGGTGGTGGTCGATCCCCGGGGACCCGACTTCGGGCGCTACGCCGGTGCAACGGTGCTGACGCCCAACCGCACCGAGCTCGGCGTCGCTGCAGGCGCGCACCTGGAAAGCGACGACGCCATCGTCGACGCCTGCCGGCGGCTCATCGCCCGCCATGACGTGGGCGCAATCCTGGTCACACGCAGCCGCGAGGGCATGACGCTGGTCTCGGCGGGTGGCTGCGTTGCCCATCTCAAGGCGGAGGCGCGCGAGGTGTTCGACGTCTCCGGCGCCGGCGATACGGTCGTGGCGACACTCGCCGCCGCGCTCGGCCAAGGCATGGACCTGAACTCGGCGGCCCGGCTTGCCAACGCCGCAGCCGGTGTCGCGGTCGGCAAGGTGGGGACTGCCGCGGTCGGCACGGCCGATCTGCTGCACGCGATGCGTGCCGGCGACCTCCTAGCCTCCGAAGATAAGATCGTGCCCCTCGCCGCGGCGCTGGACGCAGCCGCCAGCTGGCGGGCGCAAGGTCAGCGTATCGGCTTCACCAACGGCTGCTTCGACCTGCTCCACCTCGGCCATGTCTCGCTGCTGCGCCAGGCGCGGCAGGCGGCGGACCGGCTCATCGTCGGCCTCAACAGCGACGCATCGGTCCGCCGGCTCAAGGGGGCCGACCGTCCGGTGCAGGGGGAGGCGGCGCGGGCGCAGGTGCTGGCCTCGCTGGAGACCGTCGATCTGGTCGTAGTCTTCGCCGAGGACACGCCGGTGCGGCTGATCGAGGCGCTGCGACCGGATTGCCTGGTCAAGGGCTCCGATTACACGGTGGCAGAGGTGGCGGGCGCCGACATCGTGCAAGGCTACGGCGGCCGCGTGCTGATCGCCGAGATCGAGCCCGGCTACAGCACCACCGGCACCATCAAACGCCTGCGTGACCGAGCGGCGCTTAGACGCTGTCGGCGGGCTGAACGAAGCGGTCGATGATCTTCTTGGTGCCGGCCTTGTCGAAGTCGATCTTCAGCTTGTCGCCATCCACCGTCAGAATCCGCCCATAGCCGAATTTTTGGTGAAAGATGCGATCACCGGTCGCGTAGCCTTCGGGCCCCGCGCCGTCGCCAACGGGCAAGGGCGTTGCGTCGATGACCGGCGGCATTTGCCGACTGCGGAAGGCCGCGTGCTCGGACATGAGGCGCCGGGCGGCGCCGGCCCCGCCGTGACCGCGGTAGAGCCCGCCAGGCGCCATTTGCATGCCCGCGTCTTCGGCGAGCATTACATGTTCCGCCGCAAGCTCGTCGACGAAGCGGGAGGGAATTGCGCTCACCCACTGCCCGTGCCGGTGCCGGTTCGCCGCGAAGAGGATGTGGGCACGGCGGCGGGCGCGGGTGAGCCCGACGTAGGCCAGGCGGCGTTCCTCCTCCAGCCCGGCGTGACCGGCCTCATCGAGCGCGAGCTGGTGCGGAAACAACCCTTCCTCCCAACCCGGCAGGAACACCGTGTCGAACTCCAGGCCCTTGGCGCCGTGCAGGGTCATGATGTTGACCATTTCCTCGCTCGCCTCGCCCTCGCGGTCCATGACCAGGCTCACGTGGTCGAGGAAGGCGCCGAGGTCCTCGAATTCGGAAAGCGCGCCGATCAATTCCTTCAGGTTTTCGAGCCGGCCGGGGGCGGCGGGCGAGCGGTCCTTTTGCCACATCTCGGTGTAGCCGGATTCGTCGAGTATCCTGCCTACGACCTCGGCATGAGGCGTCTCGGCAAGCGCTGCGCGCCAACCGCGAAGCTGGCTGATCAGCCCGGCGAGGCTTGAGCGGGCGCGGGGCCTCAGCTCGTCGGTCTCGATCAATCGCTCCGTCGCCCGGTAGAGGGAGTCTCCGCTTGCGCGCGCGAGCTCGTGGATCGGGCAGAGCGAGGCCTCGCCCAGGCCGCGCTTGGGCAGGTTCACGATCCGCTCGAAGGCGAGATCGTCGTCCGGGCGCACCACGACCCGGATGTAGGCCACGGCGTCCCGGATCTCCTGTCGCTCGTAGAAGCGCAGCCCCCCGATCACCCGGTAGGGCAGGCCGATGGCGAGGAAGCGTTCCTCGAAGGCGCGGGTCTGGAAGCCGGCGCGGACCAGGATGGCGATGTCGTCGAGGCTCTCGCCTGCACGCTGTCGCGCCTCGATGGCCTCGCCGATGGCGCGGGCCTCCTCGTCGCCGTCCCAGGTCTCGGTGATGCGGACCTTCTCGCCGTCCTCGCCCTCGGTCCAGAGCGTCTTGCCCAGCCGGCCCGCGTTGTGGGCGATCAGGCCCGAGGCGGCGGCGAGAATGTGCCCGGTGGAGCGGTAGTTGCGCTCCAGCCGAACCACCTGCGCGCCGGGGAAATCCTGCTCGAAGCGGAGGATGTTGCCGACCTCGGCACCGCGCCAGCCGTAGATCGACTGGTCGTCGTCGCCGACGCAGCAGATGCTGTGATGCGCCTGCGCCAGCAGGCGGAGCCAGAGGTATTGGGCGACGTTGGTGTCCTGATACTCGTCCACCAGTAGGTAGCGGAAACGCTTCTGGTAGTCGGCAAGCACATCCTTGTGGCCCGTGAAGAGGGTCAGGTTGTGCAGCAGGAGGTCGCCGAAATCGACGGCATTCACGGTCTTGAGCCGCTCCTGATAGGCCGCGTAGAGGGCCGGTGCGCGCCCGTTGGCGTAGTCGGCGCCCTCGGCGCCCGCCACCCGGTCCACCGTGAGGCCCCGGTCCTTCCAACGCTGGATGATGATCGAGAGGGTTCGCGCCGGCCAGCGCTTCTCGTCGATGTCCGCTGCCTGGATGAGCTGCCGGAGCAGACGAATCTGGTCGTCGGTGTCGAGGATGGTGAAGTCCGGCTTGAGGCCGGCGATCTCGGCATGGCGGCGCAGGATGCGGGCCGCGATGGCGTGGAAGGTGCCCAGCCAGAGGCCGGCGGCGGAACGGCCGATTAGCCGCTCCACCCGGCCGATCATCTCGCGCGCCGCCTTGTTGGTGAAGGTGACCGCGAGCACCTGCCCCGGTCGGGCGCGGCCGGTAGCAAGGATGTGGGCGAGCCGCGTGGTCAGCACCCGAGTCTTGCCCGTGCCGGCGCCGGCCAGCACCAGCAGCGGGCCGTCGAGCGCCTCCGCCGCCTGGCGCTGCTCCGGATTCAGGTCGTCGAGATAGATTGACGCAGGCGCCGGCAGACGAGCCGGCGGCGCGTCGGGCGCGGCGGGCAGGCCGGGCTCAGGATCGAACGGTTCGCTCATAGACCACGGTGCGGGACGACTCGTCCACTATAGCACGGGCACGCTCGCCATCCGGCCGGTTGGAGGGCTCAACTGGCGGTTGGTCCCGCCGTCTTGTCGCTGCGCATGCCGAGGCTGTAGCGCTCCACCGTAATCCCGTCGAGGAAGTGGAACGGCCGGTCCTTGTGCCCGCCAAAACCGGGCGCCCGCATCAGGATCCCGTCCCCCGGCCCGGCGTCGAGCACGCGGGCGCCGGTGCCGCTGCGGTCGGCGCAGAGTCCGAAGCGCCCGTCTCCGCTCATCTGAACGATCACCACCAGGCCGACGTAGCGCACGTGGTCGCGGTGCGGCGTGATGCCGCGCGCACCGGGCGGGTAGCGTTGCAGCACCAAGTCGTTCAGCGGCAGCGCCTCCAACGGCGGCTGGGCCATGGTGCCGAGCGCGGCGGCGATGAGCCGCTCCACCGCCTGGGTCAGCTGCCAGAGCCGGTGCGGTCGCGGGATCGAGAGGCAGATGTCGAAGTCCTGATAGACCGCGCGCTCGCCCTCGCCGATGACAGGCTTGGCGGAGCGGTACGAGAGGTCCGCGCCCGCGTCGATGAACCCCTGGCACTCTGCTGGCGTCAATAGCGAAACTACGGCGGCGTCCTCGCACGCAACTTGGTCGAGGGCGGCGGCCATCTCTTCGGGGCCGGCGCGCAGCAGCGGCAGCCCAGCGCACTCTGCACCGGCTGCGATCGTTCCAGCCTCGCCGCTCGCCGTCATGGTCAGCCGACTATCGCGGAAGCCGTCGCCCCATGCCAGCCCGATGACTTCCGCACCCGGCTTTGCCGCCGCTGGCCGCGGCCCTATAGTCCCGCCGCCGTTGCGCCGGCGGCGGCGTCGCGTGAAGGAGAGTCGAATGGGGTCTCAGCTGGATGTCGTCGGAATCGGCAACGCCATCGTCGATGCCGTGGCCGAGGCCGATGACGCGCTGCTCGCCGAAGAGGACCTGCCGAAGGGCTCGATGACCCTGATCGACGCCGCCCGTGCCAAGGCACTCCGCACGCGTATGGGCCAGGCGGTCGAAGTCTGCGGCGGCTCCGCCGCCAACACCATGGTGGGCGTGGCGCGGCTCGGCGGCGCCGCCGGCTATGTCGGCAAGGTGCGGGACGATGACGCCGGCGCGGTATTCCGCCGCGATATCGAGGCCGCCGGCGTCGCTTTCCCCACCCCGGCGGCGGGAGACAGTGCCGCGACCGCGCAGTGCCTGATCTTCGTCACCCCCGACGCCCAGCGCACGATGACCACTTATCTGGGCGCCTGCGTCGAGCTCGGCCCTGCCGACATCGACCCGGACTTCATCGCGCGCGCCAGGCTGCTCTACATGGAGGGCTACCTCTGGGACCCGCCGGACGCCAAGGAGGCTTTCCGCAAGACGCTCGGTATCGCCCATGCCGCAGGCGGACGGGTCTGCCTCTCGCTCTCGGACTCCTTCTGCGTCGAGCGCCACCGGGCGGAATTGCGCGATCTGGTGGCGAACCACGTCGATGTCTTGTTCGCCAACGAGGACGAAGCAATGTCGCTTTACGAGGTCGCAGATTTCGACACGGCTCTCGCCGCGGCCCGCGCGGATTGCGCCATCGCCGTGCTCACCCGCAGCGCCAAGGGCTCGGTGGTTGCGGGGGAGGGCGCGGTTCACACCATCGAGGCCGCGCCGGTCGCTCACGTCGTGGATACCACCGGCGCGGGCGACCTCTACGCCGCGGGCTTCCTCCTAGGATTGGCGCGCGGTTTCGATCTCGCGCGCTGCGGGCGGCTCGCGGCGCTCACGGCCTGCGAGATCGTGGGCCACTACGGCGCCCGTCCGGAGGCGGATATCGCCCCCTTTGTCGAGACCAGCCGGCATCCCCTTTAGATGGCGTTTCCCGCGACGGTTGGTAACGACGCGACGAGGAATTCGCCCGCGACGAGGGACACGCGTTAGACCGCATTTTTCAGCAGGGCTCGCGAAAATAGGTGTCGAGCGCGTTGACGATCGCGCCTGCCAAATCGCGCCGGTGACCCTCGCTCTGCAGCCGTTCGGCGTCCTGGTCGTTGGAGAGGAATCCGAGCTCGACCAGCACCGAGGGGATGTCCGGCGCCTTGAGGACGCGGAAGTTGCCGAAGCGGTGCGGGCGGCTGATCAGCGGCGCCACGCGGCCGAGCTCCGGCAGCAGCGTCGCCGCCAGCACCGCCGAGCAGTTCATCGTGTTTTGCTGGACCATTGAAATCAGCACCTTCGCGACCTCTTCGTCGTAGCCCTCGGAGAGATCGACGTCGGCGACGATGTCCGCCTTGTTCTCGCGCGCAGCGAGCTCGGCAGTCTCCACGTCCGACGCCTCGTCCGAGAGTGTGTAGACGGAAGCGCCGCTCACTTGCCGGTTCTCCAATCGGTCGAGATGGATGGAGAGGAAGAGATCGGCTTCGGCCTCGCGAGCGATTTCGACCCGGCGGTGCAGCCCGACCTTGTGGTCGCCATCGCGGGTCATCACCGCCTGGTAGCGGCCGGATGCTTCAAGCGCCGCCCGCAGCTCGCGCGAGAACACCAATGCCAGCACCTTTTCCCGCAGGCCGTTGGTCGCGATCGCACCGGGATCGCGCCCGCCGTGGCCGGCGTCGATCGCGATCAGATAGCGTACGCGCTTGGGCGCCGGCTTGAGCGGCGGCAAAGGCACGGGCTCGGCCGGGGGCGCTCGACGTGCCTGCGTAGCCGGCTCAGAGAGGTGAGATGGACGGATGGCGGCCCGAAACGCCGACTGCGATACCGGAACGAGATCCAGGATCAACCGGTGGGCAACCGGGGCATCCGCCTCCTGCTTCAGCAGCTCTGCCCGCCGCACGGACAGCGGTCGGTCGAGATCGAGCACGATGCGGGCAACGTCTGGCCGGAACTGACCGAAGCGCAACTGTGCCACGCCGCCGCGATCGATGGCTTGGGCCCGCTCCCCCACGCCCCAGCTCACCGCCGTCAGATCGATCACCACGCGGTCGGGATTCGCCAGGGAAAAAACACTGAACTCCACCGGCTCGGTGAGGTTCACGACCAGCCGGGTCATGTCGGCGTACTGGACGACCCGAACGTCCGTGACCGCCGGCGCGGCCAACGCCCCGGCGGCGGCAACCGCCGTGAGCAAGCCGCTGAGAGCCAGCAACGCAACCCGGTGCCGCCACATCACCTTATCGCACCGCGCCATACCGGAATCCGTCTCCCGTCATACTGGCTATTCTCGAGTCGCAGCAACGCCGGGCGCGACGCCGGTCGTGCTATTCTGATTGTGCTGGGGAGGAACGACGACATGGCGCGAAACGGGGGTGCAACGGCAACACGGAAGACGCGCCGCTCGCGCGCCGAGAGTCGCGCACGGCGCGAGCTCGCGGCGTGCTATCGCATGTTCTACCGGCGCGGCATGGATGACCTGATCTACACCCACCTCTCAGTGCGGATCCCGGACCAGCGCGACCGCTACCTCTTCATCGGCTTCGGCCAGCTCTTCGACGACGTGACCGCATCGAGCCTGATGACCGTCGACGTCGAGGGCCGCAACGTCGGTACGACACCGGGGGAGGTCAATCCGTCGGGCTGGGTGGTGCACCGGACCGTCTTCGAGGCGGTGCCGGAGGCTGAGAGCGTGATGCACCTCCACACGGTGCCAGGGGTCGCCGTCTCAGCGCAGAAAGACGGGCTGCTGCCGATCAACCAGTTCGCGATCACCCACGCCGGCCAGATCGCCTACCACGACTATGACGGTCCCGGCCTCAGGCCGGCCGAGCAGAAGACCCTGGTTCGCGATCTCGGCGACAAGCGCATGATGTTCCTGCGCAACCACGGCACGCTCACCTGGGGCCGTTCCATCGCGGAGGCGTTCACGCTGATGCACTATCTGGAGCGCACCTGCGAGATTCAGATCGCGGCCCAGGCGGGCGGTAAGCCGGCGCTGCCGTCCAAGTCGGTCATCGAGCGCACGGCGGCGATCGGCCAGGGGACCGGGAACGTGGAATGGGCCAGGATCGGCTTCGAGGCGCTGCTGCGCCGCCTGGACCGGGAGGACCCCTCCTACCGCCGGTAGCGTCGTCGGCGCGGCACGCTATAGTGTTGTCATGGCTACCATACTGAAAACGACAGATACACGGAGCGCGGTGGACGAGCTTGCCGCGCTCTTGGGCGACCGGCTCTCGACCTCGCGCGCGGTGTGCGAGCATCACGCGACCGGCGAGACCTACCACGCGCCGCACCCGCCGGATGCCGTGACCTTCCCCGAGACGACCGAGGAAGTCGCCGAAATCGTCCGCGTCTGCGCGGCGCACGGCGTGCCCATGGTGCCCTATGGGGTGGGCACCTCAGTCGAAGGCAATGTCTGCGCGCTGGAGGGCGGAGTCACCCTCGACATGGGGCGGATGAACAAGGTTCTTCGGGTGAGCCAGGAGGACCTCGACGTCACCGTGCAGGCCGGTGTCACGCGCAAGCAGCTGAATACGCATTTGCGGGATACGGGGCTCTTCTTCCCCATCGATCCGGGGGCGGATGCAACGCTCGGCGGCATGACTGC
Organism: Alphaproteobacteria bacterium; assembly: GCA_022826345.1. The sequence continues at coordinate 20,812 of JAJDVB010000105.1, forward strand.
GACGCGCGCCTCCGGCACCAATGCCGTGCGCTACGGCACGCTGAAGGAGAACGTGCTGGGCCTCACGGTGGTGCTGCCCGACGGGCAAATCATCACGACCGGCGGGCGCGCCCGCAAGTCGGCAGCAGGCTATGACCTGACCCGGCTCTTCGTGGGCTCCGAGGGGACTCTCGGCGTGATGACCGAGATCACGCTCAGGCTCTACGGCATCCCCGAGGCGATTTCGGCGGCGGTGTGCTCCTTCCCATCGCTGGAAGCCGCGGTCAACACGGTGATCCTGACCATCCAGTCGGGCATTCCTATCGCCCGCGTTGAGCTGCTCGACGATATCCAGATGGACGCCTGCAACAAGTTCTCGAAGCTCGACTACGCGCCGAAGGACACGCTCTTCTTCGAGTTCCACGGCACCGAACAGGGCGTCGCCGAGCAGGTGGAACAGGTGCGCGAGATCGTCGAGGAGTTCGGCGGCTCGGACTTCCGCTGGGCGACCAAACCGGAAGACCGGAACGCGCTCTGGCAGGCGCGCCACGATGTCTATTACGCCTGCCTCGCACTGCAACCGGGCAAGAAGGGCTGGGCAACCGATGTGTGCGTGCCGATCTCGCGCCTCGCCGAATGTCTGATCGAGACCAAGGAGGAACTCGATGCGTCGCCCCTGCTCGCGCCGATCGTCGGCCACGTGGGGGATGGCAACTTCCACGTCTGCTTCCTGATCGACCCGGACGATCCGGCCGAGATGGCGGAGGCCAAGCGCCTCAACGAGGGCATGATCGACCGCGCGCTCGCCATGGGCGGCACCAGCACGGGCGAGCACGGCATCGGTTGCGGCAAGCTCGACTATCTGGAGGCCGAGCACGGCGCCGGCGCGGTCGACCTGATGCGCACGATCAAGCGTTCATTCGACCCCCACAACCTGATGAATCCGGGGAAGGTGGTCGTCGTCTAACCGCCTAAGGACGCCCAGACCCCACCGGGCCATCAGGCATCGTCCGGCATCGCGCGCTTCAAGTACCCGTCGAATAGCGGCACCGTGAACGCGGTATCTCCGTGGGCGGGGCTGTAGATCATGCCCTTCGCGATCAACTTCGCTCGAATTGGGGCTACCGAACGCACCGATTTGTCCAGCACGCTCGCGACGGCGCCGGAGCGATGCGGGCCTTCGCCGAGCGTAGCCATGGCGCGCAAGTAGCGCTTCTCCGCCGGCGCCAGACGGTCGAAGCGGACACGGAAAAAGCCCGCGTCGAGTTCCGCGACCGCCCGCGCAGTGGCAGCCTCCACATCGCAAGCGGTGATAGGGGAGTCGCCCGCGTAGTTCCAACAGTTCTTTCCCCACTCCTGTAGGAAGTAAGGATATCGCCGTGTACGCTCGACAATCGCTTGTAGCGCAGAGTGTTCGTAGGTCACACCCAGCCGCTCGGCCGGCGCTTGGAGCGCGGTCGATGCTGCGTCTTCATCAAGGGGTCCAATCTCGGCGAACGAGAAAAGACGCTCCGCGTACGACTTGGCTGCGCCGGTCCGTGCGACGAGTTGAGGAAGTCCGGCTCCCAACAGGGTCACGGGAAGCTCGCGCTGGGCTGCTTGATGGAGCGCGGCAATCAGAGCACCCAGTTGACGTTCCTCGACGTACTGGAGCTCGTCTACGAAGAGTACCAGCGCCGTGCGCTGGTCGAGGGCGGCGGCGCCGGCGGCGCAAAGTAATTCGCCGAGGTCGTGGTCGAGTACCCCGCTGTCGGCGAGACCACGCTCACCGCTGAACTCCACGCCGACTTCGAACCCTTGATACGAGACTTTCGTGGCGCGAGCGAACCCGGCCAGGGCCTGAAGCGCCCACTTCGCGGCGGAGCCAGCCGCCGCGAGACGGTCCATTCTGATCAGGGCCGAACGCAGCGGCGCCGCGAGCAGATCGGGCAGTGAGCGATCCTCCGGGGCTTCCAACTGAACGGTGACGAACCCTCGGCTTTCGGCATCCCTCGCGATGCGGTTGAGAAGGACGGTCTTGCCGACTCCCCGCAGGCCGGTCATCAGAACGCTCTTGGCTGTCCGTCCGTCGCGAATGCGGTCGAGAGCGACCGCCGCTTCCTCAAGAAGCGCACTGCGCCCTGCCAGTTCCGGAGGCGGCGTCCCTGCGCCGGGCGCGTAGGGGTTCGTCCGAGGGTCCATTTCAATCAAGGTTATCCCAAGTTATCTAAAATCGCTAACCTTGGGTAACTTCGGTTGAATTGCGGCAGGTGTGCGACGGCGGTGAATGCGCCTCAATCGAGCATCGTGCGCGGCAGCCACATGGCGATCTCTGGGAAGGCGATGACCAGCCCGAGCCCGATGAGCTGCAGGATCACGAAGGGGATGATCCCGCGGTAGATCTGCTGAATGCGCACTTCGGGCGGGGCTACGCCCTTCATGTAGAAGAGCGCGAAGCCGAAGGGCGGCGTCAGGAACGAGGTCTGCAGGTTCACCGCCATCAGGATCGAGAACCAATAGACCACCTCGAGCTTGGGCACGTGGTCGCCGAAGTCGAGCCCCGCCAGGATCGGTGCAAACACCGGCAGCACGATCAGCGTGATCTCGATCCAGTCGAAGAAGAACCCCAGGAGGAAGGTCACAATCATCAGGATGAAGAGGATTCCCCAGGGCCCGACGCCGACGGAATAGACCAAATCCTCGATCAGCTGATCGCCGCCGAGCGAGCGGAAGACGTAGGAGAACGCCGTGGCGCCAACGAAGATGAAGAACAGCATGCCGTTGGTGAGCGCCGTGCGCTCGACCACGTCCCGCAGCACCTTCCACGAGAGCTTGCGGTTGATGACCGCCAGCAGGACCGCGCCGAAGGCGCCGACACCTGCGGCTTCGGTGGGCGTCGCCCAGCCGAGCACGATCGAGCCCAGCACCAGCAGGATGAGGAAGACCGCGGGAATGAAGCCCCGCAGCAGCAGGAAGATCAGCTCGCGCGTGCTCTTGGGCCCCATATCCTTCGGCAATGGAGGCGCGAGATGCGGCTTAAAACGGCACAGCGTCAATATGTAGATGAAGTAAAGGCCCGCCAGCATTAGGCCCGGGAACACCGCCGCCACGAAAAGTGTGCCGACCGAGCGGCCCAACAGGTCCGCCATGATCACCAGCATGATGCTGGGCGGTATCAGGATGCCGAGCGTGCCCGACGACGCAATCGTGCCGGTGGCGAGCTCCATGTTGTACTTGCGCTGCAGCATGACCGGCAGTGCCATCAGGCTGATCATCACCACCGAGGCGCCGATGATGCCGGTGGTCGCGGCGAGGATGGTGCCCATGACCGTGACCGCGAGCGCGAGCCCGCCCGGAGTCCGCCTTAGCAGGACTTGGAGGCAATAGAGCAGGTCGGCGGCGACGCCGGAACGTTCCAGCATCGTGCCCATGAAGATGAACATGGGGATCGCCACCAGCACCAGATTGTCGGCGATGCCCCAGATGCGGAGCGGCAGGTTGAAGAATTGGATGACATGAAAGACGTCGAGCGCGGCGCCGAGGAAGCCGAAGCCCAGCGCCACGCCGCCGAGGACGAAGCCGACGGGAAAGCCCGAGAACAGCAGGATCGCCAGCGCGCCGAACATGAACGCCGGCAGGTAGTCCTCGATGTACATGTCCTACTGCTCCCGGCCCGGCGTGGTGGGCTCGGGACGTTTCGGCACTGCCGTACTCTCGTCGCTCAGGGCGCGACGGTGCTCGGGCGAACCGAACAGCTCGATGAACTTGCGCAGCAGCACTGCGATCGCGGCCATGCCCAGGAGCAGCATTCCGGCGGGCAGGAACCCCTTGATCGCCCAGCGGTAGGGCAGACCGGTCGCGGAGTCCGAGGCCTCGTTCAGGTTCCAGGAACGCTCCACGAAGTCGATCGCGAAGTAGAAAACGATGGCACAGTAGGGAATGGCGAAAACCAGGCAGCCGACAAATTCGATCCAGCGCTGTGTCGTGGGACTGAAGCGCTCGTGCACGAGGCTGATCCGCACATGAGCGTTCTTCAGGTAGGCGAAGCCGAGGCAGAGCAGGAACAGCGCGGCGTGCAGGTGCCATTCGCCTTCCTGCAACTTTGTCGAACCCAGCACCAGAAAGCGGCGGGTGATAACGTCGAAGATGATGATGATCATCAGCGGCACCGAGATCCAGGCACCGATGCGCCCGACCCATGTCGCCACCGAATTGAGGACGCCCTCAACTCTCAGGAGGTACCGCATGCAGTCCTTTACTGCCGTCCCACTGAGACAATAGGGGAGCGCCGGAACGCGGTCTACACCGGTTCCGGCGCCCCTCGATTGTGGGGAAGCCGCACGCCGCGGCGTGCGGCTTCAGCTCAACCTTAGTTCAGGTAACCTAGATCGGCCCAGACCGCATACTCGGCCCGATAGGCCTGATACGATTCCCAGACCTTGGCGAAGTTGGCATCGCGCGCCGCGTCCTCAGCCGCGACCTCGTTCCACTTCTCCTCCAGCGTGTCCAGGATCTCCTGCGGCCAACGATGGATCGTCACGCCCTTCTCCTGGAGCTCGGCCAGCGCCTTGCCCTGGATCGCCTCGCCCTCGGCCAGTCCTTCGCGGAAGGCATCGCCGCAGGCGACCTCGATCTGCGCCTGCTGAGTGTCGCTCAGCGCATCCCAGGCTGCCCGGTTCAGGAGCAGCTCGAACACCGTCGACTGCTGGTGCCAGCCGGGGAAGTAGTAGTGCTTGGCGACCTGATAGAAGCCGAGATTGAGGTCGATCGCCGGCATGGAATACTCGGTCGCGTCGATGGAGCCGCGCTCCAACGCCGGGAAGATATCGCCACCGGCGATGAGCTGGGTGGAGACGCCGATCTTCTCCATCACCTTGGCGCCGAGGCCGAAGAAGCGCATCTTTAGGCCCGCGAGATCCTCGATGGAGTTGATCTCCTTGCGGAACCAGCCGGAGGCCTCAGGCGCGATGACGCCGCAGGGCAGCGACTTCAGGCCGTGTGGCTCGTAGATCGAATCCCATAGCTCGTAGCCGCCGCCGTAGTAGATCCAGCCCAGATATTCGCCGGCTCTCGGGCCGAAGGGCACGGCCGCAAACATGGCGAGCGCGGGCTCCTTGCCGTACCAGTAGCCGGGCGTGGACCAGCACGCATCCACCGAGCCGGCGGCCACGGCATCGAAGCATTCCTTCGCCGGGATCAGCGCGTTGGGCTCGAAGAACTTGATCTGAATGTTACCGCCGGAGATACGGTCCAGGCGGTCCACCATGCTTTTGCCAAGCGTGCCGAGCTGGGTCAGGTTGCTGGGAAACCAGCTCGCCATGTTCCAGCGCACGCGCTCGTCCTCGGCCTGGGCGAGGCCCGCCGTAAGGATCGCGGCGCTCAACACGCCGGCAGCAAGGCCGGCCTTGATCGACTTGCCAATGTTCATTTGCGTGCTCCCTCCAATCGTTTCGGTGCGCCCTGTAGAAGCGCATCGGCAGCATCCTGACTTGGGTCCCGGCAGCTTTGGCCGGGGCGGCGGCATCCAGTGTCGCGTCCTGGCGTCCGCCAAACTACCACGCTAGAACAGGCGCACGGGCACGGCAAGCGCCTCAGGAGCATACCTTGACCTATGTCAATAGGGTCGCTTTGGTAACTGGTGGCGCGAGCGGCATCGGCCGCGAGGTTGCACACGCGTTGGCCGCACGCGGCGCGGCGGTCGCCGTCGCCGACATCAACCTGGAGGGTGCCCGAGAGGTCGCCGCGGCGCTCGTAAACGATGGCGCGAAGGCCGAGGCCCTCGCCGTCGACGTGAGTCAGCCTGAGCAGGCGGACGCCATGATTGGCCGCGCGATAGAGGCATTCGGCAAGGTCGACATCCTGGTCCACAGCGCGGGTGTGGGCGTGGAGCGGAGCTTCCTCGACACCACGCCGGAGGAATGGCAGCGCATCCTCGACATCGATCTCTCCGGCACGTTCTTCTGCGGGCAGGCGGCGGCGCGCCACATGGTCGAGCGCGGCTACGGCCGTATCGTCAATCTCGCGTCGACGGCCGGCGTGCGCGGCGGCACCGGGCGCGCGGCCTACGGCACCGCCAAGGGTGGCGTCATCGCGCTTACCAAGGTGATGGCCGTCGAGCTTGCGCCTTACGGCGTCACCGTGAACGCGCTCGCGCCCGGCGCCATCGAAACCGAGCTCGTGGCGAAGATGCACTCGGCGGAGACACGCACGGTTTACCGCGCCGGTATCCCGCTCGACCGTTACGGCACGCCGGAGGAGACGGCCGCCGCGGCGCTCTTCCTCGCGAGCGAAGAAGCCCGCTACGTCACCGGCCACGTGCTCGCCGTCGACGGCGGCTTCCTCGCGGCCGGCGTGATGCACCGGCGGTAGCTCGGCTTCTTTAGCTAAAGCGTGAGCCAGCGCTTGAGCGCGTCGCAGGCGCCCGCTACCTCCTCGGTCGCGCCGGCGTAGGAGAAGCGGACGAAGGCCCGGCCCCGCTCGGTGTCGAAGTCGATGCCGGGCGTCGCCGCCACCCCGCACCCGGCCAACATGCGCTGGCAGAAGGCCTCGCTGTCGTCGGTGAGCCCCGAGACATCGGCATAGGCGTAGAAGGCGCCGTCGCAGGGCGCGAGCGCGCCGAAGCCTGCGGCCGGAAGTGCCTCTTGGACGATGCTGCGGTTGCGGGCGTAACGCGCCACGTTGGCCTCCAGCTCATCCCGGCAATCGAAGGCGGTGATTGCGGCCCGCTGCGAAAGCGCCGGCGGCGAGATGAAGAGGTTCTGCGTTAGCCGCTCCACCGCCCTGGCGAGGTCCTCTGGCACCACCATCCAGCCGAGCCGCCAACCGGTCATCGCGAAGTATTTCGAAAAGCCGTTGATCACAACCGCGCTCTCGGAGAACGCGGCGACGCTGGCCGCCGGCTCGCCATAGGTGATGCCGTGGTAGATCTCGTCCGAGATCACCCGAATGCCCCGGTCGTCACAGTATGCCGCTACAGCTTCGAGCGTCGGCCTGGGCACCATGGTCCCGGTGGGGTTCGAGGGGCTGGCGACAATCAGGCCCTGGATCGGCTGCTCCAGCGCCTCCAGCATCGCCACGGTCGGTTGAAAGCGGGTCTCCGCCGTGGTCGGGAGCAGCACCAGCTCGAGCCCGAGCGCCTGCAGGGTGTTGCGGTAGGCGGGGTAGCCGGGGTTGGCCAGCGCCACCCGGTCGCCCACGTCGAAGGCGGCAAGGAAGGCGAGAATAATCCCGGCCGAGCCCCCGGTCGTGACCACGATCCGCTCCACCGGCGGGACGAAGCCGTAGCGCTCCCCGTAGAACGCGGCGATGCGCTCGCGCAGAGGCAGCACGCCGTCGGCCTCCGTGTAGCCGATCTTGTCGCCGGCCAAGGCCGCCTGAGCCGCATCGAGCACCCGCTGCGGCGCGCCTGAGCCGGGTTCGCCGGTCTCCATGTGGAAGACCCGCGCGCCGGTTGCCGCGCGCTCGGTCGCGGCCTTGAGAATTTCCATCGCGAAGAAGGGCGCGACCGCCGCGCGCCGGGATGCCGCCATCACTATGCCTTAGTTCAAGCGGATAGCGGCGATGGGCGCCCATTGACGGTGGCGTCCAAGCAACATATCCAAACTCGTTATCCTTGGAGCGAAACCGTTGGTCATCCGTCTCGCACGCGCCGTAGCGCTTGCCTGCATAGCGTTCTCATTGATCCTGGCGGCAGCGGCGCCGGCGTGGCCGCAGGGCATGTCGCTGATCCGCGACGCCGAGATCGAAGATACCATCCGGGCCTATGCCGCGCCACTGCTGGAGGCTGCGGGCCTCGACGAAGACGCGGTCCGCCTGTACATCGTCAACGACCCAAACATCAACGCCTTCGTCGCGGGCGGCCCCAATCTTTTCCTGTCGAGCGGCATGCTGACCGCCGCCGAGGACCCCGGCGAGATCATCGGCGTGCTGGCGCACGAGATCGGCCACATCGCCGGCGGTCACCTGGTTCGCACGCGCGATGCCATGGAAAACGCCTCAGCCGAGATGATCCTGGCGACGGTGCTGGCGGCCGGCGCCATTATCGCGGGCGAAGGCGAGGTCGGAACCGCCATCCTGAGTGGCGGCCAGGCGGTGGCGCAGCAATCCTTCCTGCGCTACAGCCGCACGCAGGAGCAGAGCGCCGACCAGGCCGCCGTGCGATTGCTCGAACGCACCGGGCAGTCGCCTGCGGGCCTGCTGCGCATGTTTCAACGACTCGAAGAGCGCGAGCGCCTCGCCATCACAGAGGTGAACAGCTACGCGCGCACCCACCCGCTCACGCGGGAGCGCATACGCTTCATCCGCGACCACGTGGAGGGGGAAGATCGCGCCGCGGGCAGCGCCCCGGACGCGCACGGCACCGCCCACTGCCGCATGGTGGCGAAGCTCAAAGGGTTCCTGGACTCTCCGGAAGCGACCTTCCGCGCCTACCCGGAAGAAGACGAGTCGACCGAAGCGCGCTACGCCCGCGCCATCGCCTACTACCGAATCCCCGACCTGGACCGTGCGCTCGCGGCGCTCGATGCCCTGCTGGCTGACCACCCGGACGACCCGTGGTTCCAGGAACTCAAGGGACAGGTGCTCTTCGAGAACGGGCGCGTGAACGAAGCAATCGCGCCCTACGAACGGGCAGTGGCACTCAGGGACGACGCCGCGCTGCTACGCCTCGGGCTCGCGCGGGCGCAGATCGAGAGCGGCGATGCCGCTTCGCTCGCGAGCGCGATAACGAATCTGGAGGCGGCGACCCGGCTGGAGCCGAAATCGCCCCAGCATTGGTATCAACTGGGTATCGCCCGCGGCCGCGCCGGCGAGCGCGCGGCGTCCTCCCTCGCGTTTGCCGAGGCCGCCTTTCTACGGGGCGATGTGGAACGAGCGCACTACCATGCGACCGCCGCGGCAGAGAATCTGCCTCACGGCAGCGCGCGCTGGCTCCGATCGGAGGATATCCGTAACGCTGCGGAGCAGGCCGCAAAGAAAAGGCGGTGAGAAACGCGCCCTAGATGAGGCCGCCGAGCGGTGACGAAGGGTCGGCGTAGCGCTTCTTCGCCATGCGGCCGGCAAGATAGGCGAGACGGCCGGCTTCCACCGCGTGGCGCATGGCGTGCGCCATCAGCACCGGGTCCCTGGCACCGGCGATAGCGGTGTTCATCAGCACGCCGTCGCAGCCGAGCTCCATCGCGACGGCGGCGTCGGAGGCCGTGCCCACGCCGGCATCGACCAGGACGGGCACGCCGATGCGCTCGACGATGATGCGGATGCCGACGGGGTTCTGCACGCCGAGCCCTGAGCCGATGGGCGCCGCGAGCGGCATGATCGCGGCGCAGCCCATGTCCTCCAGCCGCTTGGCCATGATCGGATCGTCGTTGCAATAGACCATGACCTCGAAGCCGTCCTTGATCAGGATTTCGGCGGCGCGAAGGGTCTCCGGCATGTTGGGATAGAGGGTCTCCTGATCGCCGAGCACTTCGAGCTTGACCAGGGACCAACCGCCGGCCTCGCGCGCAAGCCTCAGCGTGCGGACGGCATCCTCGCCGGTGAAGCAGCCGGCGGTGTTGGGGAGATAGGTGTAGCGCTTGGGATCGACGTAATCGATCAGCATCGGCGCGTTGCGATCAGTGACGTTCACGCGGCGCACCGCGACCGTGACGATCTCGGCGCCGGAGGCGTCCAACGCCGCGGCGGTCTGCTCGAAGTCGCGATACTTGCCGGTGCCCACGATCAGTCGCGAGCGGAAGCGCCGGCCGGCGACCTCCCAGCTGTCGTCGTCCGCCGCCACAGGCGCTGGGTCGGCACCACCGCCGATGAAGTGCACGATCTCGAGCCGGTCGCCGGCGGCGACGGCGGTCCGGTCGTAGGCGCTCCGGGGCACAATTTCGAGATTGCGCTCGACCGCGATCTTGCGCGGGTCGAGGCCGAGCCCCGTCACAATGCTGTGGACCGACTGGGGCTCCTCGAACTCGCGGAGCTCGCCGTTAATCTGCACCTGCATGGATGTGCGTTCCGTACGCGTGCCGTCATTCGCCGCAGCGCTGCGGCCTCACTTGGAGTATTGGTGAGGACCATGGCGATTTCAACAGGGACGGCGGTATCGAACGCGCGGATTGAAGCCCGAGTCCCGGCCGTGTTAGACCAGTTGTGAGGGCGAGCATCACGACCCGGTGCGGCCATGACTCTCAATATCTTGATTTTGAACGGTCCCAACCTCAATATGCTGGGGTTGCGAGAACCTGAAATCTACGGGCACCAGACCCTGGACGACATCCGCGCGCTGTGCGAGAGCCACGCGGAAGGCTACGGGCTCGCGGTCGATTTCAGGCAGAGCAACCACGAGGGCGAGCTGATCGACTGGATTCAGCAGGCGCCGAAGGCCCACGCCGGCATCATCCTCAATCCCGGCGGCTACACCCATACGTCCGTCGCCATCATGGACGCGCTGCGCGCCGTGGACCTGCCAGCCATCGAGCTGCATCTCTCGAACATCCACCGGCGCGAGCCCTTCCGCCGGCGCTCCTACGTAGCGCAGGCGGTGCAGGGCTCGATCTGCGGGTTCGGCGCGCAGGGCTACATGCTCGCACTGGATGGCATGCGTGCGCTCTTGAAGGAGGAGTGACGCGATGGCAGTGAAACCTGTGCCGGATCCCCGGCCGGAGGAGCCGGAGCCCGTGTTCGGACCCGACGTCGAGTTGGTCCGCGCGCTCGCGGCGGTGCTCGACGAGGCCGGGCTGACCGAGATCGAAATCGGCGAAGGTGCAAACCGCATTCGCATCGCACGCCAGGCCACCGCGGCAGCAACCCCCGCACCTGCGGTCGCCGCGCGCCCGGCGCCGGTCGGGCCAGCGCCCGAGGAAGAGGCGCCGCCTGCGCCGGTCGCCGACGATGCCTCACACCCCGGCGCGGTGACCTCGCCTCTCGTCGGCGTTGTCTACGTGGCGCCTGAGCCCGGCGGACGCCCCTTCGTCTCGGTCGGCGACGAGATCAGCGAGGGCGACACGCTCTTCATTGTCGAGGCCATGAAGACGATGAACCCGGTCCGCGCCCCCAGCGGCGGCCGCGTTACCCGAATTCTTGCCGAGAACGGTGCCCGGGTCGAATATGGCGAGGTCTTGCTGATCCTCGAGTGAGGCCGATGTTCGACAAGGTCCTGATCGCCAACCGGGGGGAGATCGCGGTCCGGATCATCCGCGCCTGCCGGGAGTTCGGCATCAAGACCGTGGCCGTTCACTCCACGGCAGACGCCGAGGCGATGCACGCGAGGCTCGCCGACGAATCGGTCTGCATCGGCCCGCCACCGCCGCGCGAGAGCTACCTCAACATCCCAGCCATCATCGCCGCCGGCGAGATTACCAACGCCAACGCGATCCACCCAGGCTACGGCTTCCTCTCGGAGAGTGCCGACTTCGCGACCATCGTCGAAGAGCACGGCTTCATCTTCATCGGCCCGAGCCCGACACATATCTCGCTAATGGGCGACAAGATTCGCGCCAAGCAGACCGCGGCCGAGCTAGGGTTGCCGGTGGTGCCGGGCTCCGCCGACGCGCTGGAGGACGCCGGCTCGATCGCTGAGGCGGCGGACGAGATCGGCTATCCGGTCCTGATCAAGGCGGTCGCCGGCGGCGGCGGGCGCGGCATGAAGCGAGTCGACAGCCGCGAGGAGCTGGCCATGGCTGCCGCCACGGCGCGCGCCGAGGCCGAGGCCGCCTTCGGCAACGACGCGCTCTATCTGGAGAAGCTGGTCGCGGCACCGCGCCACATCGAGGTGCAGGTGCTGGCTGACCAGTTCGGCAACGCGGTGCACCTCGGCGAGCGCGACTGCTCCCTGCAGCGCCGTCACCAGAAGGTGCTGGAGGAGGCGCCGTCGCCCGCGTTGGACGCACGCCAGCGCGAGGAGATCGGCAGCCGGGTCAGCGCCGCGGTGCGCGAGCTCGGCTATCGCGGGGTCGGCACCCTGGAGTTCCTCTACGAGGACGGCGCCTTCTACTTCATGGAAATGAACACGCGCATCCAGGTGGAGCATCCGGTGACCGAGATGATCACCGGGATCGACCTCGTGCAGGAGCAGATCCGGGTTGCCGCCGGCGAGCCTCTGGCCTTCGGTCAGGAGGGCGTGCGCTTCGAGGGGCATTCGATCGAATGCCGGATCACGGCCGAGGACCCCGATACCTTCCGCCCCTCACCCGGCACCGTGAGCGGCTACCACACGCCGGGCGGGCCTGGAGTGCGCGTCGATTCCGCGCTCTATGACGGCTACCGGATTCCGCCCTACTACGACAGCCTGATCAGCAAGGTGATCGCCCAGGCCGGCAGCCGCGAGGCCTGCCTGATGCGTCTGCGACGGGCGCTGGAGGAATACGTCATCCAAGGTGTCTCGACCACGATCCCGCTGCACCTGCGCCTGCTCGCCAGCCAGGCGTTCGCCGAGAGCGACTACGACATCCACTGGTTCGAGCGCTTCGTGACGGAGACCGGCGCCGGCAACGACGCCTAGCGCGCACACCATGTCGACGGTCGAGCTTACGCCGGCGCTGATCCTCAGAGCCTACAGCTGCGGGCTCTTCCCCATGGCGGAGAGCAAGGCTGAGCGGGACGTCTTCTGGGTCGACCCCGAGACGCGCGGCGTCATCCCGCTCGACGGCTTCCACGTGCCGCGCAGGCTCGCCCGCACGGTGCGCGCCGGGCGCTTCCGCATCACCGTGAATCGCGACTTCCCCCGCATCGTGCGCGGCTGCGCGCGCCGCACCGGGCGGCGGCCGGAATCCTGGATCAACGGGCCCATCTTCGAGGCCTACTGTGCGCTGCACCGGCAAGGGCACGCCCACAGCGTGGAGGCCTGGCAGGAGGACACGCTGGCGGGCGGCCTCTACGGCGTGGCGCTGGAGGCCGCGTTCTTCGGCGAGAGCATGTTCAGCGTCGAGCGGGACGCGAGCAAGGTCGCGCTCGTGCACCTGGTCGGCCGCCTCCGGGCCGGCGGCTTTACCCTGCTCGATACCCAGTTCGTCACCGGGCACTTGAGCCAATTCGGCGCGGTCGAGGTGCCGCGGGCCAGCTATCTGGGACGGCTGGCGGAGGCTCTGAAGCGGCCTGCGACTTTCTATCCGGCGGGCTTTTCCGACGCGGCGCTGTCGGTCGCCGGCGTGGCTTCCGAGCAGGCGAGCACCCAGATGTCATAGACCGGGTGCTCCAGCGCGGCGAGGCCCGGCGTCGACGAGAACATCCAGCCGGTATAGAGGCGGGTCGCGCGCCCCGCGTGGTCGACCTCGTCAATCTCCAGGAAGGCGGCATTCTCCGGCGGCTCCTCGGGCGGAGCCTCGTGACAGGCACGCGCGACGATGCGGAGCGTCCCGAATTGCACGGGCCGGTCTAGCGGTGCCTGCAGCTCGGAGGTGCGGGCCACCACCTTGTCGAGCGCCTGGAGCACAGCAAGCTGGCGCTCGGCCGCGGCGACCGTAGCGCCATCGGCCACGGCCGCGGCAAGCGCCGCACCTGCAGCCAGTGGAAGAAGCGCGCGCCGCACCTACTCGGTGCCGAAGGCGAACTTGCCGATCAGCTCCTCCAGCAGCAGGGAGGACTGGGTGTACGAGATGCGGCCGCCATCCTTGATGAGGGCCTCCTCGGCGCCCGGCTGGAGGTCGATGAACTTGCCGCCGAGCAGGCCGTCGCTGACCACCGCCGCCGTGGAATCCGTCGGCAGCTCCACCGACTCGTCGATGCTCATGCGGAGCACGGCGCGAAAGGTCTCGGGCTCGAGCTCGCGGTCGACCACCGTGCCGACCTTGATGCCGCCGATGCGCACATCGGAGCCGTTGGTGATGCCGTCCACGCGGTTGAATGCCGCGCTCACCTCGTAGCCGCTGACCGTGGCGACGCCGCTCCTGGTATAGGCGAAGACGATGAAGCCGATGGCCACCGCCAGCACCGCGGCGCCCAGCAGGGTCTCGACTAGGCTTCTCGACATGGCGATCTCCTTCCCGACCTCTGGGATGAGGATTGCAGAACGGCCCCGGCCTGGCGGGGCGTAGTCGAGTCGCATTCTGCCACAGCGCGCCCGGCCACGGGTAACGGCAACATGTCTCGCCCACGGGGTAACTGCGCAAGCAATTGTGTGAACACACGTTCATCCATATAGGTTCAAACATGAGGACGACCGTCGACGTGAACGACGACTTGCTGCGAGCGGTCAAGGCGCACGCGGCGCGCGAACACCGAACCCTGAAGGAGACATTCGAGCAGGCTCTGCGCACGTACCTGGCGCGCCGGGCCCCAGCCAGTGGCGAGGCGCCGCCTATTCCCGTGTTTCGCGGACAGGGCGTGCAACAGGGGGTAGACCTGAGCGATAACGCGGCGCTCCGCGCCGTCATGGCTTCAGAGCCCTGACATCGGCGGACCAGATCGCGGCTTCGCGATCTATCGTGGGCTGCGCACCTTCAACCTCCTGGACGGCTGACGGGGTAGAGTCACCCCACGATCTCGCCTTCGACCATCGCAATCGCCTCAATCTCGATTTCGAGCTCGGGCAGCGCCAGCCCCGTGATCTCGACGATGGTGTCGGCCGGGTAGGGCGGCGTGAAGAACTTCTCGCGCAGGGCGACGATCTTGCCGAAGTTCCCCATGTCCTTCAGGTAGATGTTCACCTTGACGATCTTCGCGAGGCTGGAGCCGCCGGCCTCCAGCACCGCAGACAGGTTCTTGAAGGTCTGCTTGGCTTGGGCGTCGAAGTCGCCGACGCCGACGATGCTGCCGTCGAGGTCGATGGCGGCCTGGCCGGAGACAAAGATCAGGTCGCCCACGCGGTAGGCCTGCGCCAGCCTGAAGGCCTCGTAGGGATCGGGGTCGGTCTTGATGCGAACGGCGTTCTCAGCCATCGGTGTTCTCCATTGCGAGTGGTGCGACACGTCAGTCTCGCCCAGCGCGACGCGTGATGGTAGGACGCGCGCACACGGCGGCAGCCGCATCTGCGGGAGACATGCGACATGAGCGACACGGTGTTGATCGAACGGGCGGACGGTATCGCCAGGGTGACCCTCAACCGGCCGGAAGTGCTGAACGCGCTCAACGACGAGCTGTGCGACGCCCTGGTCGAAGCCCTCGCAGAGATCGAGCGCGAGCCCGAGGCCCGCGTCATGGTGCTGCAGGGTGCCGGCGGCTACTTTATGGCGGGCGGCGACCTGCAATCCTTCTACGGCCTGCTCGAACGGACGCCGGATGAGCGCCGGCGGCATTTCGAGACGATGATCGACCGCGTGCATGCGATCATCCGGATCATGCGGCGGATGCCGCAGCCGGTCATCGCCAAGATCGACGGCGCGGCCGGCGGCTTCGGCCTGAGCCTGGTACTCGCGTGCGACCTCGCGATCAGTGCCGCCGACAGCATCTTCACCATGGCCTATTGCCGCATCGGCACCAGCCCCGATGGCTCGTCGACCTGGTTCCTGCCGCGCACGGTGGGCGCGAAAAAGGCGATGGAGCTCGCACTGCTGGGCGATCGTTTCGGCGCGCGCGAGGCCGAGCGGCTCGGCATCGTCAACCGCGTCGTCTCGCCGCACCGGCTGGAGGAGGAGACCGAGATGCTGGCCCGCCGCCTCGCCGCGGGCCCGGCACTCGCGCTGGCCAACACGAAGCGGCTGCTCCGCAACTCGGGCCATACCTCCCTCGAAGACCAGCTCCAGGCGGAAGCCGAGATGTTCGCGGACTGCGCAGCGAGCGAGGACTTCGCCGAGGGGGTCGCGGCCTTCGTCGAGAAGCGCAGGCCAACCTTCACCGGGCGCTGAGCGATGGGCGGGCGGCTCGCGGGGAAAACCGCGCTGATCACCGCGGCGGGGCAAGGCATCGGCCACGCAACCGCCGTCGCGTTCCAGAGGGAGGGGGCGCGGCTCTGGGCGACCGACATCGACGAAAGCAGGCTGGCAGGACTCGCCACGTTGGAGGGTGTCACCTGTCGAGCACTCGATGTGCGCGACGACGGCGCCGTGGCGGCCGCAGCGGAGGAGATCGGCGCGCTCGACGTGCTCTTCAACTGCGCGGGCCGCGTGCCCCACGGTGCGCTGCTCGATTGCGCGCCCGAGGACTGGGAGGAGACGCTGCGGCTCAACGTTACCGCCATGTACCGGATGATCCGCGCCTTCCTGCCGGCGATGCTGGCGGCGGATGGCGGCTCGATCATTAACATGGCGTCGGTGGTCTCCTCGGTGAAGGCCGCGCCAGACCGCTGCGCCTACGGCGCCAGCAAGGCCGCCGTCATCGGCCTCACCAAGTCGGTCGCGCTCGACTACGCGGCGCAAAGAATTCGCTGCAACGCACTCTGCCCAGGCGCGATCGATACTCCGTCGTTGGAAGAGCGCTTCAACGCGCGACCGGACCCAGAGGCGGCGCGCGAGGCCTTCATAACGCGCGCCCCGCTGGGGCGGATGGGATCGCCCACAGAGATCGCGGCTCTCTGCGTCTATCTCGGCTCGGATGAATCCGCGTTTACCACCGGTCAGGCGCTGGTGATCGACGGCGCCTGGGGATTGTAGAAGCCGGGCCTACTCTCCGGCCGCCGGCCCCCTGTTTCCAGTCAGCGCGGTCATCATGTTGTGGATCAGCCGCATGCCGATGTTGTCGTCGAGGGAGAGGATCGATTCCGGGTGGAACTGCACGGCGGCGATGGGCCGTTCCCGGTGCTCCAGAGCCATGACGACGCCGTCATCGGTTTCGGCGGTGACCTTGAGCAGGTCGTCGGGGAGCGACACGCGCGCGGCGTAGAGCGAGTGGTAGCGGCCGACGCGGAAGCGCTCGGGCAACCCCTCGAAGAGCGCACTGTTCCTTACCGTGACGTCCGACGGCTTGCCGTGGACCGGCTCGTCGAGCTGCCCGAGCTGCCCGCCGAAGTACTCGGCGACGGCCTGGAGGCCGAGGCAGACGCCGAAGAGCGGCACGTCCTTCGCTAGCACCAGCTCGATGGTCTCGGCGGTGCCGAAATCCTCGGGCCGGCCGGGGCCGGGTGAGAGCACGACGAGATCGGGCGCGCCATCCCGCAGCATCTCGCGCGCGGGCTCGGGCCGGAGCGTCTCGACCTGGGCGCCGGTCTGGCGCAGGTAGTTGGCAAGCGTGTGGACGAAGGAATCCTCGTGGTCGACCAGAAGAACGCGCTTGGCAGACCCGAGCTGGGCTGAGGGTGCGCGTGCCGGTGCGGGCGCCGCCTCCGCCCGCACCGCCGCGAACAGCGCCGAGGCCTTGAGCCGGCATTCCTCGTCCTCGGCCTCCGGATCGCTGTCGTAGAGCAGCGTGGCGCCGGCCCTGATCTCGGCGATGCCGTCCTTCATCCGCACGGTGCGGAGCGTAAGCCCGGTGTTCATCGCCCCGTCGAAGCCGATACGGCCGATGGCGCCGCCGTACCAGCGGCGTGCGGAGCGCTCGTTCGCCTCGATGAAGCGGATCGCCCAGTGCTTGGGCGCGCCGGTCACCGTCACCGCCCAAGTGTGGCTGAGGAAGGCGTCCAGCGCGTCGAACTCGGGGCGGAGGATGCCTTCCACGTGATCGACCGTGTGGATCAGGCGCGAGTAAAGCTCCACCTGGCGGCGGCCGATCACCCGCACCGAGCCCGGCTCGCAGATGCGCGACTTGTCGTTGCGATCGACATCGGTGCACATGGTGAGCTCGGCCTCGTCTTTGGCCGAGTTGAGCAGCTTCGCGATCTGCGCGGCGTCGCCCAGTGCATCCTTGCCGCGCGCGATGGTGCCGGAGATCGGGCAGGTCTCGACGCGGCGACCCTCGACGCGGACGTACATCTCGGGCGAGGCGGCGACCAGGAACTCGCCGGCGCCCAGGTTCATCAGCGCGCAGTAGGGCGCCGGGTTGATGGTGCGCAGGCGGTCGAACACCGCGGACGGCGCGTCGGCACAGGCCTCGCTGAACTGCTGGCTCAGCACCACCTCGAAGAGGTCGCCCCGGCGGAAGGCATCCTTGGCGCGCTCCACCGCCGCCGGGTATTGGCCCGGCTCGTGGTCGTTCTCGGGCGGCGGGTTGCCGGGAGGCGCGGAGGCGTAGGCGTCCTCCGTCGGGTCTCGCGCCATGTCGCGCGTGTCCCCGGTGGGCGTGACGAAGTCGTAGCGGTGCCGCACCGCCCGGTCCGACATATGATCCACCACCAAGATCTCGTCGGGCACGAAGAGCACCAGGTCGCGCTGGTCCGCCGGGCGCTCGAGCTTGAGCGCCACCGGCTCGAACTGGTGGGCGAGGTCGTAGCCGAAGGCGCCGTAGAGGCCGAAGTGCTGGTCTTCGTCGTTGTGGAAGAGCTCGATCACCGCGCGCAGCAGGCTGAAGATGGAAGGCTGCCGGCTACGCTGCTCCTCGGGCACGATCTCCACCGGCGGGTGGATCTGCCCGTGGAAGCGATCGCCGTCCATCTCCAGCGACGCCACGGCGGCGAGCGGCTCGATCGCGGCACGGATCGGCTCCAGCAGGACCCAACCCCTGGGCTCCAGCGCCGCGACCTCGAAGTCGCGGCCGCGGCAGGTGATGGCGAGGGGCGGGGCGGCGAAGCCCAGGTCCCAGCGCGTGTAGCGGCCGGGGAACTCGAAGCAGGAGGACATGAAGACGCCGGGATAGCGGTCCAGACGCTCGACCAGAGCCGCGGCCGCGGGCCCGACCGCCGTCTGGCGGTCGGCGCGGTGGATGGTGATGCCGCCGCGCGTGCGGTAGCGGCGGTCGCTGGTAGCGGGCTCGCTCATGGCGCCCTTATGCCGCTTGCGGCTACCCCCTTGTCAAGGCGGGATAGAGGTCGGCGGCGAAACACCTTGACCTGTTAGGAAAAGGGCGTTATATGTTAATTAACACGTATCATTCGCATCCTAACAGGTCCGCGATGCCCGAGAACCAATTGAGCATGTTCGAGCAGCTGTCAAGTAACCCAACTAAGGGCACTGACTCATTTTGAAAAATTAGCCGTCCAATTTTCAAAATGAACCTGTCGCTTGACAGGCCTAAGCGCTCATGCCACGTTCGGTCAAGTAGCATGACACTTTACCGCGATCACAGCGAAGTGACGATGGAGGACATGTGACATGCGGGTGGGACCGAGAGGGGAGAAGCGACCGTCGAATCCCAACGCGATGTCAACGATGGTGGCCCGGATCGCTACGGGACGTGCCGAAGAGGAGTACGTTAGTCGTAAACATGGACGCGCCAAGGATGAGGGCATTCCCCTAATGGCAACGAAAACTAAGGCAACGGAGCCTGCGTCCAAGAAATCAAAAGACAACCCCTAATTTAGAGCCTTATATGCCCAACTAGCCAATATGTAGTTCTGAGGATGAGTCCGATGGACGTAAGCTGGCCGCGCCAAGTGGCCTAAGCATCGGAAAGGGCGCGGCGACGCTCCTCAAGGTAAACAACAACCTCGTTGTGATACTTATTCGCTATGTCATCTGATTCTTCGTCCATCACGCACTCAATCTCCGTTATCCTGGCGCTCTGCTCTTGCAGAAGCTTGTCGTCTCCATCGTTGTAATGCCCAGAGATTTGCAGGAACGTCCACTCTATTTCCATCGCGTTGGGCGCGCGCGTCCAACAAAGAGGAGTCCAGCGCCATGACTGCCCCTCCGGCGATCTCCAGTTCTCGGGGTTTTCCCTAACACGCCGTGCTAATTCATTGAACGCGAGACACTGATCGGGTCCAGGCGTCATGGCAAGTTCTTTTAGGTCTTTGTCAGAGAGCAATTTCACGTCGGTTCCTCTCGACTCATAGTATCAAGAAATCTGTCTCGCGCTTCAAAACCAGCGTCTCGGCCAGAGCGACCGCCATCGCTCAGGCCCATTTTATCTGTCACAGTGCCAGTGAAGTCAATCCTACCTCTTTATTGCGCACGCGAAGTGATACCAATGCTCACAAGTAGGATCACGCTCAGCATACGCTTGACCCATTTGGTCACATTCTATCGAAGAGGCATTCCAACTTACGTCAACTGCTACCCGATCATAGAGATCGCAACCCCATTTTGCTAAACTAAAAATATCATCTAACTCTCGTTGAGTTTGGCCGAAGTTATAGGGAGTACGAATGGTGAAACCATCAGATCTGATGGTTTCACCGTCAATAAAGACTCTAGAGTCACCTTCAGGCATTGGCGGTATATTATCTTGAGCAGCTAGGGGCGCCGAAATCCAAAGCGCTGCGATAACCGCTACTGTTGAGACTACATACTTCATTGTTCATCCCTCTCTTGCAAGGCCCTGGTGTCGGGCCGTTGCAAACACCTCGTGGTGACACGAGAGGGTCCCCGCCTATTTGCCAAGCCCCAGGGAGCTACCCCAAGGCCGAGATCAGGCTCTTCTATTCAGCGGGTGGCCCGACCTAGCGGGACCACCACGAAGTGTTTGCAGCCCGAATTGGACCACGCCTCCGAGGGAGCGTCAACCGCACTGGACATAACATAGAGATATGACAATACGTCTATCGAATGACTATTGACTCAGTTTGAAATATGCGCTACGTTGAATCGTTGCTTTGACGGTCAACGAGGCGCGTCATGGTGAACAGGTTATCGACGGAGAAACGGGCGCTGGCCCTCCACGCCCTAGTCGAGGGGAACTCGATGCGAGCCGCCGCCAGACTGGCCCGCATATCCCTCAACACGATCTACAAGCTACACGTCGATGCAGGCGAGGCAGCTCTGGCCTACCACAAGAAGGTAGCCCAAGACCTCGACGTGAGCCTGGTCCAGTGCGATGAGATTTGGGCGTTTTGCTACACCAAAGAGGGCAACGTGCCCGACGCTGAAAATGCACCACCAGAAGCTGGTGACATTTGGACGTGGACAGCTCTGGATGTCGTGTCCAAATTCATGTTGGCGTGGGAGATCGGGGACCGGAAGGAGAAGTCAGCCCGCAAGCTCATGAAGAACCTGAAGAAGCGGTTGGGCGACCGAAGGATCCAATTGACCACTGACGGGCACCGACCGTACCTCAAAGCGGTGCCGGATACCTTTGGAGACGATATCGACTTCGCCACGCTGGTGAAGTCATTCCGGCTGAACTGCGATCCGGTGATTGACTCTCGCGTGGTGATCGGTGAGCCCGATCCTCAATTCATCAACACCTCGTATGTCGAGCGAGCCAACTTTTCCATGCGCATGGGGATGCGACGGTTCACACGCAAGACCAACGGATTCTCAAAGAGCGTGGACAACCACCGCCACTCCGTGGCGCTGCACTTCCTCTACCACAATTTCTGTTGGGAACATGGCAGCCTGGGCAAAGGCGTAACACCAGCGATGGTCCTTGGATTGGCCGATGAGCCGTACACCACGGAGTGGATTTCTGATCTGATCGATGAGCGCACACCGCCGCCTAATCGGCCCAAGACCTACAAGAAAAGTAAGCATCCGCCAAGGACCGCAGGGTATCCCGGGCTGAGATTGGCGGCGCGGTGATGCTGGCAATGAAGTTCCGGGCGGGATCCGGCCCCGGCTTCGCGGGGCAGGCTCTATGCGGCGCGATCGAGCTTCTGCTCGGGG
>JAJDVB010000123.1 GCA_022826345.1 Alphaproteobacteria bacterium
ACCAGCGGCACGAAGGAGCGGAACCCCATGGTCTGCAGGATTTCCTGCGCGACGATCACCTCCTGCGTCCGGTCGCCGCCGGGCTCCGGCGTGAGCGAGATGCGGATGGTATCGCCGATGCCTTGCTGGAGCAGGACCGAGAGCGCGGCGGTGGACGCCACGATGCCCTTGGAGCCCATGCCCGCCTCGGTCAGCCCGAGATGCAAGGCATAGTCGCTGCGCCGGCCGAGCTCGCCGTAGACGGCGATCAGGTCCTGCACCTGCGAGACCTTGGCCGAGATCACGATCTTGTCGCGCGCGAGCCCGATGTCCTCGGCCAGCGCGGCGCTGCGCAGCCCCGACTCGACCAGCGCCTCGCGCATCACCCCTGCCGCGTCCTTGGGCTCGGGACGGGCCGCGTTCTCGTCCATGAGCTGGGCGAGCAGGTCCTGGTCGAGGCTGCCCCAGTTCACGCCGATCCGCACCGGCCGGTCGTGCTTGAGCGCGACCTCGATCATGGTCTGGAACTGGCGGTCGCGCTTCTCGCGGAAGCCCACATTGCCCGGATTGATCCGGTACTTGTCGAGCGCCTCGGCGCAGGCGGGATACTCGGTGAGCAGCCGGTGGCCGTTGTAGTGGAAGTCTCCAACCAGCGGCACATGACAACCCGCCGCCTCCAGCCGCTCGCGAATGTCGGGCACCGCGGCGGCCGCCTCGGGCGTGTTGACCGTGATGCGCACGATCTCCGAGCCCGCCTCGGCCAGCGCCCTGACCTGATCCGCCGTGGCGCGGGCGTCTTCGGTATCGGTGTTGGTCATGGACTGGACGACGATGGGCGCGCCGCCGCCGATCGTGACCGTTCCGACCCTCACGCCGACGCTCTCGCGCCGTTCCTCACCGGAGCCGTTCGTCGCCATAATTGCTCCCTCAGCCGGCCGAGGTGGTCATCGGCCGCTCTCTACCACAGACCGTGCATGCCGGCCACCGCCCCTACCCCAGCACCGTCTCCCTCGCGCGGTGGAGGAAGGCCGTGGCGGACGCGATGGTCTTCTCCGGGCACTCGACCAGGTCGGCGTGGCCGATATCCTCGTAGACGATCACCTCGCAGCCCGGCACGTTGTCCACCACCCACTGGGCGCCGGCCCCGTCCGGCCCCGTCAGCATGGGAGTCAGCATGTCCTTGGCCGCGGTGATGACCAGCGTCGGGTTCCTGATCTGCTTGCAGTCCTCGCGCAGGTCCATCTCCTCCATGGCGATGCAGGCCTGGACCTCGGTCTCGACCGCATTGAGTCCCACGATGGTGCGCACCATCTCGATCAGCGGCTGTCCGTTGGGGCCGTCGAGAAAATCGGCGCCGACGGCCTGCGTTACCACATGATCGGCGAATTCGGGGCCGCAACCCCAGGTCTGCGCCATGTGGCGCCAGGTGCGGAACATGATGCGGCGCATGGTGTCGCACTTCGCAAACGCGCAATCGCTCACCACGCCGATGCAGCGGTCCGGGTACTTCGCCGCGAACTTCAGCGCGATCATGCCGCCGGCGGACGTGCCCATCACGTGCGCCCGCTCGATCTCGAGCGCATCGAGCAGCGCCGCGAGGTCGTCCGCCCAGATATCGAGGTCGTAGCGCATCAGCGGACGGTCGGTCTGGCCGTAGCCCCGCTGGTCGTAGCTGATGAGCTGGAACGACTCCGCGAGCCCCTCCCAGACCATCGCGAAGTTCTGGCGCCCGAAGAGCGAGCCGCCGATCAGCGCCAACGGGTCGCCTTTGCCCATCAGCTCGTAGTACATATTGATTCCGTTGGCCATGACCTTCGGCATGTCGAATTTCTCCCCCTCGCCAGCCCCCTTCGTCCGGGGCTCGATCGCATGATGACCCGAGAGCGCCCGTGAACATAGCGTCTGAATGGAAGGAGGCGGCGCGGCCTCCCCTGCCTGCGGACGAGGCGGCGCTCGCTCTCTGCTGGGAGCGCTGGCGCGAGAGCGCGGCCCGGAGCGAGGACGACGGCCTCATCGCCTTCGCCGAGGCGAGCGAAGCCGATGCCACGACTAACGCGCTGCTCGCCGCGCTCTTCGGCAACAGCCGCTACCTCAGCCACTGCCTCACCGCCGACCAGGACTTTGCGCGCGTGTTGGTCGAGCAGGGGCCGGACGCCGCCTACGCCGCCGCCCGCGCCATGGCGGCGGACACCAGCGTCCTCGGCGAGGAGTCGCGGCAGCAGGTAATGAAGCGCCTACGTGTCGCCAAGCGCCGCGCCAGCCTCGCTATCGGCATGGCCGACATCGCCGCGGTCTGGCCGCTGGAACGGGTGACCGGCGCGCTCTCCGACATCGCCTCGGTGACGTTGAGCGCGGTCTGCGCCCACCTGCTGCGAAACCTGCACGATCGCGGCAAGCTCGCCCTGCCCGACCCGAAGACGCCCGAGCAGGGTTCTGGGCTCATCATCCTCGGCATGGGCAAGCTCGGCGCAGGCGAGCTCAACTATTCGAGCGACGTCGACATTATCGTCCTCTTCGACGAGGAGATCGCGTCCGACCCGAGCGGCGACGGGCTGCAGCAGATCTTCGCCCGCCTCGCCCGC
Source organism: Alphaproteobacteria bacterium (assembly GCA_022826345.1). The sequence goes on from JAJDVB010000123.1 coordinate 2,562, forward strand.
CACCTGGTCACGATCATGGACGAGCGAACGGCCGACGGTTACGTCTTCCGCACCGACCTCCGGCTCCGCCCGGACCCCGGCTCGACCGCCGCGGCCCTCTCGGTCCGCGCCGCCGAGGCCTATTACGCGACCACCGGCGAGAACTGGGAGCGGGCCGCCATGATCAAGGCGAAGCCCGTGGCCGGCGACATCGAGGCCGGCAACGGCTTCCTCGAGCGACTGCAACCCTTCGTCTGGCGCCGGCATCTCGACTTCGCCGCCATTCAGAACATCCGTGCGATCAAGCGCCAGATCGACGCCCACCGCGGCATCGGTCAGATCGCCGTGGTCGGCCACAACGTCAAGCTCGGGCGCGGCGGCATCCGCGAGATCGAGTTCCTGGCCCAGACCCAGCAGCTCATCTGGGGCGGGCGCGATCCTGCGCTGCGGGTGCGCGGCACGCGACAGGCCTTCGACCTCCTGGTGGAAGCCGGCCACATGCGGCGCCTGGCGGTGGAAGAGCTGATGGAAGCCTACACCTTCCACCGCACCGTCGAGCACCGGCTGCAGATGGCGGACGACCGCCAGACCCACAGCCTGCCCGACGACGAGGGAGGCGTGGCGCAGGTCGCCACTTTCCTCGGCTACGACTCGCTCGACGACTTCACCGAGGCGCTGCTCGCCCGGCTGCGCACGGTGGAGCGCCACTACACGACGCTGTTCGAGGACGAGCCGTCGCTCGGCGCAACCGGCACCCTCGACTTCAGCCCCGAGGGCGACGGCGATGCCACGCTGGAGACCCTAGCGAGCATGGGCTACGCCCATCCTGAGCGCGCCTTCGAGACGCTCAAAGCCTGGCACGAAGGCCGCTACCGCGCGGTCCGCGGCGAGGAGGCCCGCGGGCGGCTGGCGGAGCTGCTGCCCACGATCCTGGACGTGTTCGCCGCCTGGCCGGATCCCGATTCGGCGCTCGCTCTCTTCGACGGCTTTCTCGCCCGCCTGCCGGCCGGCTCCCACCTCTTCTCCATGTTCGCAGCCCACCCCGAGCTGTTCGACTTGATCACAGAGATCATGGGTTCGGCACCCCGCCTCGCCGGCTGGCTGGAGCACCGGCCCATGCTGCTCGACAGCGTGCTGAGCCGTGAGTTCTCCGACCTGGACGTGCCGGACGCCGATGACTTGGGGCCCGAGCTCGCGACTATCGCGCGGCGCGGCCTCGTCCGCGTGTTCTACCAACGCGAATTCGGCACCGAGGAAATGAAGGCCGAGCTCGGCGACATTGCGTCGCGGGAACGGGACCTGCAGGACTTCCTCGATGCCGAGCGGCGCTGGGCCAACGACAAGATCTTCCACATTGGCGTGCACATGCTGCGCGGCCTCCTTTTCCCGGTCGAAGCCGCCACGCCACTCTCCGACATCGCGGACGCCTGCCTCGGCGCGACGTGGCCCGTCGTCGCCAAGGCCTTCGCAGCCACCCGCGGCCGCGTTCCCGGCGGCCAACTCGCCGTGGTCGCGTTGGGCCGCCTCGGCAGTCGGGAAATGACGGTGACTTCGCCGCTCGACCTCATGCTGGTCTACGACCACCCGCCGAGCGCGGCGGAGTCAGATGGGCGCAAGGCGCTGACGCCCGATCGCTATTACGGCCAGTTGAGCCGGCGCTACGTCGCGGCGATCAGGGCGGCGACGGCCGAGGGCACGCTCTACGACGTGGACATGCGCCCGCGCCCGTCGGGTAACGCCGGGCCCATCGTCACCTCGCTTGCGTCCTTCATCGAGCACTTCGGCTCGGTGGTTCCGGCTTGGCAGCACCAGGCGCTCGCGCGCGCGCGGGTGGTCTGGGCAGAGGGCGATCTGGGAAAGCGCTTCGAGGAGGCGCGCCGCGCCGCGCTCGCGAACGCGCCCCCGCCCGAAGACCTCGCCGCCCAGCTTGCGACCTTGCGCGAAGACGCGCGGGGCGAGAGTGCCGACGAAGATATCTGGGCGATCGAACAGAAGCGCGGCGGCTTGATCGATACGGAATTCGTCGCGCAATACCTGCAACTGTCGCATGCCGCGGAGACGGACGGCGTTCTCGCCGGCGACTCGGCCGCGGTCTTCGAGGCTGCGGGCAGCCACGGCCTGATCGAGCCCGAAGCAGCGCAGGAGCTCGCCGATGCGGCGACGCTGTGGCGCAACCTGCACGGCATCCTGAGCCTGACGGTGGAAGAAGGCTTCGTGGAGGCGACGGCCCCGCCGGCGCTGCTCGCCGTGATCGAACGCGCCTGCGACGTGACCAACATCGATTCGCTCAAGGAGGCGATGCGCGAGACCGCGGCCCGCACCGCCGGGCACTACAACCGCCTGCTGGGCAACGGCACGGGCTGAGTGGCATCGCCGAGGCCCCAACGAGAGCTGCTGGCTAAAAGCGGTCCGGCGAGAGGCCCGTCATGTCGATCTCGGGCGCGCGGCCCGAGACGATGTCCGCGATGATCTGGCCCGAGCCGGAGGAATAGGTCCAGCCGGTGCTGCCGTGGCCAGTGTCCAGGTAGAGCCCCAGAACCCGCGTCTTGCCGATGATCGGCAGGCAGTCCGGCGTCATCGGCCTGAAGCCGATCCAGCGCTCCGCCTTGCTGCGATCGCCGCAGCTCGGGAACACCGCCATCGCCGCGTCCAGTGTCGCCGTCGCCCGATCGGCGCGGATGGTGGTGTTGTGGCCGTCGAGCTCGGCGGTGCCGGCGCAGCGCAAGCGGTCACCGAGCCGGCTCATGACGATGCGCCGGTGGCCGTCGTGGATGGCGCGGGTCGGCGCGCCGTTGTAGCCCGCCGTCGGTATCGTCACCGAATAGCCCTTGAGCGGGTAGATCGGCACCCGAAGCCCGAGCCGCTTGAGAAAGCGCGGGCTGTAGCTCGCGAGGCTCATCACCACTGCGTCGGCCTCGATGGCGCCCTTGTCGGTCTCGGCCCCGGTCACACGCCGCCGGTTGCCGGTGAGCCGCCGCACCGTCTCGCCGAAGCGGAAGGTCACGCCGTTCGCGGCCGCTGCCGCAGCGAGGGCCGCCGTGAACTTGTGCGCGTCGCCCGATTCGTCGTTGCGGAAGAATGTGGCACCGGCGAACTGGTCCGCCGTCTGCTGCAGCGCGGGCTCGGCCGCGAGCATCTGGTCCCGGTCCAAGCGCTCGGGGTGGAAGCGGCTGTCCGCCATCCGCGTCTCGTACTTGTAGGACGCATCCAGCGATGCGGTATCGCGGTGGAGGTGGAGCACCCCCTCGGCGCGCTGGTCGTAGGCGATGCCCTCCTTCTCACGCAGCGTCTTCAGGCAGTCGTAGCTGTAGGTGGAGAGCCTGAGCGAGACCTGCTGGGAGCGCTCGAATTGCGTCCGCGTGCAGTGGCGCAGGAAGCTCACGGCCCAGCGCCACTGGGCAAGGTCGGGGCGCAGGCGAAACAGGTAGGGCGCATCCTCGCGCCCGAACCACTTGATCAGCATGCGGGGCACTTCGGGGTGCGCCCAGGGCCGGGAGCTGTAGGCGCCGACGATGCCGCCGTTGGCGAAGCTGGTCTCCAGCCCCGCGCCCGGCTGCCGCTCCACCACGGTGACCTCGTGGCCGGCCTCGTTCAGAAAGTAGGCCGCTGCGGTGCCGACCACCCCGGCACCGAGCACCAGGACCCGCATGCCCAGCCCCCGGCCGCCGTCGACGACGCCCGTGCGCGGCCTATTCGATCTCCACCGCGAGCTGGCCGACGTCGACGGCGTCCTCCTCCTTGACGTGGAGCGCCTTGACCGTGCCGCCGCTCTCGGCGTCGTGGGGCACCTCGGTCTTCATCACCTCGAGGATGAACAGCGTGTCCCCGGCCTTGACCGAATCGCCCTCCTTCACCAGGACCTTCCACACGTTGCCCGGCGCCTGGGTCAGAACCTCCTCCGCCATCAACCGATCTCCCTTTATTCGATGCTGTCGAGTGAGCAGGTCTCGTCCAGGGTGAAGCGTAGCTCCTGCGCCTCTCCCACCGAGACCTCGCGAAACTTGATGTATTCGTTGGGCTTCATCTGGCCGAGCTTCCAGAAGCCGGCGGACGGCACCGTGTAGGGACAGATGAAGCCGCCCATGCTGGGGCCGTCGTTCATCAGGATGATGGGCGTCTGGCCGCCCAGGTTGACCGCGCCCAGTGGATAGCCCTGGTCGATAATGTTGGACGGGAAGTCGCCGTGCTCCGGCGCCTTGTCGGTGGCCTTCTCTGTGAAGGTCCAGTCCGGCCCGCTCAGGCGGTAGCCGGTGCGGTCGCTCCGCGCCTCTAGCATCCAGGCCGTCTCTGTGAAGCGCTCGTGGCCGGCGTCGTCGATCCAGTCGTCGTTGGGGCCCCGCACCGCCTCGATCTCCCAGGTCTTGCCGCCAGGAAATGCTGGCCGCGCGCGATCCACGACCCGCCGGCCCGGCGTGCCTGCGGCCTCCTTCACCGGGAGCACCTGCCCCGCCTTTACCGCGTGACCGTCCAGACCGCCGACGCCGGCCTTGTGGAAGGTCGAGGCCGAGCCCAGCCACTCCGGCGCGTCGATGCCACCCGCTACCGCGAGGTAGCCGCGGGCGCCGGCCACCGCCGGTCCCATCAAGAGAGTCTGGCCGGCTTCCACCGCCACGCTCTCCCACGTGGGGATCGGCTGCCCGTCGAGGATCGGGCGCATGTTGGCGCCGGTCACCGCGATCACGCCGCCCCGCTGGAAGCGGATGGTCGGCCCCATGAACTGGGCCTCCAGCCCCGGCGCGCCTTCGTCGTTGCCGACCACCAGATTGGCCAGGCGGAAAGACCACATGTCCATCGGCCCTGAGGGCGGGAAGCCCTGGTTCCAGTAGCCGACGCGGCCGGGAAAATCCTGAATGCTGGTCTCGAGTCCCGGCTTGACGATCTCAAGCATGAACGCGGTCTCCTAATGCTCTAATGAAGGTGCTTGAGGTACTGGCCCACGAAGTCGAAGCCGATGAGCTTGCAATAGAGCCCCATCAGCCGCTCCGTCATCGGGCCGGGGATGTTCCGCTCGCCGAAGGGCACCCCGTTGATGGTCGCCACCGGGCAGACACAGAAGCTCGTCGACGTGATGAAGGCCTCGTCGGCGCCGTGCGCGTCGAAGAGATCGAGATCGCACTTCACGACCTCTATGTCCGCCTCCTCCGCAAGCTCCAGCACGGTTTCGCGGCTGATGCCGTTGAGCACGTAGCGGTCCTGCGGGGTGTAGAGCACATCGTCGGTGACGAGGAAGATGTTGGAGCCGACGCCCTCGCTGAGATTGCCGTTGTGGTCGAGGAACAATGCCAGGGCATTGGGGTCGATGCGGCGCACCTCGTCGTTCCCGACGAAGAGACTCAGGTAGTTATGGGTCTTCGCCCTGGGAGAGAGCGAATCCGGCGCCGCGCGGCGGTTCGAGGGAACCATCAACGGAATTCCGTCGCGGTAATAGTGGGCACGCTGGGGGATCGGAAGCGGCGTGCAGTCGATGATGAGCACCGGGTCGGTCGAGCCGTGAAAGTCCCCGCCCGCCGGCTCGAGACCGCGGGAGATGCGTTGAAAGACCCAGTAGTCCTCGTCCGGCCCCAGCAGGTGCAGGTTGCGGGCGAGCACCTCCTCGGTGTGGCGCTTCATCTCAGACGGCGCCATGCCGGGGTCGATCCGCAGATACCGCAGGGTCTTGTAGAAGCGCACGATGTGCTCTTCGAGCTTGAACAGGCGGTGCCCGAAGGTGCGGGTGGTGTCGAAGGCGCCGTCGCCATAACGGAAACTTCTATCGCGAAAGGAGACCAGGGCCCGGCTCTCCGGCACGATCTCCCCGTTGAAGTAGCAGACCCGCTCGTTCGCGCGCTCGACGACCATCTCTTCGCCCCCTGCCACCGGCGACTCCTCCGCTCGCCGGCGCGCGATCATGGCGCAAAAGACCGGCGGGTGCGAGTGCCCTCCGCGCGCCCTTATATGACCCGCGGCGGCCGGCGCACCACCAGGCAACGCGCCAGCATGTCGTGCAGGCCCTGCTTGCGGCGGGTAAAGGCGACCGCGATGCAGGCGGCGATGGCGGCGGCGCCTACAAGGAAGTTGAGGCCGACGACCATGCTGACGAGGCCGGGGAGCCAGAGCGGCCAGCAGCGAAGGATCGCCGTGAGCAGCGAGATCCGCCCGCCGTCGAGCCCCGTGACCCGGAGCCCCAACATGCGCTTGCCGACAGTCGCCTGCGCCCGCCCGGCCTCCTGCAGCGCCGTGTAGACCCCGAGCGCGATGCCGAAGACGATGGAGCCGAGCCAGGAGAGCGCGTAGCTCACGACCTCAAGACGCGCACCGTCGCTCTCCGAGACATGCGTCGTGGTCTCCACCAAATCGGGCCACAGGAACGACCCGACCAGATAGGTGCCCACCAGCACGATGATGGTGTCGATGACCCACGCCGCGACGCGCCGCCAGAATCCTGCGGGGATGACGCCGATGACGCCTTCCTCGGGTGCTTCTTCAGTCATGTGCCCGGAACGTTGGAAGGGCCGCCCGGCTGGGGCGGCCCTTCCCCGTCAATCCGCGATCCGCAGATCGCGTCGTCACCGTCAGCCGTGGGCCCCATCGCAGGGGGAGACCCAGCTCACGATGACCGCCGATCGCGGTTTACGACAGTCTGACACTGGATCACCTCCTTTCGTTGTTGACGACGCCTCGTATATGGCGCGCCCACGTGAGCGGTGCAAGCGCGATCAAATGGTCGTGCGGTCCCCGCTGTCCCACCACGCCCTGAACATGGCGTAGGTCTCGTCGCCCAGCAGGCGCCGGTAGGGGCGGTCCCGCTGCTCGCTCGGCATCGCGACTTCGGAGTCCAGCCCGGCAAGATCGATGCCGAGGTCGGCCGCGTGGGAGAGGAGATTGCCGTAGAACACCTGGTCGATTCGCGCCCACCAGATCGCCGCTGCGCACATGATGCAGGGCTCCCAGGTCGTGTAGAGGGTCGAGCCCGAGAGGTCCCAATTGCGAGTACGCTGCCCCGCATCGCGGATGGCGTTGATCTCGCAGTGGCCGGTGGCGTCGTGGTTCTCGGCCACGTTGTTCCAGCCTTCGCCGATTACCTCGTCGTCCCGCACGATGAGCGTCGCGCAGTAGCCGCCTTCGCCCGCCGCCATCTTCTCTTCGCAGAGCGCGATGGCGCGCCGCATGTAGCCTTCGTGGTCCATGGTCCCCTCCTTCGTCAGCGTCTGGCCTCGGCCACCGCTTCCGCCAGCACGCACAGGATTTCGAACATCATGGTGGCCCCCACCAGCGCCGTGTTGCCGCTGGGGTCGAAAGGCGGTGCAACCTCCACCACGTCGCCGCCCACCAGGTTGAGCCCGCGTGTACCGCGCAGCATCCGTTGCGCCTCGTAGGTGGAGAAGCCGCCGATCTCGGGCGTGCCTGTGCCCGGCGCATAGACCGGATCGAGCCCGTCCACGTCGAAGCTGATGTAGGTCGGGCCGTCGCCGACCACGGCGCGCGCCTCGGCGATCACCTTCTCCCAGCCGATATCGAAGTACTCCTCGATGGTGACCACGCGCATGCCCGAGTCGCGCGCGAAATCCAGGTCGTGAAGGTCGTAGACCGAGCCGCGAATGCCGATCTGAATGGTGCGCTTCGGGTCCAGCAGCCCCTCCTCCACCGCGCGGCGGAAGAGCGTGCCGTGGGTGATCGTGTGGCCGCCGAAGTAGCTGTCCCAGGTATCGGAATGGGCGTCAAAATGGATCATGCCAACGGGCCGATCCTTGGCGATAGCACGCATGATCGGCAGCGTGATCAGGTGATCGCCGCCAGCCGAGAGCGGAACCGCGCCGGCCGCGTGCAGCTCGGTGAAGAAACGCTCGATGCGCCCGATCGTGTCGTGCAAGTCGATCGGGTTGATGCTGGCATCGCCGCAGTCCGCGACCCGGCAGAGCTCGTAGGGGCAGATGCCGAGGGTGTGATGGGTGCGCCGCATCAGGCTCGACATGTTGCGGATCTCGCGCGGGCCGTGGCGGGCGCCGGCGCGGTTGGTGGTGCCGTTGTCCCAGGGCACGCCCACCAGCGCGATGTCCACGGCCGAGAAATCGGTGACATGGGGGAGCCGCATGAAGGTCGGCATCGCGCTGAAGCGCGGCATGTCCATGCCGCTGACCGGCTCGTAGAAGCCCTCGCTCATGGGTGGCGTCCCCTTCTATTCGGCCGCGATGTCCTGGCGCCTCGATCCGAAAATTTCGATCAGCGCGGCGGTCATGCCGTCCACATAGTCCGCGACGAAGCGCTCGCCCTTCTCCGCCGTTGCGGCGACGGAGGGCGAGAGCGCACCGGTCCAAGGCACCCGCGAGGTGTCCGTCGGATAGATGTCGTAGAGCGGGAAGTCGGCCGGCGGATGGTCGGGTGCCTTGGTCATGTCGACGAGTTCCGGATAGAGGTGCAGCATGACCGAGGTTTCCATCAGGCCCGCATGTTCCAGCGGCCATCCGGGGAAGCCCTCGGGCCATGCAGCCTCCATGGTCTCTTGGGTGACATATTCCCAGTAGGGAATCTTGGCGATCCGCATGTCGTCGATGCCGTCGCGCCGGAGCCCCCGCAGCGCGAGGTCGATCCCTTCCACCAGAAACATGTTGTTCTCGTAGTGGCCGTCCACCACCGCCATGCGGCGCACGCCGTGACGGGCGAACTCGCTGACGATGTCGCGGACCATGTGGATCAGGGTCTCGCCGTCGAGGCTGGTGGTGCCGGGAAAGTGGTTGCCGCCGCCGGACTTCGGCTGCGACTTGTAGCCGTAGCAGAGGGTGGGCGCGACCAGGTCGCCGGTGCGCGCCGCGACCCGTTCGGCGAGGGCGGTCGGGATCGCGGCATCGCAGTTCATGGGCAGATGCGGCCCGTGCTGCTCCAGCGAGCCGACCGGGAGGATCACCACCGGCCGCTCCTCCCGCACCCGCCTATCGTATTCGGTCCAGTCGATCTCCGCGACACGCACAGGGCGGGTCATGGCGGCCTCCTCTTCGCGCTTGGCCGGCAGCTCTACCGGTTGGTCGGCCAGCGCGGCTGATTGTCGCTGCCCCAGCGGTTGATGCCGATGTCGGTCTCGGCGCAGCGGCGCCAGACCTCGGCGAGCGGTGGGATGAACGCCTTGTTCTTGGCCTCCAGCCGCTCCTGGTCGGCCTGGATGGTCGGCATCATGTCGCGCAGCTCGTCCATCAGCGCCTCTTCGTCGACCCGCGTGAGCCGGCCGTCCTCCACCATGATCTCGCCGTTCACGACCACCGTCTCCACCGAGGAGCCGTTCTCGCAATAGACGAGGTGGTTGCGCACGTCGTTGAGCGGCGTGAAGTTGGCCGTCCGCATGTCGAGGATCGACAGGTCGGCGCGCTTGCCGGGCTCCAGCGAGCCGATCTCGTCCTCCATGAGCACGCTGTAGGCGCCGCCCAGGGTCGCCGCATGCAGCACCTCGTGGGCGTCGAGCCAGTAGGCGTTGTCGGGCGATGAGATGTTGTGCATCAGGCCCGCGCACTGCATCACGCTGAACATGCGGGGCGTGTCGCTGGTGGAAAGTCCGTCCGAGCCCAGCGCGAGATTGACGCCCGCATCGAGCAGCCGGCGCACCGCGCAGATGCCCGAGCCGAGCTTGAGGTTGGAGAGCGCGTTGTGCACCACCGAGCAGCGCGCCTCACCCATCAGCGCGATGTCGTCGTCCGTGAGCCAAATGCCGTGCGCGATGGTTGTGTTGCGGTTGAGCAGGCCGAGGTCGTGCATGTACTGGATCAGCGTCTTGCCGTAGAGCTCACGGCCGGTGACCGCCTGCACCTTCGATTCGAGGATGTGGGTGTGGAAGGGCAGCCCGTTCGCACGGGCGAACTCGTCAGCCGCGTGCATGAGCGGCTCGGTGCAGCGTTGGGGACCGGAGGGTGCCGGCATGAAGCGGAGCCGGCCGGCGCGGTTGTGATAGAGGCCGAGCGCCTCCTCGCAGAAGGCGGTGAACTCGTCCGCCGTCGGCGGCACCATCTCGTCGATCTCGTCCTTGAGATCGCCGGGCAGAAGGTCGTTCAGGTAGACGATGGTGTCCGGCAGCTTGCGGTTGATCACGTGGCCCGAGATGGAAGCGCGCAAGCCTACGTCCTCGTAGGCCTGGAACACCGCGCCGATGGTCTCCATGGACTGCAGCGGGAATTCGAGAATGTCGTCGGAAAAGAAGGTCACGCCGGTCTTGATCGCGTCCATGGCGCAGAGCGCGGAGCGCAGGTAGATCATGCGAGGCGTGAGCTCGGCCGCGCCGAGGATACCGTAGGCGAGCGTCATCCAGAGCTCGAGCGGCATGTTGTCGTAGCGCCCCTTGGCGAAGGCCTCCGGCGTGTGAATGTGACCGTTGATGAGGCCCGGGATCACCAGCTTTCCCTCACCGGGGATGACGCGATCGGCCTCGACGTCGGGCGCGGTCTCGCCGATGGCGGCGATGCGCTCGCCTTCGATCAGGATGTTGCCCTGGAACGGCTCGCTCCCGTTCCCCGGGTCCATCGAGACGATGGTGGCCCTCTCGATCAGTATGGACATGCTCTCCGCTCCCCCGTTTCGGGCGCCGCCCGGTCACGCCGGCAGCACGTAAGTATCTTCCGCCCGCCAGGACGCGCGAAACCTCTGGCCCGGCGTGATGTCGACCGTGTCGAGCTCGTGCGCCTGCTTCTGGACGCGGAACACTGCCCCGCCGCCGACATCGAGGTGCAGCGTCACCACCGAGCCGATGAACTCCTCGCTGATCACGGTGCCGGTGACGGCGTTGTTGTGCGTCTCTGCCTCTGCGTTGAGCGCGACCCGGTCGGCACTCACCACCAGATTGACTGAATCGCCCACCGATGGTGCACGCGCCGACGGCACGGTAGCCTGGATTCCGCCATGATCGGTTTCCACGTCGATCCGCCCGCCCTCGGCGCCGCGCACGTGCCCCTCGATGAGGTTGTTGGTGCCGACGAACTCGGCGACGAAGCGGTTGGCGGGCGCGCGGTAGACCTCGCGCGGCGCGCCGATCTGCTGGATGCGGCCCTCGTTCATGATGACGACGCGGCTCGCCATGGCGAAGGCCTCGGACTGGTTGTGGGTCACGTAGACGAAGGTGATGCCGAGCCGGCGCTGAAGCTCAGTGATCTCCGCCTGCATGCGGACCCTGAGATGGGCGTCGAGCGCGCTCAGCGGCTCGTCGAGCAGAAGAATACGCGGCTCGGTCACCAGCGCGCGGGCAAGCGCCACCCGCTGCCGCTCGCCACCTGAGAGCTGCGCGATATTGCGGTTCGCGTAGTCGGCGATACCCACCTGCTCCAGCCATTTGAGCGCCCGCGCGCGGCGTTCCCTGGCTGGAATGCTGCGCATCTTGAGGCCGAACTCCACGTTTCCGCGCACGCTGAGATAGGGGAAGAGCGCGAGACTCTGCCACACCATGGGCGTGTCGCGCTCCCACGGCTTGCGCTCGTTCACCCGCTCTCCATCGAGGCGCACCTCGCCGCTCGTCGGTTCTTCGAGGCCCGCGATCATGCGCAGCGTCGTGGTCTTGCCGCAGCCGGACGGCCCCATGAGCGCGACGAACTCGCCCTCCGCAATCTCCAGGTCGATCCCGCTCACGGCCTCGTGCTCGCCGAAGCGCTTGGTCAGGCCATCGAGCTCCAGCAGGGGTTCAGCCATCGTGCACGATGCTCCTACACCGGCGCCTTGATGCGGCCGGTGCCGCGGCGGGTCAGTAAAAAGACCTGCGCCAGAATAACCAGCGTGATCGATACCGCGAAGACGACGCTGCCAACCGCGTTGATGCGGGGGCTCACCTGCCCCTGCATCATGTTGAGCACACGCACGGGCAGGGTCTCGTTCACGCCGCCCACGAAGAACGCGATCATGAACTCGTCGAACGAGACCGCCGCCGTGAGGAAGAGCGCGGCAAAGATCGAGGGCATGGTGAAGGGCAGGATCACGAAGAGCATTCCCCGCCAGTTGTTGGCGCCGAGGTTCCAGGCGGCACGCTCCAGGTCCGGATCCATCTGCGAGAGGCGGAGCCGGATCAGCGCCATGGCAAACGGCGTGCAATAGACCACGTGCGAGAAGATCACCGAGTGGAGCTCGCCGACCAGGCTCACGCGGCCCAGGAACATCAGCATGACGAGTCCCAGGATCAGCACCGGAATCGTCGGCGGCAGCAGGGCGAGCGCGAGGTAGACGTTCTTGCCGAAGAAGCGGTAGCGGAAGTCGGTGTACGCCGTCGCGAAGCCGATGAAGGTGGAAATGGCCGCGACCGAGAGACCGACGATGATGCTGAAGCGGAAGGCGCGCGGCACCGGCGCCTCGTTCCAGATCGCCTCGTACCAGACCGTGGAGAAATTCTCGATGGGCAGGACCGGGAAGCGCCCTTCGTTGAAGGAGAAGATGAAACTGATCACGATCGGCACGAACACGAAGCCGAGCGCCACAAACACGTAGCCGAGGAGCGAGCCGCGAATGATGCGGTCGAGGTTCACCTGCGCGCCCGCCCGTGGCCGTAGGCGAAATAGAGCGCGGTGAAGGCGACCACGATGAGGGTCGCCACCATGGTGACCGCCACCACCGCCGCGCGCGGCCAGTGGTTGCCCTGCTTCACCGTGTCCACGATCAGGATGCTGAGCGTCGGCGGCTTGCTCCCGCCGAGGCTGACCGGGCTCACGAAGTCGCCGAAGCAGAGGATGAAGGTGAAGGTCGCGGCCAGGATCAGGCCCACCTTGGCCGACGGGACGATCACCAGGAAGATGGTTCTGATCCGTCCGCAGCCGAGGTTGTGCGCGGCCTCGATCAGGCTGCGGTCGACGTTCGCCAGGCTGAAGAGCTGGAGCAGGATCACCAGCGGCAGGCAGAGCGTCATGTAGCCGACCACGGTGCCGAACAGGGTGTTCAGCATCTCCACCGGGCCGAACCCGAGAAAATTGAAGACCGTGTTCAGGATGCCGTTGTCGGAGATCACCGCCTGCCATGAATAGACACGTACGACATAGCTGGTGAAGAAGGGCGTGATGAGCAGAAAGACCCCGAGCCGCCGCGTCGCGGGCGAGACCTTGAAGGCGAGCGCGTAGGCCGCGGGAAACGCCAGGACGCTGCACACCACCGCCGCGAGCACGGCGTAGCCGAGCGTGCGCAGGTAGGTGTCCACGACATAGCCCTTGCTCCACATCTTGACCCAGTTGACGGTTTCGAACGCCGGCTCGAGCCGGAAGCTCTCCACCGTCCAGAAGGTCATCACGACGAGGAAAGCGAGCGGGGCGAGGAAGAACATCCCCTGCCAGAGCGCGAGCGGCAGGCCCCAGAAAAGCGCATAGCCGTCGGGCCGAGGAGCGTTTCGGCCGGCGGAAGCCGTTACGCCTTCAGTCTCGGCAACAGCCATGAACTAGGTCGTGTACGGGCACCCGAAAGTTAGGGGGCCGCAAACACGCGGCCCCCGCTTGACGCTAAATGTTCTTGTACTCGTTCCAGACCTCGGTCCAGTCGTCGATCGACTGCTGCACCGGGGTCTTGCGAAGCTGGATCTTGCCGTCCTTGTACTCGTCCATGACGTTCCGCTTGTCGAAGCGGTGCCGCAGCAGCTCGGACAACTCGGGATCGTTCTCGTTGAGCGCCTCCCAGCCCTTCTTGTTCGGGATCGAGGCGTTGTAGGACGGCTTGGCGGCGATGCGCCACTGCCCCTCGGGGCTGGCCAGGTATTGGATGAACTTCGCGGCCAAATCCTGCTTCTCAGACCCAGCGCCGATCGAGCACGACTCCGTCCACTGGATGCCGCCTTCGTCCGGAATGGTGGTGGTGATCGGCAAGCCGCCCCGATGCAGGATGATCGAGATCCACTCGCCGATGCCGGGCATGACCCAGGCGTCCTGGTTGGTCATCGAGGTAAACACGTCGGCCATGGCATAGAAACCGGCGAGCTGCGGCGCGAGCGAGAAGGTGGTGTCGCGCAGCTTGTCGAACGCCGCGTCGTCGATGTTGAACGGGTCCGTGTTGCCGTTGTAGAGGCTCAGGCAACCCATGGTCGGCAGATACCAGTCGAAGTGGCCGACCTTGCCCTTCACCCTGTCTTCCCACATCACGCCGTAGCTGCTGCAGTCGGCTTCGCTGAGGTGGTCGGTGTTGTGGACGAGGCCGAGATAGCCGAAGTCCACCATCACCGAATAGAGGTCGCCGTCCAGCCAGTGGCCCTCAAGCTGCTGGAACTCGGGCCAGAAGTCGTCGAAGGGATAGTCGGCCGGGTTCATCTTGTCGATGAAGCCCGCATCGCGCAGCTGCACGATGTACTCGCGATCCGAGAGAATCACGTCGTAGGTGCCGGGCGGTGACTGGTTGACCAGCGCAAGCATCTGCTCGCCGCCGATGTACTCCTTGCCGACGATCTTGACGCCGTGCTCCTGCTCGAAGGGCTCGACGATGAACGGGTCGGCATGGCCCGGCCAGCTCAGATAAGTGAGCGTATTTTCCTGCGCTCCGGCATTCCGGCCCGCGAAGGTGCTGGAGAGCGCTGCCGTGCCGGCGAGCGCGGTCGCACCCTTCATGAATCCGCGCCGTGACAGGCGCCAGCCGCGCGGGTCGCTGTTCCACATGTTGCCCATGGTCTCCTCCCCTATTTGATTCCTGGCGATTGTAGCAGAACTATCCTATCTCCCCACAGTCACGACGCGGCCTCTGTCGCCGCGCGCCACGGGAGAAGAGAAGTGCTGCAACTCGGGCTCGTGCTCGGCTATTCAGGCCGGGACTTCGCCATCGACATCGACCTGGTCCGCGAGGCCGAGTCGCTCGGCTACCAGTCGATCTGGACTTCCGAGGCCTACGGCTCGGACGCGGTGACGCCGGCCGCCTGGATCCTGGCCCAGACCGAGCGGATGACGGTCGGCACCGCACTCATGCAGATGCCGGCACGCACGCCGGCCTGCGCCGCCATGACCGCGATGACCCTGCAGGCGCTCTCGGGCGGCCGCTTCGTGCTCGGCGTCGGGCCTTCGGGGCCGCAGGTGATCGAAGGCTGGCACGGAGTCCCCTACGGCAAGCCCCACGAGCGGCTGCGGGAATACGTCTCGATCGTGCGCCGCATCGTCGCGCGGGAGGAGCCGGTGGTCCACGAAGGCATGCACTACGCCATGCCCTATCGCGGCCCGGATTCCACCGGGCTCGGCAAGCCGCTGAAGAGCATCATCCACGCCCGCCACCCGCTGCCGATCTACACCGGC
Source organism: Alphaproteobacteria bacterium (assembly GCA_022826345.1). Next base: position 17,720 of record JAJDVB010000123.1, read on the forward strand.
TCGGTCTCGCCTGCAGGGCTTCGGCTGGCCGGCGAGATCACCGACGGCCTGTTCCCGCTCTTCATGATGCCGGAGCGCGCCCACGTCTATCGCGAGCCGTTGGTCGAGGGCTTCCGCAGGGGCGGCCACGGCGAGCGGCGCGAGGGCTTCACCATCGCCCCCTTCGTCGACGTGAAGATCGACGACGATCACGCCCGCGCCCTCCTCGCGGTCAAGCAATCGCTCGCGCTTTATGTCGGCGGCATGGGCGCGCGCGGCCGCAACTTCTACAACGACTATGCGCGCCGGCTCGGCTTCGGCGAAGCCGCCGAGACCATCCAGGACCGTTTCCTTTCCGGCGACAAGCAAGGCGCAGTGGAGGCCGTGCCGGACGAGTTCGCCGACGGCATCGCCCTGGTCGGGCCCAAGGCGCATATCAGGGAGCGGCTAGCCGCATGGAAGCAGGCGGAGGCCGAGGGCTCGGTGACGGCGCTTCTGCTCGCCGGTGCCGGGCGTGGGGAAATCCGCTTCCTCGCCGAGGAGCTTCTCTAGCAAGGGCCGCCGGCGGGGGGCGCGTCGTGAGGCGCTGGCTCATCGGGCCGGCGCTTGCGCTCTGCGCCCTGTGGCTTGCCACCTGTGAGACTGCGTCTCCACCGCCAGCCGACGACGGCGCACCGCGCACCCACGCCATCCAGGTCGCCAGCAACGGCTGGCACACGGCGATCGTCGTGCCGGCGCCCGCGCTCGCCGACACCGGCCTGCTGCCCGAGGCGGAGGATTTTTCGGGCGCCGCGTTCCTCGAATTCGGTTGGGGGGACCGCGTCTACTACCCGGCGAAGGAGAAGACCATCGGCATGACCCTCGCCGCGGCGCTCGTACCCACGCCAGCGGTAATGCACATGGCGGGGCTCGCGGCCGCGCCGAGAGACAGCGGTTCCAGCCGCGAGGTCGTCGCCGTGCCGCTAACCGAGGCGAGATTCCTCAATTTGGTCGAAGCGCTTGCGGCAGAGTTCGAACGCCCCGCCGGCGGCCGCGCCGCGTCCGTCTCTCGGGGTCTTTACCCCGGCAGCAGCTTCTACAATGCCCGCGGCGAATTCCACCTTTTCAACACGTGCAACACGTGGACGGCGCGCATGCTGCGCGCCGCAGGCGTGGCGATCTCTCCCTCAGGTATTGTGACTGCCGACGGGCTGATGGCCCGTCTACGAGCGACGCTAATTATCGAGTGAGCTCAGCGCCCCTTCACGGGTATCGTGGATTGGGATGATCTTGTCGAAACCGCTGATCTCGAACACTTCCTTGACCGGGCCTGAGAGTGAGCAGAGCGCGAACTTGGCGTCCCGCTTCCACAGGGTCTTGGCGGTCATCAGCACGGCGCGGAGCCCCGCACTGCTTATGTAGGAGAGGTTCTCGAAGTCCATGATCACGGCGCGGTCGCCGTCTTCGATCTTGGTTCGGATCGCTTCCTCGAAATCGCGGGCATTGGTGCTGTCGATGCGCCCATTCACACTGGCAGTCAGGGCGTTATCATCGCGTTCGATCGTCAACTCCATTGCCGTCGTCTCCTAAGACCGTGCTGGTACGATCACGTACCTAGTTTGGGGGCGCGCCACACTCCAACTCGCATGGATTCCAAAGCGCCGCGGCCCTCCCCGCACACCGTGGCGCGACGGCGTCAGTCGTCTGTCTCGGGCATTAGCACGAATTCCGGGTAAGACTCAATGCCGAGCTCCGCCGCATCCTGGCCGAGCTCCTCGTGCGCCTCTGGGATCCGTGCCCGGAGCGGCGACTTGTCGAGAATGAACCATGCCAAGTACGAGGTGCCGAAGACGAAGGCGCCGATGGCGAGGATGCCGATGATCTGCACGCCAGGGTCGCCGCCGGCCGCAATGCAGACTGCAAGCGTCCCCCACACCCCGGCGAAGAGGTGCGCCGGGACCGCGCCGACGACATCGTCCACCTTGACGATCTCAAGGAGCTTCACGCCGAGCACGACGATCGCGCCGCCGATCGCACCGATGATGACCGCGAAGTAGTGATCGACGATGTCGGGGCCGGCGGTGATCGCCACCAGACCGGCGATGGCGCCGTTCAGGCTGGTGATCAGGTCGACGCGACCCATGACCGGCCGCGAGAGCGTGATCGCCGCCAGCACGCCTGCCGCCGCCGCGAGATTGGTGTTGGCCAGAATATTGCTCAACGCCACGGCGTCGATCGCCCCGCTCAGCGCGAGCTGCGAGCCCCCGTTGAACCCGAACCAGCCGAGCCAGAGGATGAACACGCCGAGCGTCACCGCCGGCACGTTGGAAGGCGAGGTCACCTTGACGCTGCCGTCGGCGCGGAACTTGCCCTTCCGTGCGCCGACGATCATGGCGCCGGCGAGAGCCGCCCAGCCGCCGGTCGAATGCACGATCGTGGACCCTGCGAAGTCCTGGAACCCCATCTGGGAGAGCCAGCCGCCGCCCCAGGTCCAGGAGCCGATCACCGGATAGATGAAGGCGGTCAGCAGCGCGATGAAGATGAAGAACGACCAGAGCTTCACGCGTTCGGCCAGGGTGCCGGAGACGATCGAGGCGGTGGTCGCCACGAACACCATCTGGAAGAACCAGTCGGACATCGTGGAATAGCCGCCCTCTATGACGGCCTCGGCCGCGGCTTCGTCGCCGCCGAGCAGAGCGATTTCTTCGGGCGTCGTCGAGTAGGGCAGCGCGAACGACCCGACCCAGCTCACCACATCGACGTACATGAGGTTGTAGCCGACCAGGTAGTAGGTGAGGCCCGCGATGGAATAGAGGCCGATGTTCTTGAGGCAGATGACGGACGCGTTCTTGGTGCGCACCGACCCGGCTTCCAGCATGGTGAAGCCGGCGCACATCCACATCACCAGCGCGCCCCAGATCAGGAACGAGAAGCTGTTGAGGATGAACTGCGTCTCGGCGGTCACCGCGGCGTAGGCCTGCGGCACCACGAATACGAGCGAGAGCGTGAAGACGAGGACCAGACCGACGGTCCGCCAGCGGGATTTACCGGTGAATCTGAAGGGTGAAAGGCCTGCGAAAGTAAGCTTCGGTACTGTTCCGCGGGTACTTCTACACTCCTGCCGCATAGCCAAGTCCCTGCCCATTTTTCTCGGTTTCGCGAACCATGACCACGTTCGCCGGGGCTGTCAAATGCGCTCGAAAACGGTCGCCACACCCGTCTGAAGTTATGCCCATAGTCTTTTGATGTAGCGGATTTTCCCCCTTAAGAGGGGCAAGGCCCGTGCTGCTGGCCTCGCTCGTCCTTGTACCGATCGAATTCGTCATCTGCTCACAGTGCCAGGTCTCGGAGCACCGCCGGCAGCGATTCGCTCAGGTCCTCGGCGATCAAGCCGGGGCCGAAGGCGGCGGCCGCGGCACCGTGCAGCCAGACTCCCGCAGCGGCCGCCTCCAACGCCGGCATTCCCTGCGCCAGCAGGCCGAGGACGACGCCGGCCAGGACATCTCCCGATCCCGCCGTCGCCAGGGTCGGCGGCGCATTGGCATTGATTGCCGCGCGGCCGTCGGGCGCCGCGATCACGGAATCCGCGCCTTTCAGAACCACCACGGCCCCGCATTCCGCCGCCGCGGCGCGGGCGCGCGCGAGCTTGTCGCCCTCGTGGGCGAAGAGACGCCGGTACTCGCCCTCGTGCGGGGTCAGCACCGTATCGGGTCCGAGCGACGCGAAGAGCGCAGCCGGCTCGTCCTGAAACGCGGTGAGCGCGTCGGCATCCAGCACGCAGCGCTTTCCCGCGCCGAGCGCCTGAAGCGTCCTTGCGCGGGTCGCGGGACTCACGCCGCAGCCGGGGCCGATCAGCAGCGCGTTGCGTCGCTCGTCGGCAAGCGCCGTCCCCAGATCGTCCAGAGAGGCAACCATGACGGCGGTCAGTTGAGCGGCGTAGACGGGCAGCGCGGCGTCGGGCGCGTGGACCGTGACCAGCCCGGCGCCGATGCGGAGCGCAGCGCGGGCTGCGAGCCGCGCCGCGCCGGAATGCGCGCCGTCGCCGCCCACCACGAGCGCATGGCCGCGGCTGTACTTGTGATCGGCCGCTTCAGGGCCGGGCAGCAGCCCTTGCCAAAGCGCCGGCCCGTTCTCGTGAACCCGGAGCTTGAGCTCGTCGATCGCCGCCTCCGGGATACCGATGTCGGCGACGACTACCTCGCCGGCACGCTCGCGCCCCGGCAGCAGCAGGTGCCCGTACTTGCGCCGGCCAAAGGTCACGGTCAGCGTCGCCGTGAACGACCCGCCCAGCACGTCGCCGGTGTCGCCGTGAATGCCGCTCGGCACATCCACCGCGATGCAGGGCAGGTCGCGCGCGGCGCATGCCTCGGCGAGCGCCAATGCCACCCCCTCCAGCGGCCGCGTCAGCCCGGCACCGAACAGCGCATCGACCACCAGCAGCTCGCCCTCGAGCAGCGCGAGATCGAGCGGCTCCACCGGTTGCTCCCAGCGCTCGGCCATGGCCGCCGCATCGCCCTTGAGGCGTTCGCGGGCGCCCAGGAGCCCGAGCCGCACCGGCCAGCCGGCCTCCGTCAGCAGCCGCGCAACGACGAAGCCGTCCCCGCCGTTGTTGCCGGGACCGCAGAGCACGGAGACAGGTCGGGGCGCCCAGCGCCGCACGATGGCGTTGGCCACCGCCCGCCCGGCGTTCTCCATCAGCGTGAGTCCCGGCGTGCCCGCGCGCGCCGCCGTGGCGTCGGCCGCATACATCTCGGCGACCGAGAACAGCGCGAGATCGCTGGTGTCGCTCATTCGGGGTCGGCGAAAAGCAGATCGACCCGCATCGGTTGCACGAAGGCGTAATCGCCGGCGTCTGTGCGGCCCGCCTCGAAGAGGCGCCTCACGGTCTCGCTCCGCACCGCATCGGCGCCGTAGCTGTTGTAAGTGAGGCCCGAGAAGAGCTCGACGAACTCGTCGTGGCTCTCGAAGCGCCGTTCGATGTCGTAGTGGACCTCCCGCGCGCGGGCGAAGAGAGGCGCCGAATCGCACACCGCCTCGCGCGCCTGGGCGCGGACCTCAGTCTCGTCGTGGAAGGGCTTGATGACGGCCGAGAACGCCCCTTCCATCACCGGCTCCATCACGTAGACGAAGCCGCCCGGCACAAGCACGCGGCGCGCCTCGGTGAGCGCGGGTCGCATGGCGGATCGCGGCACGTGATGCAGGGAGCGCCCGAAGATCACCCCGTCAGCCGAACCGTCGCCTGCCGGAAGCGACTCGGCCCGCCCCTCGACGAAGGTCATACCGGGGCTCTCGGGGGCCTCGCGATTGCGCTCCGCCTGAACCGGGTCCGGCTCGACGCCCAGAACCGTGGCGCCGCGCTCGGCCAGCGTCCGCGTCAGCGCGCCGCCACCGCAGCCGACATCGATGAGCGATTGACCGTGCACCGGCACCAGCCGGTCCAGCACGGCGAGATCGGTACTTGCGCCCCAGCGTTCGACAGGTCCGGGCATGGCGCGAGCATAGCCCCCGCCCCGCCGCCGGGCCAGCGTCGAACTCTGCGAGCCGCCGTGGAAGCTGCGCAATCATACCGATTCTGATATGAAACCGGACGAGCACGTGCGCCCGCCAGTCATCGAGCGGGTGAGTCAGTCCAGAGTTGCCCCATGGTTGCCCACGTCGAGACCGTCGCCTTCCAGGGCATCGAGGCGTTGCCGGTCGACGTACAGGTGCATATCGGCGCGGGCTTCCCTGCGTTCATGGTGGTGGGCCTTCCCGACAAGGCGGTGGCGGAGAGCCGGGAGCGGGTGCGCGGCGCGCTCGCCGGTCTCGGGCTCGCGCTGCCGGCGAAGCGGATCACGGTGAACCTCGCGCCGGCGGACATGCAGAAGGAAGGCAGCCACTTCGACCTTCCCATCGCGCTCGGGCTGCTCGTGGCGATGGAGGTGCTGGCACCGGACGATCTTGCCACCTACGTCGCGCTCGGCGAGCTCGGTCTCGACGGTGCGCTGTTCCCGGTGGCCGGCGTTTTGCCCGCGGCCATCGGCGCCAACGCCCGCGAGCGCGGCCTGATCTGCCCGGCGGCCAACGGCACGGAGGCCGCCTGGGCCGGGGGCGGCGAGGTGGTGGCGCCCGCGGACCTGCTGGCCCTCATCAACCACTTCAAGGGAACGCAACTTCAGGCGCCGCCGAAGGCGGCGGCGCTCGCCGCACCCCCGCGCTATTCCGACCTCCGCGACATCAAGGGCCAGGAGACCGCCAAGCGCGCCCTCGAGGTGGCCGCCGCCGGCGGTCACAACCTGCTCATGATCGGCCCGCCAGGCACCGGCAAGTCGATGCTGGCTTCGCGCCTCCCCGGCATCCTGCCGCCGCTCGCACCCGAGGAGGCGCTAAGCGTCAGCATGATCGCCTCGGTCGCGGGCCTCCTTGGAGACAACGGGCTCACCCGCAGCCGGCCCTTCCGCGATCCGCACCATTCGGCCTCGATGGCGGCCATGGTGGGCGGCGGAGTCCGCGCCAGCCCCGGCGAGGTCTCGCTCGCCCACCTTGGGGTTCTGTTCCTGGACGAGCTGCCCGAGTTCCCGCGCCCCGTGCTCGACGCGCTGCGTCAGCCCATCGAGAGCGGTGCGGTGGCGGTCGCCCGCGCCAACGCCCACGTGCGCTATCCCGCGCGCTTCCAGCTCGTCGCCGCGATGAACCCCTGCCGCTGCGGCTACCTGTCGGACCCCGCGCGCGCCTGCACCCGCGCACCGCGCTGCGCGCAGGACTACCAGGCGCGCATCTCGGGCCCGCTCTACGACCGGATCGACCTCCACGTGGACGTGCCGGAGCTCTCCGCCGCCGATTTGACGCTGCCTCCACCCGCCGAGGGCTCGTCCGAGGTCGCAGCACGGGTCGCGGCCGCCCGTGCGGCGCAGCGAGCGCGTTTCCGCGCCTTGGATGCGCCGCCCGACATCCGCACCAATGCGGAGGCCGAGGGCGAACTGCTCACCCGAATCGCCTCGCCCGACGAGGGCGGACGCGACCTGCTTGCCGAGGCAACCGACCGGCTCAGGCTCTCGGCGCGCGGCCATCACCGTGTGCTCAAGGTCGCACGTACGATTGCGGACCTAGCTGGCGCGGAGACCATCGCGCGGCGGCATATCGCCGAGGCGCTCTCCTACCGCCGCATCGGCCCCTACGGATAACGGGCTCGGCCGGGCGAGACAGCCCGGCCCGGCCGCGATCAGTCCTTGGCGATCATGCGCCCCAGGCGCCGGCCACCACAGATGTGAACGTGGAAGTGCGGCACTTCCTGGCCGCCGTTGACGCCAGTGTTGGCAATGGTGCGGAAACCGTCCTTCTTGAGCCCCAGCGAGCGGGCGATCTCGCCCAACGTCCTGAAGAAGCGCCCGACCTCCTCGGCCGAGGCCTCCTGCGTGAAGTCGTCGAGCGAGACGTAAGCGCCCTTCGGGATCACCAGCACGTGGACCGGCGCCTGCGGCGCGATGTCGCGAAAGGCGAGAACCGCGTCGTCCTCGTAGACGGTATCGTTCGGAATCTCGCCACGCAGAATCTTGGCGAAGATGTTGTCGTTGTCGTAGCTCATCGTTCGTCCCCGGCCTTTCGCTTCCCGGTCTCGCGCGCGAGGCCCGACGTGCCGCGCCTCTTCGATAGCTCGCCGAACACGTCGGCGGGCTTCACGCCCGCAGCCGACCACAGGACCAGAAGGTGAAACAGCAGGTCGGCGCTCTCCGAGACGAGGCCCTTCTTGTCGCCGAGGGCGCCCGCGAGCGCCACCTCGACGCCCTCCTCCCCCACCTTCTTCGCCACGTGCTCCCGGCCGCGCGCGAGGGTGCGGGCGACATACGACGCCTCCGGGTCGCCACCCTTGCGCTTCTCGATGACGCCGTACAGCTCCTCGATGACGCTGCCGGCCTGTGCGCCCTTCATCCTGCCGCCCCGTTTCGCTCCGCGCGTTGGGTATCAGAATTCTCTAGCGCCGTCATGGCCGCATCGGGATGCCGGCGGCACGCATGTGCGCTTTCGCCTCGCCGATGGAGTGCTCGCCGAAATGGAAAATGGAGGCCGCCAGTACCGCCGTCGCATGGCCGTCGCGGATGCCCTCCACCAAGTGGTCCAGGTTGCCGACTCCGCCCGACGCGATCACCGGGACCGTCACCGCGTCCGCCACGGCGCGCGTCAGTTCGAGATCGAAGCCCACGCGGGTGCCGTCCCGGTCCATCGAGGTCAGCAGTATCTCCCCGGCGCCCGCTTCCGCCATGCGCCGGGCCCACCCGATTGCCTCGATCCCCGTCGGCTTGCGCCCGCCGTGGGTGAAGATCTCGAAGCCGCCTTCGACCCGTTTGGCGTCGATAGCGACGACGATGCACTGGGTGCCGAATTTTTCCGCCGCCTCGGCGACGAAGGCCGGGTTGTGCACGGCCGCCGTGTTGATCGAGACCTTGTCGGCGCCCGCCAGCAGCAGCGCCCGCACATCCTCGATGGCGCGCACCCCGCCGCCCACGGTGAGCGGCATGAAGCAGACTTCGGCGGTGCCGGCGACGACATCGTAGATGGTGTCGCGCTGCTCGTGGGAGGCGGTGATATCGAGGAAGCAAAGCTCGTCCGCTCCCTGCTCGTCGTAGACCCTGGCCTGCTCTACCGGGTCTCCGGCATCCACCAGATCGACGAAGTTGACGCCCTTGACCACGCGCCCGGCGTGGACGTCGAGGCACGGGATGACGCGCATCTTCAGCATGGCGCGGGAGCGCGACCGGCGCGTTCAGGCAGCGAGCAGTTCGAGCGCCCGTGCCGGGTCGATGCGGCCGTCATAGAGAGCCCGGCCGCAGATCACGCCGCAGACACCGTCCGCCTCGTATTGCTTGAGCGCTTCGAGGTCGGCGTGGGAGGCGACGCCGCCGGACGCGATGACCGGCGTCTCCAGCGCCCGCGCCAGCGCGCCGGTCGCCGCAGCGGCGACACCCTCCAGCGCCCCGTCGCGCGCGATGTCGGTATGGATGATCGCCGCAGCGCCAGCGTCTTCGAAGCGCCGCGCCAGCTCCAGCGCCTCCATGTCCACCGTCTCGGCCCAGCCTTCCACCGCGACCCTGCCCTCGCGCGCGTCAATGCCGACCGCGACCCCGCCGGGGAAGGCCCGGCAGGCATCGCGCACCAGGCCAGGATCGCGCACCGCCACGGTGCCGAGGATCACCCGCCGAACGCCGCGCCCGAGCCACGCCTCGATGGTCGCCATGTCCCTGATGCCGCCGCCGAGTTGGACCGGGAGATCGACCGCTTCGAGGATCGCGCCCACCGCATCGGCGTTGACCGGCTTGCCGGCGAAGGCGCCGTCGAGATCGACGATGTGAAGCCAGGCGAAGCCAGCGGCGGCGAAGGCCCGCGCCTGCGCCGGGGGGTCGTCGGAGAAGACCGTGGCCCGCGCCATGTCGCCCTGCACGAGCCTGACGCAAGCGCCGTCCTTGAGGTCGATCGCAGGGAAGAGGATCACGGCGCCGCGTCCGGCGGCCGGTCCGTCGGATCGGTCAGGTCCTTGCAGTAGTAATGGCCGGCGATCGGCTCGCCGTCCACGAACGCGTACTTGGGATGCGTGCCCCAGCGCTCAAAACCGAGCGACTCATAGAGCGCGATAGCGGCCTCCTGGGTCTCGCGCACGCTCAGGTTCACCACCTTGTAGCCGCGTGCGCGCGCTTCCGTCTCGGCTGCCTCCAGCAGCAGCCGGGCGAGGCCATGCCCGCGCGCCCAGGGCGCCACGAAGTGCGTGTCGATGAGGCAGGAGAGGCGCCACGCCTCCTTCTGCGGCGGCGCCGACACGAGCTGGACCGACCCCGCCACCACGCCGTCCATGCGGCCGATGAAGAGGAGGCGCTCGGGCACCACGGTCACGCCCCGCCAGTAGCGCTCGAAGGCGGCGGGCTGGGGCGGACGCACCCAGCCGAATCCGGCGCCGTCGTTGATGGCAGCAGCGGCGGCCTCGCAGAGCTCGGCAAGCTCGCGCTTGCGCAGCCGCTCGACCGTGCCGACCTCGATGCGGGGGCCGACTGTCGCGAGCTGGCTCATGGCTGCCACCGAAGGAAGTTGCCGATCACGGTCAGGCCCACCTCTTGGCTCTTCTCGGGATGAAACTGCGTGCCCACCATGTTGTCGCGGCCCGCGACCGCGGTGACCAGGCCGCCGTAGTCCACGGTGGCGAACACCTCGTCGGGCCTGCGGCAGGTCAATCCGTAGCTGTGGACGAAATAGGCATGGGCGTCGCCGGGCAAGCCCTTGAGCACCGGATGCGCCTCGCCTTCCAGGGCGAGATCGTTCCATCCCATGTGCGGGACCTTCAGCGCCTCGTCGTTGGGCGTGAGCGGCCCCACCTCGCCGTCGATCCAGCCGAGCCCCTCGTGCTCGCCGTGCTCGTGGCCCACGCGCGCCATGAGCTGCATGCCGACGCAGATGCCGAGAAAGGGCACGCCCCGGCGCAGCACGGCATCCTCCAGCGCCTCGATCATGCCTTCGCGGGCGGCGAGCCCGGCCTTGCAGTCGGCGAAGGCGCCGACGCCGGGCAGGACAATCCGCTCTGCCTGTCGTACCGTCTCGGGATCGTCAGTGACCAGCACCGGCTCAGCCGGAGTCGCGTCCGCCGCGGCACGCTCGAACGCCTTGGCGGCGGAGCGCAGATTGCCCGAGCCATAGTCGATGATCGCGGTGGTCACGGCGCGTCAGCTCCAGAATCCGGGGTTCGGGTCAGGACCGCGCGACCAGGGCGACGGTGCCGCGGCGCCGAATGCCGGTCGTGGCGTCGACGCCTGCGCCATGGCCTCGGCGTAGCGGATGAGTGCCTGCGCACGGCCCGGCGCCGCCACCACCTCGGCCAGGCGATAGCCGCGAGCCGCAAGCCCGGCCCGGCGCAGGTCGTTCGCCGACATGCCGGCGAGCACGGCATAGCCAAGGCCGAGCACCACCGGCAGAACCGGCCCGAGGCCCAGCACCAAGGGTACCGCGATGATCGCCCCGAGCGCCGCGATCAGCGGCAGGGCGACGAGCCACAGCCCCTCGGCCAGCGCCCAGAACGGTGCGAAGAAGAACGCGAGCCAGTTGAAGCCTTCGCGCACGAGCACGGCGCGGCCCAGCGCGCCGTCGTCTCCGCTCTCCCCGCCAACCGGTATGTGGACCGTGTAGAAGCGCACCCTAGGCCTCCAGGCTGCCGCCCAGCACGCCCTTGGTGGACGGCACCTCGCCCGCCATGCGCGGGTCGGGCTCGATCGCCTGGCGCAGCGCCCGCGCGAGGCCCTTGTAGCAGGCCTCGATCATGTGATGGCTGTTCTCGCCGTACATCACCTCGACGTGGAGCGTGAGCCCCGCCGCTTGCGCGAACGCCTGGAACCACTCCTTGAAGTGCTCGGTGTCCATGCCGTCGAGGCGCGGCTTCTCGAACCTGACGCGCCAGATCAGGTAGGGCCGATTGCTCGCGTCGAGGGAGACGCGCGCGCAGGCCTCGTCCATCGGGATCACCGCGCTGCCGTAGCGCCGGATGCCGCGCCGATCGCCCAGGGCCTTGCTCACCGCCTCGCCTATCGTGATCCCGGTGTCCTCGACGGTGTGGTGCAGCGTCACGTCGATATCGCCCTTCGCGTCGCAGTCGATATCGATCAGGCTGTGGCGCGAAAGCTGCTCCAGCATGTGATCGAAGAAGCCGATTCCCGTGGCAATCTGCGAGCGGCCGCGCCCGTCGAGATCGACGGCGACGGTAATGCTTGTCTCCTTGGTAACCCGCTCGACGCGGGCCGTGCGCGTGGGCTGGCTCATGCCTGAGACCGATGATCCGGGGAGAACGGCGCCTTGTAGCAAGAACCGCCGTTGGCTGCCAGCCTCCACCGGCCGCGCGCTTCAGGCTTCCCGCCGGCGACGGACCGCGGCATGATGGCGCGAGACACACGCCTGACGAGGAGATCGAGGCATGGCCGGCACCTTCGACATTAACATCGATTGCGGCGAGAGCTTCGGCAACTGGGTCATGGGGGCGGACGAGGCGCTCATGCCCCACATCACCACCGCGAACGTCGCCTGCGGCTTCCATGCGGGCGATCCCATGACCATGATGAAGACCATCGCGCTCGCCAAGGAGAACGGCGTTGCGGTCGGCTCCCATCCGGGGCTGCCGGACCTCATGGGCTTCGGTCGCCGGGTGATGGCGATCACGCCGGACGAACTCTACGCCTACGTGATCTACCAGACCGGAGCACTGAAATCGGCGCTGGAAGCCAACGGCATGGCGCTGCATCACGTCAAGCCCCACGGCGCCCTCTACCGCATGCTCAACGACGACGAGGCCCTGGGCGAGGCCTTCGCCCGTGCGGTCATCGATCTCTGCCCCGAGCCGATGATGTACTACCCCGCACCGGTGGAACGCCACGCGGTCACCAGGATCGCCGCCGGTATGGGCATCGACGTGGTGGGCGAGCTCTACTTCGACCTGCCCTACGACGATGACGGCACGCTGGTGCTCAAGCGCTCCAACGAGGGCGCGGACCTGGACGACACCCGGCACAAGCTCGGGCTCTTCCTGGAGACCGGCAACACCCTCAGCATCGACGGCGCGCGGGTGCCGATCTCGGCGCGCAGCATCTGCCTGCACGGCGACGGGCCGAACGCAGTCGATCTCGCCACCACCATCGGCGCGACCCTCTCGGAGCACGGCTATACGCTGGAGCCGCTGACCCCGGCGCCGACGCTGCATCAGGCCGCCGAGTAAGGGGTGGAGCGAGTCCGTCTCTGACGGACGTGCGACAGGCCGCGACCGCGGCCCGCCGCGTTAGCGGCGCCCTCGCGGAGGCGCCGGCCGAAGGCCGGCTGCCGTGAGCGACATATGGCTAGAGAGTTTCCGTGAGAAACGGAGCCGTGTGCGCTGTCGGGAATCCCTTGATGAGCAAGGGCTCCAGGTGATCTGAGATTTTTCTTACCCCAGCGAGGTCGCAGATTTCTGCGGCTCTCGGGTCGGCGAAGAGGGCGATCCGGCGATTTCCACCCCATGG
>JAJDVB010000216.1 GCA_022826345.1 Alphaproteobacteria bacterium
TTCCGGCCAGATTATCGGCGTTGCCGCACTCATCATCATCCTCCGACGGTGAGACTCGATCACCACAGTCTATGGAGGTTGTCCCGTCCATCACCACAACATATTGAGATAATGAGTCAATTTGGAGCGCGTTTGGTATAACCGCCGGAGACATTGGCGAACGCGAAGACACCCTCCCCGTTCATTGCGCGACTCCGGCATAGACGGACCGGACCCGATCATCGTTCCTGATCTCGCCCACTGTACCCTCGGCCAGCAAGCGGCCGTTGTGGAGCACGAAGACACGATCGGCCAATGTCTGCACGAGCGACATGTCGTGCTCGATCACGAGGGTCGTGGCTCCGAAGCGCTCAGTCGCCCAGCGCACCGTGTCGATGATCTGCTCGGTCTCCGCGAAGGAGAGACCCGCGCAGGGCTCGTCGAGGAGGATCACCTTGGGCTCGGTGCAAAGCACCATGGCGAGGTCGAGGATCTGGCGTTGCCCGTGCGAGAGGTCTATGACCGTCCGCTCCCGCTCGCGCAGGATCGCGAACCGCTCTTCGAGGTCTCGCAACACGGGGCTCGTCCAGTCGAGCAGCGAGAGTCGCAAGAGGTCGCGCCGGCGCGCCCTGCCGGTCCAGAGCGCGATCGCGAGGTTCTCGCCGATCGTCAGGTTCTCGAAGACGTCGGGGGTCTGAAATTTCCTGCCGAGACCCCGCATGGTGAGCGCGCGCGGCCGGTGCCTTCGCCTCCGTGCGCCCAGCACTCGGATGGCGCCGGATTGGGCGTCGAGCTCGCCGGTGATTGCGTCGAAGGTGGATGTCTTGCCCGCCCCGTTTGGGCCGATCAGGCAGTAGATTCCCGGTCTGTCGATATTGAACTCGAGGCCCTCGAGAATCTGTACCGTCCCGGCTCTGAGACTCAGCCCCTCCACCGCGAGCGACACGTCCGTCTGCGGCAGGCCTCTGGGCGGGGCTGCGCGTGGGGCGCGCCCTCGGCGTTCGAACCAGCGCTTGAGCGCGGGCTCGAGCCAGCCGCAGATCCCCGGCCGGAAGTAGAGCACGGTGACAATGAAGAGCGCCGCGAGCACCGCCTCCCAATACGTCACCGTGTCGCGAAGGTTGGCCGTGAGCAGGCCGAGCGCGACCACCCCGAGGATGGGCCCGTACAACGTGCTACGTCCGCCGATCGCCACCCACACGACGAGATTCGCCGAGAGCGCGAAGCCGAACAGGTCCGGCGTGACCAGATTGTTCTCGGGCGCGTACAGCATGCCCGCAACGCCGCCGAGCAATCCGCTGAAACCGAAAGCCACGGACTTCAGGTGATTGTGGTCGAAGCCGAGGTAGCCGATGCGGCGCTCCTGTTGCGCAAGCGCCCGCCACAGCACCCCGAGCGGCGAGGCGATGATCCAGCCCGCGAGCAGCATGGCGAGGAGTAGAGCGATCGCCGAGAGCACGTAGGCATCTTCGAAATCGGCCATGCCGGGGATGCCCGGTATGCCCCTCAGGCCGTTGTAGCCGCCGGTGACGGAGTTCCACGAGTTGGCGATGTGGGAGGCGAGCAGGACAAGCGCGAGCGTGATCAGCGCGAAGAAGGCGCCGTTCTGGGTGCGGCCCCGGAAGATCATCCTGCCGAGCGCATAGGCGAGCACGCCTGGAACCAGTGCGCTTACCACCAGCAAGGGAAAGATCACGGGGCTGTCGGAGAACGCAATGAGAAACTTCCCGGAGAGGTACGCGCCGATGCCGACGAAGAATCCCTGCCCGAGCGACAACAACCCCACCTGCCCCCAAGAGATTCCGACGCCCAGACCCGCGATCGCATAGAGGAAATAGAGCGCCAGCGTGTAGGCCCAGAAGTCCCCGAGGGCGAAGGGCAGGACGGCCAGCGCCGCGCCGCTGACGATCGCGTTAGCGGCTAACCAGGCCACGGGGCTTCGTCGCCAGGAACACGAGCGCGATGATCAGAACGAAGGAGTAGCCGGAAGTGCGGTCAATGGCGGCCGACACGATCGCCTCGGCGCCACCGATGACGCCGGAGCCGACAACCAGACTGAGAATGTTGCCGAGGCCACCCACAACGAGCACGAAGAAGGACTTCAGCACGTAGTCGATACCCATTCCCGGATGGACGGCGACAATGGGGGCGAGGAGGACACCGGCGATACCGCCGAGACACAGGCCGGCGACGAAGGTGTTGCTCGCCAGGCGGTGCGCTGCAATGCCCACCGTCTTCGCAAGCTCGGGATTGTCGACGAGGGCGCGAATGCGCCGCCCGGTCGCGCTCATCAGGAACCAGAGGACGAGGGCGGCGATGAGAATCACGGCCGCCGCCATGACCATGAGTTGGTAGATGGGATAGTCGGCGCCGAGGACCGCGACCGTGCCGCTGACAGGCTGCCTGACGCTGTGGAAGCCGCGGCCATAGAGCAGCTCCACGAGCTCGCGCAGCAGAAGGCTAAGGCCCCACGTCGCGAGAATCGTGTCGAAGGGTCGAGCGTAAAGCCGGCGGATCATGATGCGCTCCACCGGCCAGCCGATCGCCACGCATGCGGCAATCGAGACCGGAAACGCGGCGACATATGGAAGGCCCTGCTCCTGCACGAACAGGGCGGAGAACGCGCCGATCATGATGAACTCGCCGTGGGCGAGGTTCAGCACGCCGAGCAGCCCCAGCGTGATGGCCAGACCCGTGGCGACCAGTGCGAGGGTGGCGACTTCGAACGCGACGTTCAGACCGTTGGCGACCAGAACCGCATCCATCGTCTTCGCTCACCCCACCGGTCCCATGGCTCGAACCGGTGCGCGCAACCATGCCCGTCTCGGCTGCAGCAGGCGCTCTCTGCGTTCAACACCTATCGCCTGCAAGAGGCGTAGACATTTGCGCAGGCTTTCACGCGGTACACGTCTCTCCATGCGCCACTTGAGAGAAGGTCCGGATGATCTTGAATTCGGCGCCGATGCACTCGGCCAGGTACATGTCCTTGTTGACGTGACGGCTCGTCATCGTCCCGGTGCCGGTCGCCGTGCGGTATTCCAGACCCTCGGATGCCGCCATCACCGCCGCCGCGTCGTTGCTGCCCGCCTTCTCAAGCAGGGCGGCGGCGCAGTTCGTGCCCGAATAGGCATCCACGCCGATCATCGAGAGCGGAGGGGCATCGTCCCCCGTCGCCGCAGCGTAGCGCTGCTTGAACGCCTCGTTCTCCGCCGATTCCACGGCGGCGAAGTACGACATGCAGCTGTACAGGTTCGCACTGTTTTCGGCACCGATGCCGAACAGCGTCAACTCCTCCAGAAGCAGCGACAGCCGGGTGATCGACTTGTCGAGCCCGAATCCGGCGAAGGTCCGGTTGAAATTGACGTTGTCGCCGCCGACCAGGGTGATGAGCACAAGGTCGGGGGCGGCCGCCTTGATCCTGGTGACCGCATCGTCGAACTTGTTGCCGGGGCCGAGCGGCGCGTACTCCTCACCGATCACCTCGCCGCCGAGCTCGGCTATATATCCCTTCGCGGCCTCGTTGCTCTTCTGCGGCCACACGTAGTCGTTGCCGATGAGATAGAAGGTCCGGGCGCCGGTCATCTCGGCCAGCGCGTTGAGCGAAGGCTTGATCTGCTGCTGCGGGGTATCGGCCGGCACGTACGTGTTGTAGGCGCACTCGCCGCCCTCGTAGAGCGGCGTGTAGATGTAGGGCACCTTGCCCTTCAGGGCGCCGACGACGGCCTGACGAACGGCGCTGTCATGCGAGCCGACGATCAGGTCGACCTTGTCCTGCAGGAGCATGCGCACCGCGGTCTTGGCCGCTTCCGCCGGCGGCGCGCCACCGTCGCCGGGGACGACCTCCACCTGCCGCCCGAGAATGCCACCCGCCGCGTTGATCTCCGAGACCGCAAGCGCGTTACAAGCGGTCTGGGTGGGGCCGAATAGGGACGCCGGGCCCGAGAGCGAGAAGAAGGTTCCCATTCTCATCGGCTCGGCCGCACCGGCCGTGCGGATCGCGCCGGTCATAGCCAATGCGGAGACTCCACCCGCAAGGCCCTTCAGCATGCTCCTGCGTGTCATACGCCTGCGTATATCGATCATGTATTCCTCCCTTGTGTGTGCGGCCCGGTCAGCAGTCCGGGCGGATCGCGCTGGGCAGGTCCGCTTCCAGCGCTCTTGCAACGGCAAGAAGACGACGGTCGCTGCCGGCGGGGCCGTCGAGCGCGATCCCGATCGGCAGGCCGTCAGCCGTGAGACCTGCGGGAACGGAGATGCCGGGAATACCTGCGATGCTGCCCGGATCGGTGTTGTGGATGAAGGTCGGGAACGCCGGCACGGTCTCACCCGCGAGCTCGACGGTCTCGTCCTCGCCGATCAGCGCCGCCGGCCGCACCGTGGTGGGAAAGATGAGCGCATCTAGCTCGTTGCCGGCAAAGCAGGCCGCGAAGGCTTGCCGCAGCCGGGGCCCCCCGTTGGCCATGGCGTCGCGGTAGGCACTGGCCATCTCCTCGAACGCCGGCGCCAGCAGGCCGCGCAGGATTCCTCGGACGTCCGGGCTCGCGATGTGCTCGATCAACTCAACCAGGGTCGGCCCGTCAGGCGCAAACTCGGCGAGATAGTCGGAGAGGCCCGACTTCGTCTCGTAGAGGGCGATGGGAAAGCCGCAGCCCTCCTCCGGCCGTTGAATTCCGTCGATGTCCACCGCCTCGATCGACCAGCCGGCCCGGCGCAGCTCCTCAACGCGCAAGGAGAAGACCTCCCGCGTGTCCGGAGCCAAGGTCTCCAGGAAGTACCGGTTGGGAACGCCGATCCTCACGTCGCCGGGCGCCGGGACTGCAAGCCGGTCGGGAACTCCGGTTACGGTCGCATCGATCATCGCCGCGTCGTCAACCGACCTGCAGATTGGGCCGGCGGTGTCCCGCGTGCGGGAGACGGGAACGATGCCGCGTTGGGGATAGCGGCCCGGGCTCGGGCGAAACCCAACGACGCCGCACAGCGCGGCGGGGATACGCACGGAGCCCCCGGTGTCCGTTCCGAGCGCCACCGGGACCATGCCGGCGGAAACGGCAGCGCCTGCGCCTCCGCTGCTGCCGCCGGGAATGCGTCGCCGATCGAACGGGTTTGCCACCGGCCCGAAATGCGTGTTGTTGGAGGTGATGCCGTAGGAGAGCTCGTGCATGTTGAGCTTCCCGAAGAGGAACGCGCCGGCAGCGACCAGAGGCTTGACCACGTCCGCATCTTCGGCCGGCCGGTGGTTCGCAAGCCTCGGCGTCCCGGCCGTGGTCGGCAGCTGCGCCGATCCGATCGCGTCCTTCAGCGCCACCGGCAGGCCGTGCAATGCGCCGCTCGGCTCGGCCGCATCTAGTTCGCGGGCCCGATACCGCGCCGCGTCTTCGTCGAGCCCGATGAATGCGTTCAGACCCGCATTGCGGCGGCAGCGAGCGAGCAGCTCTTCAACGTATTCCGCCGACGATATCTCGCCGCCCGCGATCGCGCGGCATATCCGGCGCGCGCTCCACTGCCAGATATCGGGTTCGTCGATCACGTCGTTCTTCGCATCCGTGCAGGATGTCCATGACGCCGGAATTAGGGAATATCATTTACTTTTATGTGTCAACCCACTCTGCTTAGCGTGTTTTATGACGTGAAAAGCGTATAGTATTCTTGATTTCACGGATCGCAGCGGCGAGAGGGAATCGCGCGGGAGCATGGCGATGCCACAGGTCCAGGGCCCGTACTTCAATGCCGCCGTCGAGACGATGTCGGCCGACGAAGTCGCTGCAATGCAGAGCGGGAAGCTGCGCACGCAACTCGAATACCTGATGGCGAAGTCGCCCTTTCACGCGCGAAAGCTCGCCGATGTGGGCGCCGAGCCATGCGACATTCGCTCCGTCGCCGACCTCGCCGGGCTTCCTTTCTCCGAGAAGACGGAGCTGCGGGAGAGCCAGGCGCGCCACCCGCCGCTCGGTGAGCACGCTGCCGCCGCCATGGAAGACGTCGTTCGCGTTCACGCTTCCTCGGGCACAACGGGGACGCCCTCCTTCATCGGCATCACCGACTACGACAAGCGGCGCTGGACGGAGTGCATCGCCCGCAGCTACTGGGCGCAGGGGCTTCGTCCCGGAAGCGTCTTCGCCATGGGGCTCAGCATCGGGTTCTTTGTCGGCGGCCTGCCGGTCGCCGCCGCAGTCGAGGCTGTCGGCGCGACGCTGCTCCCCATCGGCGTCGGTGCATCGGATCGTCTCATCGCGTCCATTCGATCAATGAATGCCGATGTGCTCGCGACGACGCCGTCCTACGCCATCTACCTCGCCGAGCTTGCGCGGGAGGAACTGGGTGTGGACGCGTCGCAGCTCGGCATCAGGCGTCTCATGGTGGGTGCCGAGCCCGGCGGCGGCGTTCCCGAGATCAGGAAGCAGATCGAGGAAGCCTGGAACTCACGCTGCTTGGAGGCTATCGGCATCGCCGACCTGATCACCATCCACAGCGCCGAATGCGACGCGCAGGACGGATGCCACTTCATGGTGCCGGATTACATGGTAATGGAGATCGTCGATCCGGACACGGGCCGCGTCGTTCCGCTCGACGAACCCGAGCGCGAGGGAGAACTCGTCTTTACGCACCTCGATCGCCAGTGCAATCCGATGCTGCGCTTTCGCACACGCGATCGCGTGGTCGTCAAGACTGCGCCCTGCCCGTGCGGGCGTACCGGGCCGCGGCTGAGGTGCATCGGCCGGACTGACGACATGCTGATCGTGCGCGGGGTCAACGTCTGGCCGTCCGCGGTCAAGGACGTGGTCACCGGGTTCCGGCCGGAGGTCAGCGGCGAAGTGCTGATTTCGGTGGAGGGCCTCAGGCCGACCGTCGATCCGCCGCTTCGAATCAAGGTGGAACTGGGCAGCGGAGGTGGCGGCGATCCCCAAGGTCTGGCTGCGCGCATCGAGCAAGCCCTGCGCGCCAAGCTCATCGTCTCGGCCAGGGTCGAGCTCGTGCCGCGCGGCGTGCTGCCGCGCACGCAGATGAAGGCCAGGCTGGTGGACCGCACTGTCGGCTGAGGGGTGGTGATGCGATTCGAGAACGTCTACGTCCCCTACGGGGGCTACTGGAGTTCACCCTTCTGCCGCTGGCAGGGCAGTCTGAGCGGCGAACACCCGCTGCGGCTCGCCGCATCGTGCGCCACCACGTTACTTGATACGGTCGACTGCGATCCCGAGACCCTGGACGGCATCCACTTCGGCATGACCGTTCCGCAGCACAAGAGCTTCTTCGGCGCTCCCTGGATCGGCGCGCTGATCGGTGCGGACAGGGTGACGGGGCCGACGATCTCGCAGGCCTGCGCCACCTCCGCGCGGGTCATCGCGTCCGCAGCGAGCGCCGTGGAGCTCGGGAGCAGCGCCCGGACGCTCGCGCTTGCCGCAGATCGCGTCAGCAACGGACCCACCCTCTACTATCCCGATCCTTCCGGCCCCGGCGGACGCGGCGTGACCGAGCATTGGGTGTGGGACAATTTCAACGAAGATCCCCATGCCAAGGTGGCCATGATCCAGACTGCCGAAAACATTGCATCGCGCTTCGGATTCTCGCGCCGGGCGCAGGACGAGCTCGCGCTCTCTCGCCACGAGCAGTACCGGATGGCGCTCGCCGACGACTGCGCGTTCCAGCGTCGCTACATGGTCGATGTCATCGTCGGAGCGAAGCGGTGGACGCGCACCGTCTCTCGCGACGAGGGGATCAGGGAGAGCACCTCCGAGGGCGTGCGGGCGCTCGATCCGGTCCTCGGCAATGGCACCGTGACCGCCGCGGCGCAAACCCACCCGGCTGACGGTAACGCCGGCATGCTGCTCTGCACCGCGGAACGGGCCAGCGAGTCCGGCAGAGACGGCGCTGTCTCGGTACAGATCCTCTCGTTCGGCGAAGGACGCGCAGAGACGGGCTACATGGGCATGGCACCGGTTGCGGCAGCCCAGGCTGCGCTCGCGGATGCGGGGATCGGAATCGACCAGATCGCCGCAGTGAAGACGCACAACCCCTTCGCCGTGAACGACCTCTACTTTGTGCATGCGACGGGATTCGATCCCGAGCGCATGAACAACTACGGGTCGTCCCTCATCTTCGGCCATCCGCAGGGGCCCACGGGGATGCGCCTCGTTCTGGAGTTGATCGAGGAGCTGGCGTTGCAGGGCGGGGGATACGGACTGTTCACCGGCTGTGCGGCAGGTGATACCGGTGCCGGCGTCGTCGTGAAGGTGAACGTTCGCTGATCGGACGGTCAGGCAAGACGAGCGAACGGCGAAAGCGCACATGCCTCAGGTCAAGAAGGCTGCCATCAACAGCCGTATTCTCGAAGCGGCTTTCTCTCTCTTCTCCGAGAAGGGCTATCAGGCGACCTCCATGCCTGACATCGCATCTCGAGCTGGGACGACGCCGGGCAATATCTATCGCTACTACACCTCCAAGTTCGAGCTCTTCTATGCGGTGCTCGAACCGTGGCTCAACGAACAGATCGACGGTCTGGAGAGCCGGGTTTCGACAATGGAGGACGGTCCCGAAAAGCTTCAGGAGGTCCTGACGTTCATGTGGATCGAGCTCCCCAGGGCAGGCAACAACTTCAAGAAGAACCTGATGGAAGCGCTCGCCACAAAGAATCCCGAGGAGCACTATTCGAGGAACCTGCTCCAGCGGTCGGAGCGGCGCATTACGAGGCTCATGGACGGAAGCCTGCCGCCCGACGCACGGCGAGCCCTGATGCCTTCCGAGCTCGCCCACGTCGTGTTCATGGCGCAGGACGGGTTTTCCCTGAACGTCAGACTTGTCGAGGAATCTGACCGCATCGAGGAACTCATCGACGGTCTGGTTGCGCTGATATTCCGGGATAGCGGTTCCAGCAAGGAAAGGCGGTCGAACTGAAGTTCTCTGACTTCCACGTCGGCCAGGTCATCGAAGCCGGTCCCCACGAGGTGCTCGAGTCCGAGATCGTCAGGTTCGCGAGCGAGTACGATCCTCAGTGGTTCCATATTGACGCGGAGGCTGCCCCCCGCAGCCCCTTCGGCGGTCTGGTCGCAAGCGGCTGGCATAGTTGCGCGATCGCCATGCGGCTCATCGTCGAAGCCGCGTTGCACGGTTCGGAGTCGTTCGCTTCCCCCGGGATCGCCTACGTGAAGTGGCCAAATCCCGTGCGGCCAGGCGATAGCTTGCGTCTTCGCGCCACCGTCATCGAGGTCCGCCGGGCACGGAGCAGGCCGACGCTCGGCGTCCTGCGATGGCGCTGGCAGCTCTTCAACGAACGTGACCTTGAAGTGCTCGATCTCGAAGCCACCAGCATGTTCGACCTGTCTGAGCCGAGAATGGATCTGGAATCGACCGTTGTTCGACGTTGATTGGAGGAGAAATCACTTCGCGTGTTGCAGTTCGGTCAGAAGCCGGCGGTGCTAGCCGAGGCGATGCTGTGGGTTCGGCGCTTCCGGACCACGGGTGCGGAGATATTCAATCCGTGGTCGGAAACGTGAGGGAGGACTCGATCAATTGAGGCCAAGCCGTTGCAGCCTCCTCCGAGGTGCGGTCGCGACAAAGTGCGGACGTTCCGGCAAGCTCCACGCTATTCCTGCTCACGGTGTTGGGCGGATTGTGGGGCCGGCAGGCGTAGCCGCAAGGAATCGTGCGTAAAGTCGGCAGGTTGGGGCACGGTCCGACTCCCGCAGCGGCGGCTTTACGCTCGGGAGCATTTTCGTCGTGGTGGCGTCGGTTTTCCGCATAGTGATCGGCACCTCCGCGGCCGAAACTTTCAGGACCGAGTTCGAGCGCGCCCTCGCGCGCCGCAGCCTGCGCGGCAGCAAGCTGGTGATCACCGACGAGCACGAAGGGCGACGACGACTGGCAAATGGGCACGCCGCGGTAGTGCGGAGTACGCCCGCCGGACAGCGTGCTCTCGATGACTGCCAGGAACGGCTCCACGAACTAGCCTGACCGTGCCGACACAACAGCGGCGACCTGCGCGAACTCCTCCTGATTGTTGTACGCGGACGCCGCCGCGCCATATCGATCAGCGGCGGTTGGAGAACACCGAGCAGGTGGGAACCCCGCGCCCATCTGCGAGCTGCAGACATAGCGCTTGAAGGACATCCAGCAGTGCTCTGTCGCCAGCGCCCGGCGCCGGGGTCAGCTGCCGGCCCTGCGTCCGGGACGATGCAGCCGGCCTACACCGAAGGATCACCGTGGCCGCGCGGTAGTGGAAGCTTCGCCGGCCCCGCAGAAGTTCGAGGCGCGCGCTGGCGCTCATCTGATGACCAAGCACAGCAGATCCGTCGCCACCATCTGGCGGATCAGCGAACGCCGAAGACAGGATCACATTTGTATTGCATTTCGATTCAGAATTGTCTACACTCGGCTCTGGCTCAATCGCGCGAGCCGACCCCCACCCCGGGGGAAGTCCGGGGGTGAAAGGAAGACTGCAGATGTATCCTGACGATAGGCTACCCTTTGACGATGTCCCCACTGAGGCCGCGGAAAGCCTCGCGCAGAGCTGGGGGTATTCTGAATGCGACGAGTCCTGGTCGGCCATTGTCGGTTGGGCGACAGGTCTCCTCCATGACGGCTCAAACGACGAAGACTGACGAGTCGCAGGCACCAGGTGGCCCCGGCTTTTCCGGGGCCACGTGCCTTCTCAAGAACAGGAGTGCGAAGTATGAAAGATAAAGTCATTTCCTTCCGTATAGGAAGCAATGAGGCAGAAGAGTTGAGTATGATCCTCAAGTATACAGGAGTCCCGGCGCGCTCCCAGAGCTTAGTGCTTCGGCTCGCCATTCCTTTCATTCATCGATCTATCCGAGATGGAATGGCTTTGGGAGCCGCTGACGTTGGCAAGGATAAACCCTTCAACGAGCGCTATGAGAGATATAGGAATGACAATGATCTCGATTTTCTAGCCTTAGGGTATAATATCGGCTTCAGAGGTGAAGATACGATGCTCTACAGAGTTGGCAAAGCGCAGGGCGAAATGGATGCCAGAGTTGGCAAGCCTGACTCGGATGTGCTCAACCGACCGCTTTCGGTAAATTCCTCGAAATATACTGTAGGATACTTCGACGGATATCATGGCGGTTACATGGCCGGGCTGATCAAGGGCCATGCCGACAACGAGAAAGAGCATCTCGTTTATATCGGCGAAAGTGAGAGTGTACCAGGGGGTCCACCAGAAGGAGATCCCGTTCACATCAGCTGCTTTGCCATCGGCTATCGTACGGGCTTCTACAGCGAGCCTTTAATCACTCCTTATCAGAAAGGAAGCGTGAAGGGTACGGCCGACCGTGATGCGGGAGAACTTTACAATCCCAATCCTCATTCGGGTGAAAGTTCTAGTCCCTACATGGATGAGGGGGAAGAAAGACGCTGGATCGCCGGTTATCACGACGGTTACCAAGGTGGACGCGCGGCCGGAATGCTGGAAGGTGAAGCCGACCGCAATAACGGCAAGCCTTATCACCCCCCTTCAGGTCTCGTCGCACACAGCGACTTCGCGATCGGCTACCGAACTGCTTACCGGTCTAGCAACGTGATTTCCGAGAGCGATGACGACGGTACTTTATTCTTCTCTAGGGATGGCTGGAACGGTCTAGAAGAATATAAGGATGGCTGGACTTTAGGGATGGAGGACCGTCGAAATGGCAGCTCCGGCTTGTCCAAACACTTCCACTCCCCCGGCTTCCACGCATCGTCCTATAGCTCGTTTGCAGCCGGCTATCGAGATGGCTATGGCCCGGAAGCCCAAAAGTCGGACTATATTCGTGGCTATTGGGAAGGGCAGGATGATCGGGAAAACAACAAGCCGGCCGCTGTAGGAAGCCGTGACGGTCTCGAGCGGGTGGGATATCTCGCGGGCTACTATGATTGTCCTTCGGGGCTCCGCCCCACCGTGCCTAAGGGTCTCGAATACTTACCATCGACAGAGCGCACCGGGCGAGGACTCGCGGCGCGGAAAGGAATGCCAGCGCTCCCGCCTAGTCTCAAGAATGAGCTTGATTAGGCGATCCTAGTGTCGTGATTCCGAAGTTCGCACAGTTATGATTGAGCCGGGGCGAGTTCGAGGGTTCTCACGCAGAAGCGCTTGATGCATGCGAGCATTTCGTCGGCCGACTTGTGCCACCGGAAGGGCTTGGGGTCCTCGTTGACCACCTCGATATTCTTGGGTGGTTGCCTGCTCCAGCTCGACGGTCGAGCGGTAAACCCGCGCCTGAACTGCTTCTCCGACAGATCGGCGAAGAACGTCTCCACCTGGTTGAGCCATGACTAATCTTCAACAGTTTGGAATCTAAATCTCTTTGTCATCCTATCTTTCCGGCCTCCCGATACGACTAATGCAGATACCCCCAATGAGTCGCAAGATAATGGCAACGATTTGGGTCGTGCCGTTGCCTCTGACAGCTCGGGCAGTAGCGGCTATGAGCTTTACGTGGTCGCAACTGCCGGCTTAAGCCTCCTTTTGTACAATGCCGTGTTGCAGGGTCAGTTTCGATCAAACGAAAATGAGGTCGAGTCGTCGGATGTCAACAGAGCAGTGCTGCATGCAAGCGTCAGTATCGTGAAGACTTTCGGGGATTGGCGCGTCTCTTTTTCGCATAGTTTGCGAGACCCCGAGATCAAGGGCGGAAAGAGCCATCGGTGGACCAGCTTCTCCGTGGGATGTATGTTTTAGCCCCGCAAGAAAAAGCCTCGATCAAGGCGTGCTTGGCTGTACTTGGGACTCCGACTATGGTCTTTCAGTAGTTCCCCAGCAAATCCAGAACATATCTGATTAGCTCAGCTTGACATTGTGGCAACGTTCTATAGGCACTTTGTTGCGTGTTGTATATCGGCCTGATGTGGAAAATTAGAAACTTTTCCAGTTTACCGATGATCTTGATTTCTTCCTTCGTTAGCTCGTCGATGGAAATTACAACAAGTCTCCATGACCTTGTGGCAAATTTGAACTGCTCGAAATTGCGGAGCGTTCCTGTCCAGTTGTTTTTAAACGTCCCCCCGGTGTCCTTGTCAGTATAGTATTGTGTAATGCGACCTTTCAAATCCTGCTCTTGCGAGGGTGAATCTCCGCAACGTCCAACGTATAGCACTGCACCGGTGATCTCGTGCTGAAATATATAGACCCCATAACGCATCTTTAGTGGTTCAAAGATAGCATAGTCGTTTTGTCCGTTCTTCTGTCTGAAAGGTTCATGCAAATCACAAATGATGTCTATTCGAAACGTACCTACGTCTACACCTTCATCCATCTCGCACTCCTGGGTTCTTAGCTGAAGCTAAAGAAGGTCATTGCCCTGACGCCAAAGTCAAGTCGAAATACCCTGTGGTCTTCACTGGATGCTCACCTTCGACGGCTGGGAATCGGTTCTATCGTGCGAAGTGCCTCGCGGTCGAAGTGCAACGTCCCGCCGGAATCCCGTGAAACGATCGGAGCAAGCTGGAGCTTGCAATCACCCGACTCAAGGAAGCATGAAAAACGGGAAAGATAATCGAAATTCGGTTCATTTCCGCAAGTTCTCGCAAGCTCCTCGCCAGCGGGGGTCAAAGCGTTGAGTGAGAGATTCCCGGGATCGATTCTGGTTCCCGGAGGACCTTTCACCCTCAATACATGTCCGCAATATTCTTCGACATATTCTCCGTCGTCCCCCAACACCAAATCCCTCATCGAAAATACAGTTGGATGAATGGGATATACGAGACCGGTGTGTAAAAGGATTTTGAAAGAAGAACGCAGTTCCTTGGCAATTGGCGGATCTATCCATCCTTCAAAGATGAATTCCGAAATCCGGTACTCCATCAGGGCCGAAAAAGCCTCTGCATCCCGTTGCGACATATCCCTCAATATTGATAGCGTGCGCAGCGATGTCCGTCCGGGCTCCTCGACTTCTCCCGACAGGATCTTGGCCCAGAGCTTTCGCATGTCCTCTGACGAGACGTCCTGAACGCCTTCGAAGAACTGGGCCGTCCAGTCGGGATCGGGCTCGTGATCCGGAACCTCCTTGTCGCCGAGATCGGCCGCGGCACCCCGGACCACCGAAGTGATGTTCGCCTGCCGTTTTCCCTCCTGGAACTCGATCCGCTGCTTGATGCCGTCTCGGTCGATTTCAACCACTTCGCGCCCTACCTGAGCCGGCGTGGCGCGAGAATGCCGCGCCTCGGCCCGGGCGTCGGCGATGAGTTTCAGGCTGTCGGCGTGCGCCCTGGCCTTGATGAGCTGGGCTTCCGCCTGCTTGCGCGCCCTCCACGGCGCCAGCATCGACCCCGCGACTGCGCCGATGCCGCTGGCGGTATAGTCCACAAGCTTTTCGAGCGCCGGGACCAAGTTCACGTCCACCATCGTTGGGCCCCTTTCTCCTTCATCGGCCGCCGCTGGACTTCTTCAAGCAACGCTTCTGACTGCCCGAAGGGCTCGCTGCGGTCAAGCGGGGCGGTCCCGGAGCCCGCGGTCAGCGCCGGATACCGCTGCGGCGGCTGACGCGGTTGACGCGGTGCTCGAAATACCGGCGGAACAACTCGTTCTCCGGCCAGACGGCCGGCTCGGACCAGACCGCGCCCAGGCGTCCAACCAGTCCCGCAATCCAGTCGGCGGCCTGAAGCGTCTGGTAGCGGTGGCTCTCGACATGGAACGGCGGCTCGATGAGATGCCGCCGCCTTTCGGTGCGTCCGTACATGCTCTGCGCGGCCTGCGCGACGAGCGCCGGACGCTGGTTGTGCTCGTCGAGGATCAGCACGAAATCCTCCGGCGGGTCGCAGTCCCCGGCGCAGAACTGGTCGATCCGCTTGATCGCCTCGAGAAACACCCTCGCGTAGAGGCGGTTGGGATCGTGGCTCTGCGGAGAGGCCGTCTTCCGTATCCCGACATGGAGGACGAATCCGCCGAGCGCCTCGATCCGGTTGAGCAGCCGGTTGGTGAGCCGGCGCAGTTCGGGATAGCGGCTCACATTGGTCGCCGTGTAGAGGCTGGAGCCCTTCTTCTCCCACAGGGCGGGGTGCTTGCCCGAGCGCTCGATCTCGAAGGCGAGAAGCTCGCACTTGCGCTGGTAGAACCATGTGCCGAACCCGCGCACTTCGTCGGCCGGCAGGACGAATCCCGCGAGGCCGAATACCGGGCTTTCCCGGAATTTGGGATGGGTTCGGGCGACGTAGGGGCCGACGTGGCCAAACTCGTCGAGATAGGCGAAATACGTCATCCACGGCCCTCCCAAAACACGAAAGCCCGCACCGGAGTGCGGGCCTCGGAAAGAGGGCAGTACTGGACTGCGTCTCGAAAAGAAAGATAGTTCCTCGCCCCGCTCGACGTCAAGACCTGAATGCCGCGCCGGCGTCCAGGTTGGCGGTCGCGGATCATAATATGTCGTCGGCGATGCTGGCGGCGATCTTTTCGGCCGCTTCCCTCACTGAGTCCCGGGCGAGATGCGCGTAGCGGGCGGTCGTTTCCACCCTGCGGTGACCGAGCAGCCGGCCGATGATCGGCAGCCCCTCGCCGAGCGCCAGGGCCCGCGAAGCGAAGCTGTGCCTGATGTCATGAATGCGCACGTCGTGCAGCCCGGCCTTCGCGCGGATGCTCTGCCATGCGCCGTCGATGTCGGCCATGTGCGTGCCCGGCTTCGCGCCCGGAACCACCCAATGATCGCCCGGCTCGCGCGGCAGGGCCGCGAGCACGCCGACCGCCGCCGGCGAAAGGTGGACCGTGCGGTCGCCGGTCTTCCCGTTGACGATGCGCGGATCTGCGCGGGGGGTGCGCAGCAATGCGCATTCCTACCGCAACTGGGGGGGAGGGGCTCGGCAACGACCCCTCCTACCCGGCCCACGGACCTTGATCGGGAGGAGCGGCGACGACCGCCGGTAAACGTTCCGAGAGGCCGTGGAGCCGAGCGGCCCGCCGCTGCGCTTGGCGTCTGAATTGACGGATCTCTGCGCCTCTCGGCCGTCCGCCACCTCTGGTTGTCCGGGTCGGCACGGCCTCTCGGAACGGTTACCACCGCCGAAGCCGGCACGGCGGCCGCAGCAATACGATCCGCAATGAGGGAAAAAACGTGGGACGCAAACTGCCGAGGCCACAAAATATTGCGTGAACTCAGCCCTCTAACAAGTATTCTTCGCGGAGCGAGCGCCCGGCGCCTGAGGGATAGTGAAAGGAGAAGCGATGAAGATCGGAATTCCGGGCGCCGCCGGGCGCATGGGCCAGGCGCTCACCCGTCAAGTGACGGCGACCGACGGCTGCACCGTGGTGGCCGCGACCGAGGTGCCAGAGCATCCCGCGCTCGGGCGGGACTGCGGCGCCCTTGCCGGGATCGAGCCGCTCGGCGTCACGGTGGGCGACGATGCGCAGGCGATGTTCCGGGCCGCTGACGCGGTGCTCGACTTCACCCTGCCGGGCGCCGCCGCCCGCCACGCCGAGCTCGCGGCGGCCGAAGGCACAATGCTGGTGGTCGGCACCACAGGGCTCGGCGCCGACGAGCAGTCCGCGCTGGAGGCGGCAGCGGCGCAGACGGCGGTGGTGCAAGCGCCCAACATGAGCCTTGCCGTCAACCTGCTGTTCCGGCTCACCGAGCAGGTCGCCGGCCTGCTGGATGACGACTACGACATCGAGATCGTCGAGATGCACCACCGGCACAAGATCGACGCGCCCTCGGGTACGGCCTTGGGCCTGGGCCGGGCGGCGGCGCGTGCGCGGGGGGTCGCGTTCGACGAGGTCGCAGCCCGCGGGCGCGATGGCGAGACCGGTGCCAGGCCACGGGGCGAAATCGGCTTCGCCGCACTGCGCGGTGGCGATGTCATCGGTGAGCACAGCGTAATCTTCGCGGCCGATGGCGAGCGGCTGGAGCTGGCGGTTCGTTCGTCCAACCGGCAAACCTACGCGCGGGGCGCGGTCCAGGCCGCGCGTTGGGCAGAGGGGCGCGGGCCGGGCCTCTATACGATGGCGGACGTCCTCGGCCTCGACTGAGGGCCCGCGACCTGGCGCAACCCGATCAGACCTGCTTGGCCTCGATCACGCCGCGCCGGATCGCGCGGGTGCGGGTGAAGAGCGTCTCCAGATAGGCGCCGTCGCCGCGCCGGATGGCGCGCTGCAGCGCCGAGAGGTCCTCGCTGAAGCGGCCCAGCATCTCCAGCACGGCCTCCCGATTGGTGAGGAAGATGTCGCGCCACATGACCGGGTCCGAGGCAGCGATACGCGTGAAGTCCCGGAATCCGGCCGCCGCGTACTTGAACACCTCTTCCTTGGTCTCCTCCTCAAGGTCGGTGACCGTGCCGACGATGTTGTAGGCGATCAGATGCGGCAGGTGCGAGGTGATGGCGAGCACCGCGTCGTGATGGTCGGCGCTCATCTGCTCCACCGACATCCCGGCCATACGCCAGAGCGCGGCGACCCGTTCCACCGCTGCGGGGTCTGCGTCCGGCGGCGGGGTCAGGATGCACCAGCGGCCCTCGAACAATTCGGCGAAGCCCGCCTCGGGGCCGGAATGCTCGGTGCCCGCGACCGGGTGGCCGGGGATCAGATGGACGCCCGGCGGCACGTGCGGCGACACCGCAGCGAACACTGCCTTCTTGACCGAGCCGACGTCGGTCAGGATCGCTCCCTCGGCGAGATGTGATCCGATTTTCACGGCGAGCGGCGCGAACGTGCCGACCGGCGAGCCCAGCACCACCAGGTCGCAGCCTTCCACCGCGTCCGCCGGGTCCAGCGTCACCCGGTCGACGAAGCCGAGCTCCGTCGCCTTGTCGATGGTCGCCTGGCTGCGAGCGCAGCCCACGATCTCGGTCGCGGGTGCCTTCAGCCGCAAGACCCGCGCGAGCGAGGAATTGACCAGGCCGAGACCGATCAACGCGACGCGGGAAAAGGGCTCGCTCACTGGTTGCCGCCCGCGCTTGCGCCCGCCGCAGGGGCCGCCATGAAGGCCTCCAGCGCCTGGGCCAGGGCCTCGTTCTCCGCCTCCAGGCCGATGGTGATCCTGAGGCAGTCGGCCAGGTGATAGGGCTCCATCCGCCGGGCGACGATCCCGCGTTCGGTGAGGAAGCGGTCGGCCGCCGCAGCGTCCCGCCCCGGCTCGTCGGGGAAGCGCACCAGCAGGAAGTTGCAGACGCTGGGCACGACATGAAGCCCGGTGGCGCTGAGCCGCGCGGCAAGCGCACCGAGGCATTGCTCGTTGTGCCGCCTGGCGCGCGTGATGTGGTCCTGATCCTCCAGCGCAGCCAGCGCCGCAGCCAACGCCGCGGCATTGGCGTTGAAGGGGCCGCGGATGCGGTGGAGCACGTCGATGATGGCGGGCGGCCCGTAGGCCCAGCCGAGCCGGAGCGCTGCGAGCCCGTAGGCCTTCGAGAATGTGCGGGTCATCACCACGTTGGGCGCAATGCCGGCAAGCTCGATTCCGGAATCGTAGTCGTCGGTGGGGGCGAACTCCGCGTAGGCCGAATCGATCACCAGCACGACGTGCTCAGGCAGGCCGCCCCAGAGCCGGCGAAGCTCCCCCTTGGGGATGTAGGTCCCGGTCGGGTTGTTGGGGTTGGCGAGGAAGACGATCCGGGTCCGCTCGGTCACCAGGCCCAGGATCGCATCGACATCCGCGGTGTAGTCGGTCTCGGGTGCCACGACGGGCGTGGCGCCGACGGCGAGCGTCGCGATCGGATAGACCAGGAAGCCGTGGCGGCAATAGATGATCTCGTCACCGGGGCCGGCATAGGCGTGGGCGACAAGCTGCAGCAGCTCGTCCGAGCCGTTACCGCAGACGATGCGATCGGGATCGATGCCGTGGAGCGCTCCGAGCGCCGTACGCAGCTCCGTGGCGCCGCCGTCGGGATAGCGGTGGAGCGACCCGGCAAGCTCCCGGTAGGCGGCCTGCGCCTTGGGGCTGGGCCCGAGGGCGGATTCGTTGGAGGAGAGCTTGATGGTGTTGGCGTGGCCCGCTGCGCTCGACCGACCGCCCACGTAGGGCGAGATTTTCATGATTCCGGGGCGGGGTATCGGCTGGACCGGCATCGCTGTACCCGCAGCCCGTCAGCCGGCCCGCACGGGCGCAGGCGGCCTCGGGTAGCTGCCCAGCACCGCGATCCGCCCGACATCGTCGCCCAGCTGCTCGGCGAAGCGCTGCAGCCGCTCGTCCCCCTCGGCGACGAAACCATTGACCTCGATCAGCTGCCAGCGGCCGGGCGCGCCGCCATCGCCGTGCCAGGCCACTGAGCCGGTCACCGCGATGCCGGCCACGGCAAGCGCCGAGCGGATGCGGTCGCGGCTGATCGTGTCCGAGGATTCCACCGCGAGGTACGAAACGTCGTCGCCCGACGATGTCGGCGGGGTCATGGCCACCACGAGCGCATTGGTCTTGCCGGCCGCGTGTCGTCCACCCGCGAGCCAGGGCAGGCGGGAGACAATCATCGGCCTCTCCTCGTCGCTGACGGCAAGCGTCAGCCACCAGGGCTCGGCGCTCACCCCGACATCGCCGCTCATCGCATCCGCCGGCACCGGCAGCACGCCGATGGACGCCTTGCCGTCGCGCACGCCGCGCAGCACGCCGCTCTCGGTCCGGGCGGTGATCAGCGGCGTCTCGGCGCCGAAATAGACCCGCGCGAGGTCGGGGAAGCGGCTCTCCTCGCTCGGCTCCTCCACCGTGAACACCGAGACCGCGAAGCCGCCCTCGGCGAAGAGGGTCGCCGACATGATCTCGGACCAGATGCGCACGATGACGGGGAAGGGAAAGGGGCCCTCATGACGCTCTTGCAGCCTTCTCAGGATCGCCGCCTCGCGCGCAGGCCGGAGCAAGGCGCCGGTGGCGCCGCGGGCGCGCTTGGTCTCGCTGATGCGGTTGGCGAGCGCCATCCGGCGCATCAGGAGATCGTGGATCGTGTCGTCGATCTCGTCGATCTCGTCGCGCAGGGCGGCGAGCGGAGATTCCTCCGGCGAAGGCCTGTTCATGGCATGGCTGACACGGCTCAAAGGGGGAGGCAAGTCGTAGTCCAAGACCGTGGTAAAATCAAAGAGAACATTGACTTTCGGGTTCAAATCGCAACTGTCTGACCCCCTTTCGGCGAGACTTGCGGCCCGCGGTCCGATGACAGGACGCGGCCGCCGGGAGCCCGGTGAACGATGACCGCAATGCCCGAGAGCCAAGCCGCGGCGGGGCACGTGCAGACCGGCCTGAGCGTCGAGCTCGGCCGGGAGACGCCGCTCGAGCTCGACTGCGGCGTCTCGCTCGGGCCGTTCACGCTCGCCTATCAGACCTACGGCACGCTCAATGAGGAGCGCTCCAACGCGGTGCTGCTCTGCCACGCGCTCACTGGCGACCAGTTCGTCGCGAGCTCTCACCCGGTCACCGGCAAACCCGGCTGGTGGGAGCTGATGGTGGGGCCCGGCAAGACGTTCGATACCGACCGCTACTTCGTGATCTGCAGCAACACGCTTGGCGGCTGTATGGGCACCAGCGGGCCGAAAGAGATCAACCCGGCGACAGGGCGCCCCTGGGGCCTCGACTTTCCGGTCATCACCATCCGCGACATGGTCAAGGCTCAGGCCATGTTGCTCGATCATCTGGGGATCGAGCAGCTCTTCTGCGTCTCCGGCGGCTCCATGGGCGGCATGCAGGCCTTGCAGTGGGTGGCAAGCTACCCCGAGCGCTGCTTTACCGCCGTCCCCATCGCCTGTGCGGCCAAGCACTCGGCGCAGAACATCGCGCTCAACGAGGTTGGCCGCCAGGCGATCATGGCCGATCCGGAATGGCGCGATGGGCGCTATCAGGAACTCGGCACAAATCCGGTCGGCGGCCTCGCGGTGGCGCGCATGGCTGCGCACATCACCTATCTCTCGGAATCGGCGCTGCACCGGAAGTTCGGCCGGGCGCTGCAGGACAGGTCCAACGTCACCTACGGCTTCGATGCGGACTTCCAGGTGGAGAGCTACCTCCGCTATCAGGGGCAGGCGTTCGTCGAGCGCTTCGACGCCAACTCCTACCTCTACATTACTCGGGCGATCGACTACTTCGATCTCGCGGCTGACTACGAGGGTGTGCTTGCGAATGCGTTTCGCGGGGTCGACACCCGTTTCTGCGTGATTTCCTTCACCAGCGACTGGCTCTATCCCACGTCCGAGAACCGGGCCATCGTGCGCGCGCTGGCTGCGGCCGCCGCCAACGTGAGCTTCGTCGAGGTGGTGAGCGACAAGGGGCACGATGCCTTCCTGCTCGACGAGCCGGACATGTTCGAGACTCTGCGCGGCTTCCTGAGCGGTGCCGCCGCCAAGCGTGGGCTCAGCGGTCGCTGAGCGCTCCTCCATGAACGCAGGCCCGCAGCGGCAGACCATGCGCCAGAGCGCTCGCCCCGATCATCGCCTGATCGCCGAGCTGGTGGAGCCGGGCTCCAGGCTGCTCGATATCGGCTGCGGCGACGGCGCCCTGCTGGAGTTGCTCGCGCGGGAGAAGAACGTCGACGGGCGCGGCATCGAGATCAGCCAGGAAGGTGTGAACGCTTCGGTCCGGCGCGGGCTTTCGGTGATCCAGGGGGATGCGGAGACCGACCTCGCCGACTACCCGGATGCCGCCTTCGACTACGTGGTGCTGAGCCAGACCTTGCCTGCGATCCGCGACCCTAAGGGCGTGCTGCTGGAGCTGCGCAGGATCGGCAGGAGCGCCATCGTCTCGATTCCAAACTTCGGACACTGGCGCAACCGGCTGCACCTGTTGACGCGGGGCCGCATGCCGGCAGCGCTGGGCTCCGGCGAGCTCTGGTACGAAACGCCGATGATCAGGCCGTGCACGATCAAGGACTTCGTGATGCTCTGCCGCGAGCTCGACATCGGCATCGAGCGCCGCACCCAGGTCGATTCACGGGGACGCGTGCGCCGCTTCACCGGTACCGGCCGCTTCGCCAACCTGTTCGGCGAGCAGGCGGTGTTCCTACTCTCCGCCGAGCGCCGTTAAGCCGCAGCTCCCGCCGGCCGTTCGTGCGCCGGCCGGCACCGGCTGCGGCAGCGGCATGATGACCCGGCGCCGGCGCCGCGCCGTGATCGGAATGGCCTCGAACACGGTCTTGCCGGCCTCCACGTAGACGATGCCGCCGAATGGGCGCCCGAGATGGCGGCCCAAGCGCTGCCAGATGGCGGCGGTACGCAGCACCCCGCGCCAACCCGTGGGGGGTAAGAACAACATCGCGCCGGAGGCAACCGGGGCAAACCGGTGCTCGCGCAGGAGCCGGGCAAGCTGGGAGGCGCTGAACGGCGAGCCGTGGCCGAAGGGCGTGGCCTCGGCGCGGGCCCAGAGTCCGTGGCGGTTCGGCACCAGCACCAGGATGCGTCCGTCCGGCCGCATCACTCGCCACACCTCCTCCAGCATCGGGCGGCGCTGCTCGCTGAACTCCAGCCCGTGGACGATGAGGATGCGGTCGATGCAGCCGTCGGGCAGCGGCAAGACGCCGTCGTCGGCGAGCGCGACCTGCCGCCCGCCGCTCTCGGGCCAGGCCATCACCCCCTGGCCCGCCGGCATGACCGCGAACACGCGGTCCGCCTCCTCGCGGAAGAGGCCGAGGAAGGGCACCGGGTAGCCGAGTCCCAGCACCACTTCCTCGCGCACGTTGGGCCAGACCCGGCGGATCTGCTGGCCCAGGATGCGGCGCGTGACCCGGCCGAGCCGCGTCAGGTAGAAGGCATTGAGGTCGACGACATCCTGGTGCATGGCCGGCTATGGTAGCAGCCCACGCTGGCCCATCTCAGCACCGGGATGCTACCCTGCCTCGCCGCACCGCGCTCCCCTGCCGTTCCGCGAACGGGAGCGCGCGCTAAGCGTAGTAGCCGGCGTCCTCCAAGACCCTTCGGATGCCCTTGTCCATATTTGTCAGCGCTTGCTCGATGCTCTGCTCGCCGTTGATGGCATCGGCGACCTCGACCCCATTTTGCGTGCCGATGGTGAAGCCCTCCGGGATCATCAGATTGTTGGTGACGCCGTACGGCATGCTGGCCATAAGGCCACCGAAGAACAGCTTGTCGTCCTTGTGTCGATCGAGGATCGAGAGCCGCGCCGGCTGCCCACCGGCCGCCACCACCGCCTCGCCGATCGCCGGATCGCGGGCATCGCCCGAGGCCAGGAACTTGGCGAAGGCAACACCCGCCTCCTGGTTCTTGGAATAGGTCGGCACGAAGACGCCGAACCCGCCGGTGCTCACCCGATGCGCCCCTTTTTCGTTGTCTCCCGCGGGCGGCAGATCGGCGTAGATGACCCGATCGAACTTGGTGAAGGACGGATCGTTGAGCACAGCCGTTCCCCATGTCAGGGGGCCGTAGACGGCGGTGCCGTTGGCGAAGGCGGTGTTCACCTCGTCCTCCCCCGCATTGCTGCTCACGGGGTGAGCGTACTGTTGCAGGTCGACCAGCATCTTCAACGCCATGTAGCCTTCTTCGCTGTTGACGGTCGGATTCCAGTAGCCGGGTTCCTCCCGGTCGACCAAGGTGCCCCCGAACGAGCGCAGGGCGCCGTAGTACTGATAGCCGGCCCAATAGCTCCGCTGCATGGCGCCGACGTAGCCATACTGATTGGTGCCGGGCGAATGGAGTTCCTTGGCGGCCTCCAGTGCGTCCGGCCATGTCCTCGGCACCGGGATGCCGGCCTTATCGAAGATGTCCTTGCGATAGAAGGTCATCTGGCAGTTAGCGTCGTGAGCCAGGCCGTAGAGCGTGCCGTCGCTCTTGGCGATGGGGATGCGGTAGAGCGACTGCAGCGCCTCCGGCACGTCGCTTTGATAGTCCGCAAACCACGTGGGGTCGGCGTCCATGTGTTCCTGAAGCGGAATCATCGCCCCAAACGATTCGAGCGACGGGTATTGGCCGTAATCCTGGGTCACCGAATCGAAGGCATCCGACTTCGACTGCATGTAGACGTTGACCTTGTTCAGGAACTCGTTTGTCGGGATTGTCGCCACGTTCAGCGTGACGTTCGGATAAGCCTTCTCGAACAGCGGCATGAGGCCGCGCACGACGCCCGCGAAACGGCTGCCCGACGCCGTCAGATGCACCACTTCGCCGGTGACGTCGGCGTGTACCTCGCGCGGCACGAAGTTTGCCGCGATGGCGGCGATGGCGGTCGCAGAGCCTGCCTGCAACACCTGACGACGCGTGAATGCGGTGCGCCGGTGATGCGACGCCTCTGCCATCGTCTTCTTCCATGTGTCGTATTCTCGATCGCTCATGTCTTCCTCCCTGAGAGATTTTTGGTGCGTTCCGCGCCTCGCTGGAATGTCACACAGCTCCTCCCTGGTGCCTCGACACCGCAGAAGTCCACCCGACAAAGCGCCGGCCGATGCCGGCGACTTGCAGGTCGGTCAGGTCTTCGTTGTGTGGATGCGAGGACGCGAAAGTTGCCGTTCCGACGGTCGGCACAAACCGGGTATCGCCGACGGACGCCACGAACAACGTCGTGGAATGCGTTTTTTGAACCCTCTCTACCATGGGCCGTCCTTCGGCCAGTGGAGGGTGTGTCTTGAAGCCTAGTCTTGGAGGCTGGGCGTGTCCATGAGCGGTTTAGCGGCGGAACACGACTCGCCCTAATACATGTGGGTGCCGCCGTTCATGGTGATGGTGGAGCCGGTAGTCCAGGCCGCCTTGTCGTCCACGAGGAAGAGCACGGCATGGGCCACCTCCTCCTCGTACCCCATGCGGCGGATCGGCGACTTGTCGATGATCTTCTTCGCGATCCGCTCGGGCATGTTGCGCATCAGGTGGGTGTCGACATAGCCGGGCGCCACGGTGTTGACCGTGATGCCGTGCTTCGCTCCTTCCTGCGCCAGCGCCTTGGTGAAGCCGTGCATGCCAGCCTTGGCGGCGACGTAGTTGACCTGGTTGAGCTGGCCGGCCTGTCCGTTCATCGAGCCGATCTGGATGATACGGCCCCAGCCCCGCTCCATCATGCCGGGGTAGACCGCCTTCGACATGTAGAAGACGGAATCGAGATTGACCCGGACCACGTGCTGCCACTGGTCGTCGGCCATGTTCTCGAACTTGTTGTCGGAGACCGTGCCCGCGTTGTTGACGAGAATCTCGACCGGACCGTGCTCGGCCTCGATTGCCGCGACCCCGGCCCGACAGGCGTCGCCGTCGCTCACGTCCCACTTGAGCGCCGGAATCCCTGAGTCCGCCGTGAAGGCGGCGGCGCACGCCTCGTCGGCATGGTAGTTGACCACCACCGGGTGGCCGGCCTCGTGCAAGGCGCGCGCGATGCCAGCGCCGATGCCGCGCGTGCCGCCGGTGATGAGTGCTAACCGTCCCACGCCCGTCTCCCTTCGGTCCCGTCAGTACATGTGGTGGCCGCCGTTCACCGAGATTGTCGATCCGGTGATGAAATCGGCGTCGTCTGCGGTGAGGAAGAGTACCGCGCGCGCGATGTCTTCGGCACGGCCGAGCCGGCCCACCGGGATGCTGGCGACGATCTTCTCCAGAACCGCCTCCGGCACCGCACGCACCATCTCGGTGTCGACGTAGCCGGGCGCCACTGCGTTCACGGTGATGCCGTGGCGCGCGCCCTCCTGTGCCAGCGCCTTGGTGAAGCCGTGGATCCCGGACTTCGCGGCGGCGTAGTTGACCTGGCCGTACTGACCGGCCTGGCCGTTGATCGAGCCGATATTGACGACGCGGCCGAACTTGCGCGCCCGCATGCCGGGGAAGGTGGCGTGGCAGAGGTTGAAGCAGGAGCCGAGATTGGTGTCGAGCACCGCCTGCCACCTGTCCGGCGTCATCTTCTGGAGCGTGCCGTCCCGCGTGATCCCGGCGTTGTTCACCAGGATGTCGATGGGGCCCAGGTCCTGCTCGATTTGGGCGATGCCCGCCTCGCAGGCGGCGAAATCGCTCACGTCCCACTTGTAGATGTCGATGCCCGTCACCTCGCGGAAGCGCTCGGCCGCCTCGTCGTTGGCGTTGTAGTTGGCGGCCACCTGGCAGCCGTTGTTCTTCAGCGCGAGCGAGATGGCGCCGCCGATCCCGCGCGTCCCGCCCGTCACCAGTGCGACCCGACTCATCTTCTCTCTCCCGGCAATTATCCGCGCCGCCGGGGATCCATTCCGCGGCGGCGCGTGCGCCTCATATGCGCCTGCGGCGGTGCGTTTTCAAGCGGTGGCGTGGACAGAAATCCAATCCGCGAGCTTGCGCCAGAGCAGGCGCTTGGCGCGGGGGCTGGCCATCATCCCGATATGGCCGAGCGGCGGGCGCCAGGTCTCGACATTAGGGAGCGCCTCGCCGAGCGCCTCTGACGAAGCCGGAGGAACGATACGGTCGCGCGCGGGCACGACATTGAGCGCGGGGCAGGTGACCCGCTCGGGCCGCATCGGCTCGCCGCCCACGCGCCAGTTGCCGCGCGCAGGCGCGTTCGTGCCATACCAGTCCTCCAGGCAGGCGCGGGCGACGGGGCCGGTGAGCGGGACGGCGTCGTTGAGCCAGTCCTCCAGCGCGACGAAATTGCGCGCCGCGGCCGAAGCGGGCGGGAGCTGGGCGAAAGCGCTGAATTTGCGCGCCGCCAGCAGCGGGTCGAGCGCGGCGAACATGGCTTGCAGCGCCTCGGGCGGCAGCTGCCCCAGACCGTCCATCAGAGCAGTCAGTCCCGGTAGATGTGCCGCGATCAGCCGCGCCTGATGGCGGCCGTCCGCCCAGAAATCCCAGGGCGTCGCCAGCAGCACCAGCGCGGCCACCTCCGCCTGAGCTGCAAGGGGCAACACCATCGTGCCGCCCATGCAATAGCCAGCGAGCACGACCGGCCGGCGTGCGTCGCTTTGCACCGCCTCCAGCGCAGGCGCGAGGCGGCCGAGAATGTAGTCGTCGATTCCGAATTCGCGCTCGTCCGCGCCAGGCTCGCCCCAGTCGAGCAGATAGGGGCGCGAGCCCCGCTCCCGCAGGTAGCGGGCGAAGCTGCGCTGCACTGTGAGATCGAGGATGTAGGCCCGGTTGATGAGCGAGGGCACCAGCAGCACGGGCACGCCCGCCACGTCCCCGTCGAAGGCCAACACCCGCGTCGTCCCCGCCTGCCAGAGGACCGGCGGGTCTTTCAGGCGGCGCCTATAGGGGTGCGAACGGTAGCCCTCGATGCCTTCGAGAAAGCGGCCGATGCGGGTTGCCGCTTCTGCGCCGAGGGCGCGCGCCAGCGCCTCAGGATCGGCCTGAGCCAGCGCCTCCTGGAGTGCCTTCGCCTCTGCCTGGTCCGCGTGCCGCCAGTTCAGAGAGCCGCCCCTCGA
Source organism: Alphaproteobacteria bacterium (assembly GCA_022826345.1). The sequence continues at coordinate 27,166 of JAJDVB010000216.1, forward strand.
GAGCTGCAAGGCGGCGAGAGAGCTCAGCCAGACGCTGAGCGCCATCCCCAGATGGAGCGGCAGCGGCCTCGGCCCGAGCCTGGGCGGCGGTGCTGGCGTCCGTGCCGGCATTCAGGCCGCCTCTTTCTCCGCCGCCCGCGAGCGCGGCGAGGGGCAGGGCGGCGAGGCGAAGCGTGAGCGCGCCGGGACCTTCGCCCCGACCGGTGCCGGCGATCTCCTCCTGCCAGAGGTCGAGGAAGCGGCGGGCGAGCGTGGCCGGATCGTCGTCATCGTTCGTCGCGTTGGCGCCACTCATGACCGAAGTATAGCCCAAGCGCCGGCCCCGTCGTTGACTCCCCCGGCCCCGCGCACCATGCTCGGCCCATGACCATCGAGCAGAAGATCGAAGCCGCGGGCCTGACGCTCCCCCGGCTGGAAGACAGCTACGGCACCAACCCCGCGGCTGCGAAATACGTCTCGCACCATGCCCTCGGGCGCGTGCTCTACCTCTCGGGCTGCACGCCCATGAAGGACGGCAAGCCCTATCTTCCGGGCATCCTCGGCGAGGACCTCACGATCGAGGAGGGCTACGAGGCGGCGCGCCAGTGCATGCTCTGCTATCTCGGCCTGATCAAGTATGCGCTGGGCGATCTCGACCGGATGCACCGGATGCTGCATCTGCACGGCTATGTGAACTCGGGGCCGGACTTCGTGGATCAGCCGCGCGTCATCAACGGCGCCGTCGATCTGCTCGTCGAGCTTTACGGCCGGCGCCTGATGCCGACGCGCGCCGCCATCGGCTGTCGCGGGCTGGCCGTGAACCACTCGGTCGAGCTGATCGCCACGGTGGAATTCGACGGCGGTTCCGTGGCACCCCCGCTCGCCCGCGACGGGACGGTGCTCGACTGAGAGACACCCGCCCCGCTCGTTCGATCCGCCATTCACGAGACCCGACGCCATGAAAGCGGTTGTCTGCAAGGCCTTTGGCCCGCCCGAGACACTTGCGTTCGAAGACGTAGAGGCGCCTGCGCTCGCGCCCGGCAGCGTCCGCATCGCCGTGCATGCGGTCGGTGTGAACTTTCCCGATCTCCTGCTGATCGAGGGCAAGTATCAGGTCAGGCCGCCCTTCCCCTTCAGCCCCGGTCTCGAATGTTCAGGGATCGTCACCGAGTGCGGGCCGGGGGTGGATGCGCCCGCACCGGGCACCCGGGCGCTCGCCTACATGTCCTACGGCGGCATGGCCGAGGAGGTGGTGGCGCCGGCGGAATGCGTCATCCCGATCCCCGATGTCATGCCCTTCGATGCCGCAGCGGCCTTCCCCGTAGTCTACGGCACCAGCTACCACGCCCTCGTCGGGCGCGCGGCGCTGGCCGAGGGCGAGACGCTGCTGGTCCAAGGCGCCTCGGGCGGGGTTGGGCTCTCTGCGGTGGAGATCGGCAAGCGGCTCGGCGCCACGGTGATCGCGGCCGCCAGCAGCGACGAGAAGCTGGAACTCGCGCGCGACCACGGCGCCGATCACTTCGTCAACTACCGCGTCGAGGACCTGCGCGAGCGGGTCAAGGCCTTGACCGACGGACGCGGTGCGGACGTGATCTACGATCCTGTGGGCGGCGATATCTTCGATACGTCAATGCGTTGCATCGCGTGGAACGGGCGGCTGCTGGTCATCGGCTTCGCTTCCGGCCGCATCGCGGAAGCCAAGACCAACATCATCCTGCTCAAGGAGATCAGCGTGGTGGGCGTCGCCTGGGGCGCCTTCGCCCAGCGCGACCGCGCCGCAAACCGCGCTTATTTCGACGATCTCTTCTCCTGGTACGAGGAAGGCGCGCTGAAGCCCCGCCTTTCCCGCCGCCTGCCGCTCGAAGAGGCGCCTGAGGCGCTGCAGGGCTTCCAGAGCCGCAGCGTGGTCGGCAAGCAGGTGCTGACGGTGGAACGGCCCGAGGGCTGAATTCGCGCCCACGCGCAGCCTTCTTTACCAAGGGACGCAGATTTTCTACCCTGTGGTGCAGTCCCGCGGCGCCGCGGAGCAGTGGACTGCAGTACGGCTAGGACAAAGCGTGGCTGGGGAGGCGATCCGAGGCGCTGCGGGGCCACTCGTGGACGATCCCATCATCGGGCACCCGGTACGCGCCGGCGGCTGGGCCGAACACGCCGCGTCCTCATACACGCTGGCGGCCACGGCACTCGACGACAGGCGCCTCGCGGATGCAGCGGCACTTGCCCGCCACACGGTCGAGGAGGCGCGCGAGGGCTACGAGCTCTATGCCGTCTGGGCCGATCAGATCAGGGAAACTCTCGCGGCCGAAGGCGTGGACGAAGCCGTGATCGCGGCGGGCGAGGCACGGTTGGCCGCGCTGCTGGCCGGCGCGGCGGGCGAGCCCTTCGATATCCATGAGGGCTGGACCGCCTACATCGCCGAAATCGACGAAGTGGAGGCGGCCTGCGCGGCGGGCGATGCGGCGGCGGCCCACGCGGGCCTGGAGCGCGCCCGCACGCTCTGGCTCGAGACCCACGACCGGGGCTGTGATCTGGTTTACGGGATGCTCGACCTCGTGGTCCGCCATCTGGGCGAGAGCCGCATTGGCCCGCTCTGGGACGAGCTGATGGCGCCGATGTACGAGACCTACGACGTCTACGACACCGCGACACATCCGTGGCCGCGCTCCATGCACAGGCTGATCCTGATCGCAGCGCTCTCGCTGCGAGGACATCTGAGCGGGCCGGGGCGCATGGGCGCCATCGAGATCACCGAGGAGCACGACCGCTGGGTCCTGAGCTTCGACCCCTGCGGCTCCGGCGGGCGCACCTATCGCGACGAAGACCCCAAGGGGCCCCGCATGGAGCCCCCGTACGGCTTCGCCGTAACGACGGAGGCCCATGACTGGGCCTGGGGCAAGACCGGCGTCTGCGTCTATTGTGTCCATTGCTGCCAGTTGAACCAGCGCATGCCGATCCGGCGCTTCGGCTATCCGACGCGGGTGATCGACCCGCCGACCTGGCCCGAGGCGCGGCAGGGCGGCGTCTGCCGCTGGTCTGTCTACAAGGACCCATCGCTGGTGCCGGCGGAGGCCTATGCCAGCGTGGGCTATGAGAAGCTGGCGGATGCCGGCGTGGGGGCGACGCCATGAGTGCTGCGGCGAACGAGGGATTGGCGGCGGTGCGCGAGCAGATGCGCGCCGAAGGTGTCCGTTTCGTCCAGGTCGAGACGCCGGAGCTGGACGGCGGGCTGCGCGGCAAGTTTCTCGCGCTCGACAAGGGGCTGTCGGCCGAGATCGGCTGGTCCAACATCATCTACGGGCTGACCACGGCGGACGACGTTTATCTCTCACCGTTCTCGTCCTACGAGAACGGCTTCGCCGACGTTTACGGGAAACCGGACCCCGCCACCGTCTGCCGCTTGCCCTGGCGGCCGGACACGGTGGCGGCCATCCTCGATATCCACGACGCCGACGGCACCCTGACGCCGGAATGCCCGCGCACGATGCTCAGGCGCGCTGCGGACAAGGCCGCCCAGATGGGTTTCGAGCCGCGCTTCGCGCTCGAGTACGAGGTCTTCATCTACTACGTGGACGAAGACGCCTCGCCGCTCTCGCCGGGGACGCTCACGCCGGTCTCGCGCGGGCGGAATGCCTACAGCCTAGTGCGCCTGCCGGCGCTCCGCGCCGTGTTCGAGACCTTCATGCAGCGCATGGAGAAGGTGGGGACGCCGGTGGTCTCGATGCACACGGAGCTGGGTCACGGCGCCATCGAGTTCGCGCTGGCCCATGCGCCTGCGCTCGCCGCCGCAGACGGCGCCATGCGCGCGAAGACCTACCTCAAGGAGCTCTGCGCCGAGCGCGGCATGATCGCGACCTTCATGGCGAAGCTCGATGCCGACCTGCCGGGCTGCGGCGGGCACATCCACCAGAGCCTCTGGCGGGACGGGAAGAATGCGTTCTGGGACGGCGCCGGCGTGAGCGAGACCGCGAATCAGTACGCGGCCGGCCAGCTGGAGCACCTGCCGGCGCTCGTCGCGCTCTGCATGCCCAACGTCAACTCGTTCCGGCGCCGGGATTGGCAGCACTGGGTACCCGAGAACGCATCATGGGGCGATGACAACCGGAGCGCGGCGATGCGGCTCATCACCCGGCCCACCCCCCACGGCGCGCGCTTCGAGAACCGGCTGCCCGGTGCGGATTCCAACGCCTATCTCACCATCGGCGGCATGCTGGCCGCAGGGCTCGACGGCATCGAGCGGGGCCTCGCGCCGCCGCCGATGTGTACCGGCAACGCAGCGCTCGACGAGAGCTACACCAAGCTGCCGGCCACGCTGGAGGACGCGGTGCAGGTCTTCGAAGGATCGGCCTTCCTGCGCCGCGTCTTCAACGACCGCTTCGTCGATCACTACACGCTCTCGCGCCGAGCTGAGCTCGATCTCTGGCGCACATGGCAGAAGAGCCAGGTCAGCGCCTGGGAGTACGAGCGCTACTTCGAGACCATTTGAGCCGCGCGGCGCCGAGACGACTTTTCGCGGCGGCGTTCTGCCACTATATCGGTGGAGTCACGGCCACGCGCCGGATTTGACGGAACGAAGGGGGACGAATGACCGATCAGGACTCGATCGCGCAGCGCCTGGAGGCGTTGCGCGCCGAACATCAGTCACTCAATGCGGAAATCGACGCGCTCAAGGGCCGCGGCGACAATCTCGAAATTCAGGGGCTCAAGCGCCAGAAACTCCGGCTCAAGGACGAGATCGCGCGGCTGGAGAGCGAGCACGCACATTCGGGGTAAGTCCGAATTGCGAGTTTCTCGGGGCGAACCCGATCGCGCATAACGCGCTGTTTTTCAACAGATATTTGTGAGATATTCTGGTCCCGGTGCCGCTAGCGGCACGGGCTCAGTCTTCCGGCTTCACGCCCGTGCCGATCAGTACATGAACGTCCATTGGGACTTCGTCGCCGTCTCTCAGGCGCTCGAAGCCCGCCGCGACGGCCTCCTTGAGGGCGCTTTGTGTTGCCTCCGAGGCGCCATCCAGCGCGCGGCCGAAGGTCATGTCGAACTGGGCCTGCCAGAAGGGCGCCTCTGCCGGCACACGGGGCGCGAAGCGGACCTCGCGCTCGTCTACCTCGGTCAGACCGCCGTCGGTGAGTGCCTGGGCGAGCGCGCTAGGAGCGCCGAGCGAGAAGGGCCGGGCGAGATCGATGTCGTCCACCGTATCGAGGGGGCCCAGCACGGCCTCCGCGGCAGCGACGAAGACGACGAACATGGTCGTCTCCTCGCGCGGCCCCCAGACCAGATAGGCCACCCGGCCACCTGGCTTCAGCACGCGCCTGGCCTCGGCGGCGGCGCGCGCTGGCGCCGGGCAGAACATCAGCCCGAAGCGGCAGATCACCCGGTCGAACGCTGACTCCGTATCGGGAAGCGCCAGCATATCGGCGGTGCGGAAGGTGATGTTGCTGAGGCCCTGGACGGCGGCCCGGCGACGGGCGCCCAGCATCATCTCGGGGCAGAGGTCGGTGGCATAGACGCGGCCCTCCGCGCCTACCAGGGCAGCGACGCTAAGCGCAGGCTCGCCGGCGCCCGTGGCGATGTCGCAGACCTGCTGGCCCGGCGCGATGTCGGCGGCCTCGATCAGCGGCGCGTTCATGCGGGCGGCCTGCTCGGCGATCTCGTCCGATCGCCTATCCCAATGGCGCCCGCGCGCCGCCCAGTCGGCCCGCACAAGCTCGGTTTCGCGCTTGATGGCGTCTGCGTCCATGGCCCGCACTCTCCGCGCCCGACCGCCCGTGTCAAGGCCGGTGGGGGCCTTCTAAAGCAACTGGACGGCTAAAAGACCCGCGAGCAACGCGGCGATCACGCCGAGCAGAATGGGCAGCGTGCTGCTGCCGCCCCGGCGCCCACCCATCGCCTCCAGCGTGTCGGGTGAGAGCGAGACCCCCGCCTCCAGTCCGTCCAGCACCCGCTCGGCGCGTGCGGCGAGGCGTGGCAGCCGGCCCGCGGCTTCCAGAAACTCTTCCGCCATATCGCGCACGCGCGCCTGGACGCCCAGGTTCTCCCGCGCCCAGCGCTCGATGAGCGGGCGGGTGAAGACCCACATGTTCTGGTCGGGCGTGAGCCGGCGGGTCAGCCCCTCGGCCATCAGCATCGTCTTCTGCAGCAGCAGGAGCTGAGGCTGGGTCTCCATCTCGAAGGCTTCGGTGATCTGGAAGAGCTGGCCGAGCAGCTTGGCGAGGGAAATCTCGTTAAGCGGCCGGCCCAAGATCGGCTCGCCGATGGACCGCAGCGCCTGGACGAACGCCGCCTTCGAGGTCCGCCGCGGCACGTAGCCAGCCTCGAAGTGCACCTCGGCCACACGCTCGTAGTCGCCGATCAGGAACCCCAGCAGCATCTCGGCGAGGTAGCGCCGGGTCTGGGTGTCGAGCCGGCCCATGATGCCGAAATCGACGGCGACGATGTTGCCGTCCGCGTTCACCAGCAGGTTGCCGGGATGCAGGTCGGCGTGGAAGAAGCCGTCCCGAAAGGCCTGGTTGAAGAAGGCCTCGGCCGCCTTGCCCAGCACCTCGTGGGGGTCGTGGCCCGCTTCCACCAGGGCGTCGCGTTCGTCGATCGGGATGCCCTCGACGCGCTCCAGCGTGAGCACGCGACGGCTGGTGCGCCGCCAGTCCACCGCCGGCACCAGGAAGCTGGGGTCCTCTGCAAAGTTCTGGCGCAGCTCCGAGGCGGCGGCGGCCTCGAAGCGGAGGTCCATCTCGATCATCACGCTCTGGGCAAAGGTGCTGATGACCTCGACCGGCCGCAGCCTGCGCCAGGAGGGCAGCCTGCGCTCGGCGAGCTCGGCCAACCAGTAGAAGAGCTCGAGATCGCGCTCGAGGGCCCGCTCCACGCCGGGCCTGAGAATCTTGACCGCCACCGGCTCGCCGGTCGCGGCGACCGCAAAATGAACCTGTGCGATGGAGGCCGCGGCCACGGGCTCGTCGGTGAATTCCTTGAACAGGGTGTCCAGGGGCACGCCGAACTCGGATTCGACGATGATGCGCGCGGCCTTCGCCTCGAAGGGCGGCAGGCGGTCCTGCAGGGCGGAGAGCTCGGCGGCGATCTCCTCGCCCACCAGGTCGGGCCGGGTGGAGAGGGCTTGGCCGAACTTGATGAAGCTGGGGCCCAGGACCTGAAGAGCGCCAGCGAGCCGCTGCCCCGGCGTGCCCAACCCGCGCTTCTTGGGCGCCATGCCTGTGAGGAAGGTTACAGCCGGCACGAGGCCGAAGTCGCGCAGGAGGAAGAGCGCGTCCCAGCGGCCTAAGGTCCAGGCGATCCGCAGCAGCCGCCCGATGTTTCTGAGCGCCCGGCGCATGGCGAGAGTTCCGGGTTAGACGCGCCAGCCCGAATGGAGCGTGGCGATGCCGGCGGAGAGCGAACGAACGCGCACGCCGCCGAAGTCGGCATCGGTCATCATGGCGGCGAGTTTCTCAGGTGGCGGGAAGCGGCGGATGCTTTCGACGAGGTAGGCGTAGGCGTCGCGCTGGCCCGTCACCGCCGCACCCAGCAGGGGAATTACAGCGAAGGAATAGGCATTGTAGAGGCGATCCACGCCGGCGGGCGGGCGCGAGCTGAACTCCAGACAGAGGAAGCGTCCGCCGGGGCGGAGCACACGCGCTGCCTCTTCCAGCGCCTGCTCGATCCGCGTCAGGTTGCGGATGCCGAAGGCGATCGTATAGGCATCCACCGAGCGCGGCGGCAGCGGCAGCGCCTCGGCATCGCCCACCAGCCACTCGATGCCCCCGACGAGCCCCGCGTTCCAGGTGCGCTCGCGGCCTTCGTCCACCATCCGCTCGCTCGCGTCGCAGACGATGACGCGGCCCTCGCCCTCCATCGCCGCCCAGACCCGGCGCGCGATGTCGCCGGTGCCGCCCGCCACGTCGAGCACGGCCATGCCGGGGCGGGGCGCGAGCCAGGCCACCATCTCCCGTTTCCACAGGCGATGGACGCCGCCGCTCATCAGGTCGTTCATGAGGTCGTAACGGCCGGCGACCCGGTCGAACAGGTCACGGACGAGCCCCGGCTTCTCGTCCTCGCCGACGTGGCGGAAGCCGAAATCGGCGCCATCCGTGGCGTCGTGCTCACCGCGCGCGGAGGCCATGGCGGCGACCATAGCCCAGCGGCTAAACCCGCGCTACCGTGGTCGCAGGATGCCGGAATTGCCCGAGGTCGAAACCGTGCGCCGCGGGCTCGCGGCGCGCCTCATCGGCCGCTCCATTACCCATGTCACAGTGCGGCGCGGCGATCTGCGCAGGCCGCTCCCGCCGGACATGGGGCAGGTGCTGACGGGCCGGGCGGTGCAGAGTTTCGGTCGGCGCGGCAAATACCTGCTGGTGCACCTCGACGGCGGCCAGGTGCTGATCGTCCATCTCGGCATGTCGGGGCGCCTCTTCGTCGATGCGGCGCCGAGCGGTGCTGCGCACGAGCACGTCGTCCTTCACTTCGACGACGGCGCGGTGCTGAGCTACGTCGACCACCGGCGCTTCGGCCTGATGGAGCTCGCCGAGGGGACGCGGCTCGACGAGCATGAATTGCTTTGCGCCATGGGCCCCGAGCCGCTCGCCGCCGACTTCGACGGGCCGGCGCTGGCCGCGCGGCTCAAAGGCAAGGACACGCCGATCAAGGCCGCGCTGCTCGACCAGCGCGTGGTCGCAGGCCTCGGCAACATCTACGTGTGCGAGGCGCTCTTCTACGCGGGCCTGAGCCCGAGGCGCCGGGCGGGTTCGGTGCAGGGCGGGCGCGCGGCTCGGCTCACCGGCGCGATCAAGGAGGTGCTGGAGGCGGCCATCGCGGCGGGCGGTTCGTCGCTCCGGGACTACGTGCAGGCGTCGGGCGAGCTCGGCTACTTTCAGCACCGTTTCGCGGTCTACGACCGGGCGGGCCAGCCCTGCCCCGGCTGCGATTGCGGGGCCGCGGTGCGGCGTATCGTGCAAAGCAACCGCTCGACATTCTATTGCGCAAAGCGGCAACGGTGAGTAATGAGGCGGCCGGACGCCCCTCGCGGCGCCCTTCCGGCAGCAGCCCGCCTGACAAGAATGCGGGCCCCGGCCCCCTGAGGGAGAACACGATGGCCTATGAACACATCACCGTCGACCGGCGCGGCCGGGTCGGCCTGATTACGCTGAATCGGCCCAAGGCACTGAATGCGCTGAACGGCGCGCTGATCGGCGAACTCAACGCCGTGCTCGACAGCTTCGAGGCGGAAGACGAGATCGGCGCCGTCGTCGTCACCGGCAACGAGAAGGCCTTCGCTGCCGGCGCCGACATCACCGAGATGCGCAGGCTGAACTTCGTCGATGCCTACGGCAGCGACTTCATCGCCGCGTGGAACCGCATCACCGCCTTCCGCAAGCCGGTGATCGCGGCGGTCGCGGGCTACGCGCTCGGCGGCGGCTGCGAGCTTGCGATGATGTGCGACATCGTGATTGCCGCCGACAACGCGAGATTCGGCCAGCCGGAGATCAAGCTCGGCACCATTCCCGGCGCCGGCGGCACCCAGCGGCTCACGCGCGCCGTCGGCAAGTCGAAGGCGATGGAGATGATCTTGACCGGGCGCATGATGGATGCCGAGGAGGCCGAGCGCAGCGGGCTCGCGAGCCGGGTCGTGCCGGTTGCCGACGTGGTGGACGAGGCGGTCGCCGTCGCCGAGCGGATCGCGCATTTCTCGGCGCCCACCGTCGCGCTCGCCAAGGCCAGCGTGAACCGTGCCTTCGAGACCACGCTCACGGAAGGCGTGCTCTACGAGCGTGCGGTCTTCTACGCGAGCTTCGCGACCGAGGACCAGAAGGAAGGGATGGACGCCTTCATCGAGAAGCGCGAGCCTGCCTTCAACAACCGCTAGTTCCGTTGACCGAGCCGGCCCGCGTGGTATAAGGCCGCCCGACCACAAGAGAGACCCTCGCCATGGCCCATTCGCGCCAGGCCCGCAAACGGGTTCGGCAAAACAAGCGCCGCGTCGCGGTAAACCGCGCGCGGATTTCACGCATCCGCACCTTCATCCGCCGGGTGGAGGAAGCCATAGCGAGCGGCGACAAGCGCCAGGCGGAAGAGGCCCTGCGTGCGGCCCAGCCCGAGATCATGCGCGGCGCGCAGAAGGCAGTGCTGCATCGGCGCACCGCGGCCCGCCGGGTCTCCCTGCTTGCACGCCGCGTGGGCGCGCTCTCCGACAGCTAGAGCGCGTCCGTCTTTGACGGATGCGCTCCAGGCCGCGATCGTGGCCCGCCGCGTCAGCGGCGCCCTCGCGGAGGCGCCGGCCGCAGGTCGGCTGCCGTGAGCGAAAATGTACAGCGGCGTCTCTCATATTCGCTCTTGGCCGGTCCGCTCGTCCGCCCGTTGATCCGGCCATGCCGACGCCGCGAAACATGCCGTTTGAATTCCGGTTATGCCGCCAACCGATTGGCTCTCTGCCTTCACTCTCATAGCCAACATTGCGACGGAAATGTGACACACAAATTTTGCGGCGGTTCCGCTTTCGGACCTGTTGCCAGCCTCGATTCCGCGCTTTAGCCTAAGCGTCACATACCGCCCGGAGGAGGCGCCGGCGGTATGTAAAGCAAAAATCACTGACGTTAACAACGGCGAGGCAAGCGCAGCTTGTCCGGGAAGGGAGACCCACCGCCGAACCGAGAAGCGCGACGCAATGCAAGAACAGATATGGGGTCAAACAAGTCTAAAAAAAGAACACATCGCTCATTGCAGAGCGATGGTCGGGGTTGTGATATCCGCTTCGAGATCGCCTGCCGCCGCGACGTGCCGCGTTGGCAGTGGTCTCGTCGCCTGCTGAAGGAGAGCCGACCATGACGGACAGCTCTCCGCCGCGGGACCAAGACACGCAAGCCGATTGGGAGAGGATCCGGGCGCGTCTTCGCGCGGAATTGGGCGACGCCAGCTTCGCGAGCTGGCTGGCTCCGCTCACCCTGGTCGACGTTGACGGCGAGGAGGTCACCCTCGGCGTTGCCACGCGGTTCCTCCGCGACTGGATCGAATCGCACTATGCGGATCGCATTGCGACGCTTTGGGCCGATCATCGGCCGGGCATCCAGACCGCCCGCATCGTCATTCATGATGACTTGCCGCCGGCCGTAGACGGCAAGACGCGCGCGGACGGCGAGCGGCCTCAGGCGCGGCGCGATGGCGCTCTGGGCCGGCGCGTGCATGACGAGCGGCTGGACAGCCTCGGCTCGCCGCTCAATAACCACCTCACCTTCCGAGAATTCGTGGTCGGGGAAAGCAACGAACTCGCCCACGCCGCGGCGCAGCAGGTCGCCGGCGTTGACCATCTTCCGTTCAACCCGCTCTACCTCTACGGCGGTGTTGGGCACGGCAAGACCCACCTTCTGCACGCCATCGCGTGGTGCATTCGCGGCCGCGAGCCGTCCCGGCGCGTCCTCTACCTCTCCGCCGAACGGTTCATGTATCGGTTCATTCAGGCAATCCGGCAGAAAGACACGGTGACGTTCAAGGAGCGGCTGCGCTCCGCCGACGTGCTGTTGATCGACGACATCCAATTCATCTGTGACAAGGACAGCACGCAGGAGGAATTTCTCCACACGCTCAATGCGTTGCTCGACCATCGCTGCCAGGTGGTGGTCTCTGCCGATCGCGCGCCCTCCCGGCTAGATGGGATGGAGGAGCGACTCAAGTCCCGTCTGGCAGGCGGTCTAGCGGTCAACATCCTGCCGGCCAATTACGAGCTCCGCCTCGGCATCCTGCGGCAAAAAGCAAGGCCGCTCGGCATCGCCGACGCGCCGCTTGAGGTGATGGAGTTCCTGGCCCGGAACATTACCTCCAACGCACGCGAGCTGGAGATGGCGCTCCACAGCATTGCCGCCCATGCCGCGCTTCTCGGCGGCGCCATTACGCTGCCGACGACCCAGTGGGTGCTGCGGGACGTGCTTGTTGCTGAGGAGCAGAAGATCACCATCGAGGATATCCAGCGGCTGGTCGCCGCGCACTACAACATCAAGCCGGCGGAGCTCTCCTCCAACCGGCGCTCGCAGGCCGTGGTGCGGCCACGCCACGTGGCGATGTACCTTGCCAAGCAGCTCACGTCCCGCTCGCTGCCGGAGATCGGCCGCAAGTTCGGCAAGCGCGACCACACCACGGTCCTCTACGCGATCCGCCGCATCGAGGACCTGAGGCCCAAGGACTCCACCCTCGACGAAGACGTGGAGCATCTCCGGCGAAGCCTCGAAGAACCGGACCGCTGACAGTGAATACACGGAAGAGTGCGCGGCAAAGGCTGGCGCACAACACTCGCGCCCCGACGATTCGCCAGTATGGCGGAGCCGTGTGCGCTGTCGGGAATCCCTTGATGAGCAAGGGCTCCAGGTGATCTGAGATTTTTCTTACCCCAGCGAGGTCGCAGATTTCTGCGGCTCTCGGGTCGGCGAAGAGGGCGATCCGGCGATTTCCACCCCATGG
>JAJDVB010000172.1 GCA_022826345.1 Alphaproteobacteria bacterium
TCTTTTTCGCTCGCGGCAGCCGGCCTGCGGCCGGCGCCTCCGCGTCGCGCGTCCACGCGCGCGGGCGCGCGATGGCGCCGCAGGAGCGGCGGGCCGCGGTCGCGGCCTGTCGCATGTCCGTCCGAGACGGACACGCTCCAATACATGGGGCGAACCTACTCCGGCGAATAGCCGGGGCAAATCACGTGCTTGGGCTCGGTGCAGCCGCCGGTGAGCTCGCGCAGGCGCTCCTGATAGTTCCAGGCGCGCACCGCCTCGTAGTGATCCGAGGCGTGCTTGACCAGGAATTCCACCGGGTCGATCACCTCCTCGCGACGCACGACTCCCTCGCCGGCGGCGAGCGCGGCGCGCGGCGTGAGCGCGAGCAGGTAGGCGCGCGGATCGATCACGCCATCGACGCCGAAGCCCACCGCGTCGCGCGCCGTCGTCGGGCCAAAGATGGGCAGCACCAGATAGGGGCCTTCGCCGACGCCGTAGTGGTGGAGTGTCTGGCCGAAGTCGGCGTCGTCCGCTTCCAGGCCCAGACCGGTCGCGACGTCGAAAAGCCCTGCTGCGCCGGCGGTGCTGTTGACCACGAAGCGGCCGAAGCTCGTGGCGGCGCGGTCTGGCTTGAGCTGTAGCAGGTGGTTCGCGGTGACGACCGGCTCCGCCATATTGGTGAAGCCGCGGCTGACCGCGTGCCGTGCGTCGGTCGGCATGAAGCCCCGGTAGAACCGCGCCACCGGCTCGAACACGAGAAAGTCGAGCGCGCCGTTGACGTAGAAGAAGACGCGGTTCACCCCCTCGAAAGGATCGTCATAGCCGTCTTTGCCACCCTCGCGCGGGAGCACCGGCCAATCGGCACCGCGACTCTCGATAGGGGAAGCGTCATCGATGGACTCGGTTTCCCCATCCCGCAACCGCTCGAGAACCGAGCAGCCCTGCACGACGGGGATGACCAGGAGCAGCGTGACTAGCGCGACGGCGAGCCGACCCGAGAGGCCCCACGATTTCATTCGGCTAATTGATGGCAGGATCATCGCCCTGATTCAGGACTGCACGGAAGGTGGCGGGATCGACATTGCCGCCGGAGAGCACGGCGACCACCGTGCGCCCGGCGGTGGCGATCTTGCCGGCAAGCACCGCCGCGAGCGCCACCGCGCCACCGGGCTCGACCACGAGCTTGAGATGCAGGAAGGCCGCCCGCATGGCCGCGCCCACCTCGGCATCGCTCACGACAACGCCGCTGTGTACCCGCTCCACGTTGATCGGGAAGGTAAGCGCGCCCGGCTTCGGGGCGAGGAGTGCGTCGCAGAAGCTCTGGCCTTGTGCATCGGAGACGCCAACGCGGCGGCCCTGTTCGAACGACATGGCGTGATCATCGTAGCCCTGCGGTTCGGCGGTGTGAAGGCGGGTCTCCGGCCAGGCATCGGCGATGGCGAGCGACGCGCCGGCCATCAGCCCGCCGCCGCCCGCCGGCACGACCACGGCATCGGGCCGGCAGCCGACCGCTTCGCATTGCCTGACGACTTCGTGCCCGACCGTGCCCTGGCCGGCGATGACATTGAAGTCGTCATAGGGCTTGACCAGCACAGCCCCGCGCTCCTCCGCGATCTTCTTGCCGAGGGCCTCCCGCGCTTCCGAAGCGCGGTCGTAGAGCACGATCTCGGCGCCGTGGCGACGGGTGCCGGCGATCTTCACCTCGGGCGCGTCCCGCGGCATGACGATGACCGCCGGCACGCCGACGAGCTTGGCCGCCGCTGCGACGGCCTGGGCGTGGTTGCCGGAGGAATAGGTGACCACGCCGCGGGCCTTGGCAGCCGGATCGAGCTGCAGCAGCCGGTTGCAGGCGCCCCGGAACTTGAACGAGCCGGTGCGCTGGAGCGGTTCCGCCTTGAGCAACAGGCGCCCGCCGATCTGCTCGTCGAGGGCGTCGGCCCTGAGTAGCGGTGTCTCGACCGCGTGGCCGGCCAAGCGCTCCGCAGCCCCGCGCACGTCGGAGGGCTTGGGCAACAGCTCCGGGGCCATCGTATCCGCCGCGGCACCCTGTGGGTCGCTCACCGGAGCCTCCGCCGCCGCCATCCTGCGTGGCGGGCCCCGCCCCGATCCGGCCGGTCGACGGGCATGATGTCCTCGCCCCGCATGAACCGGCACAGCGCACGGAAGTCAACATGGGCGCGCCGCTCGCCGTTGCCGATTCGCGAGCAATGGGCATCCACGGTGCGTTGGGACATGCCGCGCGCGAGGTCGCGCTCTAGGCTCGAGGCCGTTGGCCGCCGGCCGAGCTGCCAGCGATAAACTTGCGTTCCTTCAAGCACCCGCTGCACGTAGTTGCGGGTTTCTGAGAGCGGGATCATTTCGATCCAGTCGATGATGTCCAAATCCGGGTCGTGCCGGGGATCGCCGTTTGCTGCGATCCAACGGGCGACGTTGCGCGGCCCGCCATTATAGGCGGCGACGGCCAGCAGGTACGAACCGTCGAAGCGCGCGAGCATGTCGCTCAAGTAGCGGCTGCCGAGCGCGACGTTGTGCGTGCGATTGGAAGTGAGGCGCTTGCTGGACTGGCTCAGGCCCATTTTGCGAGCCACGCTCTTTGCAGTCCGGGGCATCAGCTGCATCAAACCGAGTGCGCCTGAGCCGCTCCGTGCCAGTGGGTCGAAGCGGCTCTCCTGGCGGATCAGCGCGAGCACCAGGGCATGTTCGAGAGCGGTGTCATCGCGTGCGAACGGCACGTTCACCAGCGGAAACAGCCGGTCGATGGAGACGTAGCCTTCCCGCGTGGCCTGCTGGGCGGCACGGATTGCCTGCTCGGGCTGTCCGACGGAGTGTGCGAACGCCGAAATCATGGCGTGATCCGCCTCGTTGCGCGCGAGCCTGCTCAGGTGCTTGTAGAAAGAATCCACGAGATAGTCGCGGCCGAGAAACGTCAGGAAGCGCACGGCCGCGAACAGCGCGTGGCCGTTGAGCGTCGCAGCGCCGGTGGTGCGGGATGCTGCGCCGATCAGCGGCGCATCGGGTGCGGCGATCCGGGTGATCGCGACCTGTCCGTAGAAGGTGGCCGGATACGCCGCGGCCTTGCCGTACCAGAGAGCCGCCCCCTCCGGATCGCCGGACGTGTCTGCGGCCAAGCCCGCCCAATAGGCCGCGCGTGCCCGGCTGATCGGCATGGTGACGGCGCCGTGCATACGCTCGAAGTGGAGAAACGCGCCGCGTGCATCGTCGAGGAAGCGCAGCGCGATCCACCCTGCCAGCCACTCGGCGTCGGAATAGGTCGAGGCCGCGCTCTGACGGTGCTCGGCGGCAAGCGCGTAGGCCTCATCGACCAGCCCCTCCTCCAGAGCGCGACGGGCCAGGATCGAGCGCTCCTGCCACCAGAGCTTGGGCCGAGGGCCGAGGTCCTCTGGCGGCGTCTCCAGGAGGGCTCGGGCATCCTCGTCTCGGTCCTTCTTTCGACGCCAGCGCAGCCGCTCGTAGACAAGACCTGGATGATCGCGAAGCGACTGCGGCACGCGCGCAATCGCCCGATCCACACCGCCGGCGTAGGCGCGCAGCGTCAGCCGCGCCTCCGCCAGCCGCTGCTGCCCCTCGTCGACATAGCGGTACATGCGCCGCGCCGCGCGGGCGTGATTGGCCCACACCAGGCGATCCAGGCGGGCGAGGTGATCCTCGGGCCGCAGGTGCGCGCGGTAGCGGCGGTAGGTCTCGCGAAGCTCCCGCCCGGTGAACCACCCCTGGACCCAGGTCTTGCGGACCAGTGCTTCCGCGCGCTCTTCCTGGCCGATGCCGAACAGGGCGTCGGCATGGCGCAGGCGGCCCTCACGGCTGATGGGATCACGCCAGCGATACCAAGCGAGGACATCCGCGTCGGAAACCCCCTTCGCCATCGCCGATTCGGCGTTGATCTGGAGCAGTCTCTGATCCGGCCAGTCGGGATGCTCGTCGATGAACTGCGCGATATCGGCGAAGGAGGCACGTGTGCCTGGGCTGCTGTAGTCCCACCAGTGCAGGATCGTGGCGCCGAGGGGGTCACTGGCTCTTTGGGCAAGGCGATGGGCGCGGCTCCAGTTGTTGCGCGCCGCTGCCCTGAAGGCGTCGGCATAGAGCGCGATGTCGGCCCGCGCCACGGCCGGCGGCATGGGCGGCGCCGCCTCCGCGCGCGCCGGCGCGTCGAGGACGGCCGGCACGATCGCCACCGCCAGGGCAAAGAGCATTCGCCGGCCCCACCGCACGGCCTGCGGTGCACAACTGAGGTGGGCGAACCCTTGACGCGGCCTTGTTCCCAACATGCTGCCAACCTATTCTCGCCGAAGCCGCAATGCACGACCGTGGGAGCGTGTCATGTTCCAGGGATATCTGACGGCCCTGATCACGCCGTTCCGCAATGGCGAAGTGGATGAAGACGCCTACCGTGATTTCGTCGACTGGCAAATCGAGGAGGGTGCCGCCGGGCTCGTGCCCTGCGGAACCACGGGTGAATCGCCGACCCTCAGCCACGAGGAACACCACCGGGTGACCGAGATCTGCATCGAGGTCGCGGCTGGGCGGGTTCCGGTCGTGGCCGGCACGGGCTCGAACTCGACCGAAGAGGCGATCAGCCTCACCCGCCACGCCAAGGACGCCGGCGCAGACGGCGCGCTGCTCGTCATGCCCTATTACAACAAGCCGACGCAAGAGGGGATGTACGCCCATTACAAGGCGGTCAACGACGCCGTGGACATCCCACAGATCATCTACAACATTCCAGGCCGGAGCGTGGTGGACATGTCGGTCGAGACGATGGCCCGCCTTGCCGAGCTTCCCAACGTCGTGGGCGTCAAGGATGCGACCGCGGACCTCTGCCGGCCCACGCGCACCAGGAACACCATCGGCGAGGAGTTCTGCCAGCTTTCGGGTGAGGACGGGACGATTCTGGGCTTCCTGGCGCAGGGTGGCGACGGCTGCATCTCCGTGACGGCGAACGTGGCGCCGCGCCAATGCGCGGGCTTCTTCGCCGCGTGGGATCGTGGCGATGCCGCCGAGGCGTTGGACCGGCACAGCCAGTTGATGCCGCTCCACGACACGCTGTTCGTCGAGAGCAACCCGATCCCGGTCAAGTACGCCGCGTCGCTCCTCGGCAAGTGCGAGCCGGAGGTGAGGCTGCCGCTGACCTCCCCCAGCGAGGCGAACCGCGAGCGGATCGAATCGGCGATGCGCCGGGTCGGCCTCCTCAACTGAGTAAGGCGCCGGGGCTCCAGCCCGCGGCCGATCCCCTACGGTGAGCGACAAATCCGCCCCCGGCGGCAAACGAATCGCGCAGAATCGCAAGGCGCGCCGCGACTATCATCTCGAGCGTCCCTTCGAGGTCGGCATCCGGCTCACCGGGACCGAGGTCAAGTCGCTCCGGGCAGGTCGGGCCAACATCAACGATGCCTACGCCACCGAACGCGGCGGCGAGGTGTTTCTCATCAACGCCCACATCGCCCAATACGATGGCGCCGGCCCCTTCAATCACGATCCCCTGCGGCCGCGAAAGCTGCTGCTGCACAAGCGCGAGATACGCAAGCTGGTGGGGGCACTGCGCCGCGGCGGCGTGACCTTGGTGCCGCTCGCGCTCTACTTCAATGATCGCGGAATCGCCAAGGTGGCGCTCGCCATGGCATCGGGCAAACGCAAGTACGACAAACGCGCCGCCGAGAAGGCGCGGGACTGGCAGCGCCAGAAGGAACGGCTGGTCCGCGAACGCGGTTAAATTGAGTCCGCCGAGTCAGGCGCGCGGCTTGCCCAACGCCTCCCGAATCGAGGCGAAGACCTCGGCAAACATCGCCGGCGTGAGACGGCCCGTGTTCGTGTTGAGGCGCGAGCAGTGGTAGCTGTCGAACAGTCGGCACCCCTCATCCAGGCGGTGGACCGCGCCGTGTGCGAAGTGGTGGGCGCCAGCGCGGAAACCGAGCGCCTTCAGCACCGCACCGTGGGCGACTAGTCCCAGCGCGAGGATCGCCCGAAGCCGGGTCATCGCCGCGATCTCAGCCGCAAGGAACTGACGGCACGCCGCGGTCTCCGCCCCCTTTGGCTGGTTCTGCGGTGGGACGCAGCGAACCGCATTGGTGATCCGGCAATCGTGCAGCGTGAGGCCATCGGCGGCGTGGGCGTCGTAGGCACCGCGGGCGAAGCCGAAATCGCCGAGGGTGGCGTAAAGCAGGTCGCCGGCGAAGTCGCCTGTGAAGGGCCGGCCTGTGCGATTGGCCCCGCGCAGGCCGGGCGCGAGACCGACGATCAACAGTCGCGCGTCAAGCCCACCGAAGCTCGTCACCGGCGCATTGTGCCAGTCCGGCTCGGCGGCCCTATGATCGTCACGAAAGGCGGCGAGGCGTGGGCACAGGTCGCAGTCCTGGTCCGGTACGCGCGGAGCCGGCACCGGCGTGCTCACGCCGTGTGCGCGACCTCGTCGGCCATCTCGTCCTCGTCGCCCTCTTCGCCGTACCCCTCGTACTCGTCCTCCATCGGCTCCCTCAGGGTCCGGGCCCGTTCGTGCCGCCACTTCGGCTCGCGCGCGATCACGGGCTCGAGCTCCTGCAGCTCGATGAAGGTGTCGGCTTGTCGGCGGAGTTCGTCGGCGATCATCGGGGGCTGCGAGCGGATCGTGCTGACAACCGACACCCGCACGCCCTTGCGCTGGACGGCCTCGGTCACACGGCGGAAATCGCCATCGCCCGAGAACAGCACGATGTGGTCGAGGACATCGGCCAACTCCATCATGTCGACCGCGATTTCGATATCCATGTCGCCCTTGACCTTGCGGCGACCCAAGGAATCGGTGAACTCCTTGGTCGGCTTCGTGATCAAGGTGTAGCCGTTGTAGTCGAGCCAATCGACCAACGGCCGGATCGGCGAATACTCCTGATCCTCGATAAGAGCCGTGTAATAGAGAGCACGGATGAGCCGGGCCTTGCCCGCGAACTCCTCCCTCAAGCGCTTGTAGTCAATGTCGAATCCGAGCGAACGGGCTGCGGCGTAGAGATTTGCGCCGTCGATGAAGAGGCCGATCCGCTCCTGCGGGTTGAAATCCATCAAGTCCTATCCTTCTCGGTCAGGTGAGTCAGAATACCGGAGAGCATGCCGTTGCTGCGTGGCGCACCTCT
Source organism: Alphaproteobacteria bacterium (assembly GCA_022826345.1). The sequence goes on from JAJDVB010000172.1 coordinate 7,098, forward strand.
CCGCCGCCCACGAAGTCGCGGACGCCCGGTACGCGCGCCATAACTAGGGATTATCGGAGAGCGGGACAAGTGCAAGAGCACGTTTCGTCGCAATGATTTTGGTTGCGCTCGGTGCGAACCTCGCAAGCGCGCGCCACGGCACGCCGGCCGAGGGGCTGGACGCAGCGCTCGATGCGCTTGCCGCGCGCGGAATCCTGCCCGTTGCGCGGTCGCGGTGGTACCGCAGCGCGCCGGTGCCGCCCGCGCAAGGCCCTTGGTTCGTCAACGGCGTGGTCCGGGTCGAGACGACGCTCTCCCCCGTCCCGCTCATGGCGCACCTCCTTGCCGTCGAGGCAGCGTTCGGACGACGGCGGAGCATTGCCGGTGCGGACCGCCCACTCGACCTCGATCTCCTGGACTACGATGGCCAGATCGTCCACCACGCCGTCGGCGACGACGGGCCGGCGCTCATTCTCCCTCACCCGCGACTTGCCAAGCGGGCGTTCGTGCTGGCACCGCTCATTGAGGTGGCCCCCGATTGGCGGCATCCGGTGAGTGGCGCCACTGCCGCATCTCTGCTCGCGAGGGTAGCGGGGGATCATACCATCGAGCCGCTCTCGCCCGCTCCAACCGGCGCGTGACGGCGCCGGCGCTCCGGTAGCAAACCGCCGACAATCGGACGCTTGCGAGCGCCCGATCGCAAAATCGCATATTGATTTGATCATTTTCGATGGCGAGAGATATCATGGCCCGGCCGCGGACGGCGGCCCGGTAGGGCGGAGGCGGCGGCTTCCGGCGAGGGCTCTGCAATCGCGTCGGCTACACGTTCGGCAGCCGGCGTTACGGTCGAAGGACGGAATGCGAAGACTACTGGCAGCCGGTATTGCCGGCTTGATGATGATTTCCCTCCCGGCGATTACGCTCGCCGACGAGGATCAGGAAACCTATGAACAGCTCGATCTGTTCGGCGACATTCTCGAACGAATACGGGACGAGTATGTCGAGGAGGTAAGCACGTCTGACCTGATCGATGCCGCCATCGAGGGCATGATCGGCTCGCTCGATCCCCATTCGAAGTACCACAACCCCAAGAGCTACAAGGAAGTTCAGGTTCAGGCGCGGGGTGAGTTCGGCGGCCTCGGCATTGAGGTGACGATGGAGAACGGCCTCGTCAAGGTGATCGCGCCGATCGACGACACGCCCGCGCAGCGCGCCGGGATCGAGGCGGGGGACCTGGTGACCCATCTCGACGACGAACCGGTGCTCGGTCTCACCCTCCAACAGGCGGTCGACAGGATGCGCGGCCCCGCCAATTCCGAGATCACGCTCACCGTCCGCCGCAGAGGGGTGGAGGAGGATCTGACGTTTCCAATCACCCGCGCGATCATCAAGATTCGTTCGGTGCGCGCACGGGTAGTGGATGACGAGATCATCCTCGCGCGGATCTCGACGTTCTCCGAGCACACGTCCGACGATCTCGAGGGAACGCTGGGCGACCTCTGGGACGAGCAGGGCGATCAGGTGCTCGGCGCCGTGCTCGACCTGCGCAACAATCCCGGAGGCCTTCTCGATCAGGCGATCGCGGTCTCGGATGCGTTCCTGGAACGGGGTGAAATCGTATCGACCAGGGGTCGCGACCCCGACAGCATTCTGCGCTTCAACGCGCGCAAAGGAGACATCATCGGCGGCCTGCCGCTGGTGGTGCTGATCAACGGCGGAACGGCCTCGGCCTCTGAGATCGTGGCCGGTGCGCTGCAGGATCACGGGCGGGCACTACTCCTTGGCACCCGCTCGTTCGGCAAAGGCTCGGTGCAGACGGTGCTACCGCTCCGCGGGCGCGGCGCGCTGCGGCTTACCACGGCACGCTATTACACGCCGTCCGGCCGCTCGATCCAGGAACAGGGGATCGACCCTGACATCGTCGTGGAGCAGATTCGACCTGAGCCCGAGGCAGAAGCGGTGCAGGAGCGTCGGGAGGAGGATCTGCAGGGCCATCTCGACAATGACGAGTCCGGTGTTGAAGTAGAGGACCTGCCGGCGGAGGAAGCCGCCCAGGTCGAGGATGATCCGGCGGATGGTGACTATCAGCTGGCCCGCGCGATCGAGCAGCTGCGCGGCTTCCACGTCCTCTCGGGCAAAGCGATCGTAAACTGAGCCGGTACGCGCGCCGGCCCCACCTCCCGGTGACATGAATAGTCTCGACGGGCTCCCCTACCGCCCCTGTGTCGGCGTGCTGTTGTTCAACGAGCGGCGATTAGTCTTCGTCGGGCAGCGCATCGACATGGTGCAGGAAGCCTGGCAGATGCCGCAGGGCGGCATCGACCGGGGTGAGGACCCGCGTGATTCGGCGCTGAGGGAGCTTGAAGAAGAGACCGGCGTCAAACCCGACAAGGTGGAGCTCGTCGCGGAAACGCGGGAGTGGTTGCGCTACGACTTGCCGCCAAACTTGGTGAACCGCGTGTGGCGCGGGCGCTACCGGGGTCAAGAGCAGAAATGGTTCGCCGCGCGCTTCCTCGGCACCGATGCTGACATCGACATCGATACCCCGCATCCTGAGTTCAGCGACTGGCGCTGGTCGCCGGTCGACGACCTGGCCGCGAACGCGGTTTCCTTCAAGCGGGCGCTCTACCAAGCGGTGATTGCAGAGTTTCGCCCGTTTCTTTCGCCCACGCCAAGCGGCGGACATAGAGCCTGAGCACGCGCCACGTCAGCGCGGCGATCGTCCTGCCGAGCCGCGACTGCGCCTTGATGCCGATTGCCTTGAGCGTCATGCCCACCCCGCGCTGCACGTGGTCCCGCCGGTAGAGCGGGAGCGTGCGCCCCGCATAGGCGCGTATCGTGCGGCGGCGGACATAGGGATCGGGCTCCCCGGTGCCGCAGTGGTAGGCGTAGGCGAGCTCGTCGTCGCTCGACTCGAATAGGCGCCCGAGCGCGACTTTGGCCCGAGCGAGCCGGCCGACGCCCTCGATATCCCGATAGCGCTTCATGTTGGTATAGAAGAGCTTGTAGTGGCGGAACTCGTCGCCCGCGATCCGCTTGCAGATCGCCTTGAACACGGGCTCTTCGGCAGCATCGCGCAGCGCGCTGTAGTAGGTGGAGGTGCCGACCTCCACGATGCAGCGCGCCACAAGCTCGCCGCAGCGCGAACCCCGGATGGATTCGCTCGCCTCCACGTCGATGGGGTGGCCTTCTACGAAGCGTGCGAAGGTCGCGTCGAAGTCGAAGGTGGGGTCCGCAAGCTCGGCGTAGCGGCGCAGGACCGCGCCGTGCTGGACCTCTTCCTCCGCCCAGGCGAGCGCATCGGCGCAGAAGCTGGGATCGTCGTGAAACACGCCGCAGAGGTACTTGCCGTAATCGGCGCTATGGTGCTCCACCATGCACGCCGCCTTGGCAATCTTGACCATCTCCGGGTCGAGCTTCGACCGGTCGAACTGTTCCCACGGGATGTCGTCAAGGGTCCAGTGGCCCATGGTCCGCTTCCTGGATCAAGACGATTCAACGGTCTCACATACTAGCACGAGCGGCCTGCAGGAAGTTAAGGACGTGACATCCTGCTTGACGGCTCATAACCTTTATTCAAAATACATCTTTAGGTGCTCACGGGTCGTCTCAGCGGCCTTTCGAATGGGTTAGGGGCAGGGTCGATCCGCATCCGGGCGCATTGAATACATGCGATGAGGCAACAGCGGATAGGAGAGTGCAGCCATGCTACACGTGAACAGGCGTGACGTTCTGAAGATGGGTGGCGCGTTAGGCGCTGCCTCGGCCGCAACCCCGGTGATGATGGCGTCGGCCAGCGACGCGGACGTAAGCGGCCTCCCCAGGGTCAAGCAGGAGCTCGTCGCCCCGCCCTTCGTTCCGGCCCATGAGCAGGTTGCCACGGACGGCCCGAAGATCATCGAGGTGGAGCTCACCGCCACCGAGGACAAGCGGGAGATCGACGACGACGGCACCATGCTCAACACGCTGTCGTTCAACGGCTCGATCCCGGGGCCGCTGATGATCTGCCACGAGGGCGACTACGTCGAGCTCACGCTGAAGAACCCGGCAAGCAACATCTTCGAGCACAACATCGACTTCCATGCGTCGACCGGCGCGCTCGGCGGCGGCGGGCTCACGCTCATCTCGCCCGGCGAGCAGGTCAAGCTGCGCTGGAAGGCGACCAAGGCCGGCACCTACATCTACCACTGCGCGCCGGGGGGAACGATGATCCCCTTCCACGTCGTCTCCGGCATGAACGGGGCGGTCATGGTGCTGCCGAGGGACGGGCTCAAGGACCGCCACGGCAACCCGCTCCGCTACGACCGGGCCTATTACATCGGCGAACAGGACTTCTACGTGCCACGCGACGCCGATGGCAACTTCATCGACTACGCCGACCACACCGACGGCATGTCCGACATGTTCGACGTGATGCAGACGCTCACGCCGAGCCACGTCGTGCTGAACGGCCGGGTCGGCGCGCTCACCGGCGACAACGCGATGACGGCAAACGTCGGCGAGTCGGTGCTGTTCATCCACTCCCAGGCGAACCGGGACTCCAGGCCGCATCTGATCGGCGGCCACGGCGATTACGTTTGGGAGCAGGGCTCCTTCGTCGATCCGCCGGCGGAAGGCCTGGAGACCTGGTTCATCCGCGGCGGCTCCGCCGGGGCGGCGCTCTATACCTTCAGGCAGTCGGGAGCCTACGTGTACCTCTCCCACAACCTGATCGAGGCGGTTCAACTGGGCTGTCTCGGCGTCGTCGTCGAGGGCGAGTGGGACCACGATCTGATGACGCAGGTGCAGCCGCCGACCGTGATGACGGCCTAGATCCTCCCGCGCACTGGCTGCTCCCGGTTCTCCGGGAGCGGCCCATTTCTTCGTCTGTTGGTTTGAGCTTTCGTAGTACGGGATTCGTAGCGGGGTTCGCCGCTCGCGAACGGTCCCCTATCTCCCGGTCGCACCCGCGCCTTGCGACACGAGTCTGCGCTCTTCCCTGGCCGCAAAGATGCGCCGGAACGCCGGCGCCGGCTTCAGCATGTCTTCCAACGTGTACTGATCAAGCACGCCAAAAAAGGCTTGCAGGCCTTCCTCGAGAACCCCGGTCAAGCGGCACGGACCGGCGATCGGGCATGTGTTCTTCTCCCGTCCGGCGAAGCACTCGACCAGCTGAAAGTTCCCCTCGGTGACGCGGATGACCTCGCCCAGATTGATTTCGCTCGCCGGCATCGCGAGTTCCAGGCCGCCGTTCTTGCCGCGGGTCGTCGTGATGTATCCCTCTTGACCCAGCTGATGGATCAGCTTCATCAGGTGGTTCTCCGAAATGCCGTAGGCATTGGAGATTTCCCGGATCGTGCAGCGCCGGTGGCGGTTGAGGCCCAGGTAGATGAGGGCTCTCAAGCAATAGTCGCTGTATTTCGTCAGCTGCATGTGACCGACCTCATCGGTGCCAGCATCGATCTTAGCCGCTGAGCCACGCTCTGTCCGCCGCGTGTCCCGGTTCAGGACGCCTCGGGCGGGAGGCATTGGGGTGGTGCGCCGGGCAGGGTATTCGACGGTGGTTGGTCTGCCAAGCGCCGGGCAGCCCGGCGACCCTGGTTGCTCTGCCCTAATACAGTTGCGTTTACAGTCGTTTCTTTTAGTTAGAAAAAGCTTCGGAGGGGTGGTGTTGTAGTCGCCAAAGAGACCACATGATGATGTAGGAAGCTAAGTGCGACGGTTTGACAATAAGGCGGGCGAGAAGGGTTTTGATTTAG
>JAJDVB010000062.1 GCA_022826345.1 Alphaproteobacteria bacterium
CGGCTGGTGCGCCTCAACATCATGCACCGCCGATGCATCCTCAACATCAAGGACCCGCCCAAAACCCCGCCAAACGATGACAGGCAAATCGAACTCCAACTTACCTCTGCCTAAACCGGACAGCAGTGGATCAAGTCCGGGCATGACGGTGGGAGGTCAAACTTACTCATGCGTTCTTCCGGGGCACGACGCTAGCGGCGGGCGACCATCATCTTCTTGATCTCGGCGATCGCCTTGGCCGGGTTCAGGTGCTTCGGGCAGGTGCGGGTGCAGTTCATGATGGTGTGGCAACGGTAGAGCCGAAACGGGTCCTCCAGCTCGTCGAGCCGCTCACCCGTGGCCTCGTCGCGGCTGTCGGCGAGCCAGCGGTAGGCCTGCAGCAGGGTCGCAGGGCCCAGGTAGCGGTCGCTGTTCCACCAGTAGCTCGGGCAGCTGGTCGAGCAGCAGGCGCACAGGATGCACTCGTAGAGACCGTCGAGCTTCTCGCGGTCCTCCGGCCCCTGCAGCCGCTCGGTCGACGACGGAGGCGCGGTATCCGTCTTCATCCAGGGCTCGATGGAGGCGTACTGCGCGTAGAAGTCCGCCATGTCGGGCACCAGGTCCTTCACCACCGGCATGTGCGGCAGAGGGTAGATGCGCACCTCGCCCTTCACCTCGTCGATGGGCTTGATGCAGGCCAGCGTGTTGGTACCGTCCACGTTCATGGCGCAGGAGCCGCAGATCCCCTCGCGGCAGCTGCGGCGGAAGGTGAGCGTCGCGTCCACCTCGTTCTTGATCTTGATCAGGGCGTCCAGGACCATCGGCCCGCACTGGTCGAGATCGAGGTCGTAGGTGTCCGTGCGCGGGTTCTCGCCGCTGTCCGGATCGTAGCGGTAGATCTTGAAGCGCCGGGTCCGGCCCGCCCCGGCGACGGGGAAGTGCTTGCCCTTACCGATCTTCGAGTTCTGCGGGAGCGTGAGTTGCGCCATGGGTGACCGACCTTGCCGGAGCCCTAGTAGACCCGTGCCTTGAGAGGAATGGTCTCGACCTCGTTGCTGAGCGTATGCAGGTGCACGGGCCGGTAGTCGATCCGCGTCGCGCCGTCGTCGCCCAGCCAGGCGACCGTGTGCTTGAGCCACTTCTCGTCGTCGCGGTCCGGGAAATCCTCGCGCGCATGACCGCCGCGGCTCTCCTCCCGATTGAGCGCCGAGTGCAGGGTGACGCTCGCCTGGCGCATCAGGTTGTCGAGCTCGATGGTTTCGGCGAGGTCAGAGTTCCAGATGAGCGAGCGGTCGGCGACGCCGATGTCGTTGCGGAAGCCGTCCCAGACGCCGTCCAGCTTGCGCGCACCCTCCTCCATGATCTCCTGGGTGCGGAAGACGCCGGCGTGCTCCTGCATGGTGCGCTGCATGTCGAGCCGGATCGCCGCCGTGGGCGTCCCACCCTTGGCGTGGCGCAGCCGGTCGAACCAGTCGAGGCTCTTGTCGAGCACGCCGTTCTGCATCGGCTTGTGCGGCGCGCCGGCCTCCACGATCTCGGCACAGCGCTGCGCCGCCGCCCGGCCGAACACGACGAGGTCGAGCAGCGAGTTCGACCCCAGCCGGTTGGCGCCGTGGACGGAGACACAGGCTGCCTCCCCCACCGACATCAGGCCGGGGATCACGGAATCGGGGTCGCCGTCCCGCACCGTCACGGTCTCGCCGGTGTAGATGCAGGGAATGCCGCCCATGTTGTAGTGGACGGTGGGGATTACCGGGACCGGCTCCTCCAACGGCTCGACGCCGGCGAAGATGCGGGCCGTCTCGGTGATGCCGGGGAGGCGTTCGTTCAAGACCTCAGCACCGAGATGGTCCATCTTCAGGTGCATGTGGTCCTTCTCGGGCCCGCAGCCGCGCCCCTCACGGATCTCCATGGTGATCGCGCGGCTCACCACGTCGCGCGAGGCAAGGTCCTTGGCGTTGGGCGCATAGCGCTCCATGAAGCGCTCGCCCTCGGAGTTGATCAGGTAGCCGCCCTCGCCGCGGGCACCCTCGCTCATCAGGCAGCCCGAGCCGTAGATGCCCGTGGGGTGGAACTGCACGAACTCCATGTCCTGCAGCGGGAGCCCAGCGCGCAGCACCATGGCGTTGCCGTCGCCCGTGCAGGTATGGGCCGAGGTGGCGGAGAAGTAGGCGCGGCCGTAGCCGCCGGTCGCCAGGATTACCATGTGCGCGCGGAAGAGGTGCAGCGTGCCGTCGTCCAGGTTCCAGGCGAGCACGCCTTGGCAGGCGCCCTCCTCGTCCATCACCAGATCGAGGGCGAAATACTCGATGAAGAACGCCGCATTGTGGCGCAACGACTGCTGGTAGAGCGTATGCAGGATAGCGTGGCCGGTGCGGTCGGCGGCGGCGCAGGTGCGGTGCGCCTGCTTCTCGCCGTAATTGAGCGACATGCCGCCGAAGGCGCGCTGGTAGATCTTGCCGTCCGGGGTGCGGGAGAAGGGCACGCCGTAGTGCTCCAGTTCGATGACCGCGCGGGGGCCTTCCTTGCACAGGTATTCGATCGCGTCCTGATCGCCCAGCCAGTCCGACCCCTTGACGGTGTCGTACATGTGCCAGCGCCAGTCGTCCTCCTCCATGTTGCCAAGCGCCGCCGAGATGCCGCCCTGGGCCGCCACCGTGTGGCTGCGGGTGGGGAAGAGCTTGCTGATGCAGGCGGTCTGCAGGCCGGCCTCGGCGAGGCCGAGCGTCGCGCGCAGGCCGGCGCCGCCGGCGCCTACCACCACAACGTCGTCGTGGTGCTCGGCGATCGGGTAGGCGGCGGTCATGCTCTCACCCCTGCACCGCGATCAGGATCACGGAGTAGAGCGAGGCGAGGCAGAGAACGAGGCAGAGCAGCGTGTTCAGGATCAGCAGCACCCACTTGCACTTGCCGTGCACGTAATCCTCGATCACCACCTGAAGGCCGAGCTTCAGGTGATAGAAGGTGGCGCCCAGGAAGAGCAGCATCAGCACCGCCGCCACCGGGCCGGAGAGCCAGTCGACGAAGGCGTCGCGGTCCGCGCCCGCCGCGATGAGCGACCAGAGCGAGCCCACGAACCAGAGCGAGAGCGGCACCAGCAGGATCGCGGTGAGCCGCTGCCACCACCAGTGGTTCACCCCTTCCTTGGCGGAGCCCAGGTGGCGCACCTTGGCGAGCGGGGTCTGCAGTGCCATGGCGCCCCCCTCAACCGGCCAGGTTGCAGGCGAGGCCGAGGCCCCAGGAGAGCCCGGTCAGCACGAACGACGCCACCACGACGGCGATCCCTGAGCCGTAGGTCTCGCGGAGCGAGAGGCACATCCCGGCATCCCAGAACAGGTGCCGGACGCCGTTGCAGAGGTGATAGAAGAGGCACCAGGACCAGGCCGCCAGCAGCGCGTAGCCGAGCCAAGACGTGAGGAACCACGCGGTCCAGTCGTAGTAGCGCTCGCCTGCAGCGGCGGTCAGCAGCCAGGCGCAGAGCATCGCCGCCCCGGATGCCAGAATCACGCCGGTCATCCGGTGCAGGATCGAGAGCACCGAGGTGAGCTGCGGCCGATAGACGGTGAGGTGAGGCGAGATCGGTCGCGCGCGGGTTCCGCCACCGCTTGATTGATCTGCCACGTATTCGCCCCCGAAATCCGGCCCCGAGGCGGGCCGTACCGCCACCCGAGACTTAGCCCCAGAGGCGGAACGGAGTCAACGCGGGCACGGCCTCGCCCCTACCGATCGAAGTGATAGACGATCTGGTCGAAGCGGTCGCGCGGGAAGGCGAACACGAAGACCAGCGGGTCCGCGCCGGTGCAGCGCAGCGCATGCTTGGCGTCGGGCGGGATGTAGACCGCGCAGCCGGGCCCCACCGCGTGCGTGCTGCCCTCGATTTCCATCTCGCCCCGGCCGCTCATGATGTAATAGATCTCCGCAGGCTCGTGGCGGTGGCGCATGAGCTCCGCGCCCGGCGCGACCTCGGCGATGCCGGTGGCGAGGTCTTCGGTCTCGGTCCGCTCGCCGGTAATCAGCAGCTTCCAGCGGATTCCGGTGCCTGTGGCGAGGTTGGCCTCCTCCCCGCCTTCCCATTCGAGATCGGCCTGGTCGACTACGGCGGGTCTCGGTGCGGTCATCGGCGCCCCCCTTGCCGGTGCACGTTACGAGCGCCCTGGCTCGTCATTCGATCCGGTTGCACGCGTTCACCGGCGTATCGCCGGCGAGCACGCGCACCACCTCCTCCGCGCCCCGCTGCCTGAGTTCGGCAAGCGAAGCATCGGAAGAGAACGCCACGTGCGGCGTCGCGATCACGTCGGCGCGGGCGACGAGGGCGGCCGGCGGGCTCGGCTCGCCCTCCACCACGTCGAGGCCGGCACCTGCGAGGCGGCCAGCCTCCAGCGCCTCGATCAGCGCATCGTTGTCGACCACCGGTCCGCGACTCACGTTGATCAGGAAGGCGCCCGGCTTGACCCCGGCGAGGAACACCGCGTCCACCAGGTGGTGGGTCGCGTCGGTGAGGGGCAGGTGGACGACGACGATGTCGGAGTCCAAGGCGAGCCGGTCGAGCCCGACCATGCGTACCGGCACGGAGTCCGGCGGTGCGGCGATATCGTGGCCCAGCACGGTCATGCCGAGCGCGTCCAGCTTGCGGGCGGTGCAGCGCCCGATCCGCCCCATCCCGAGGATGCCGGCGGTCAGCGTCGCACCGCGGCGAAGGCGCGCGCCGGAGGGGTCCCACACGCCCGTCTTCACGGCACGGTCGAAGTGAACGATGCCGCGGAACCAGGCGTAGGCCATGGCCACCGCGTGGTCCGAGACCTCCTCGACGCAATAATCCGGCACATTGGCGACCCAGGTGCCGCGCGCGGTCGCCGCATCCACCGCGATGTTGTCGAGCCCGACGCCCAGCCGCTGGACGATCCTGAGTGCCGAGGGGCGCTCGATTGCGGCAGCGGAGATCTGGGCCCAGCAAGTGAGAATTGCGGCGGGGTCGTGCTCGTCCACCATGGCCTCGACCGCCTCCGCCGGGCTCGGCTCGGAAGGGCCGGTTACCAGCATGTGGCCGGCGCCTTCGATCACCGCGCGCTCGATACTCACATCGGGCCAGGCGAAGTCTGTCTGAAGCACGGTCGCCATGAATCGTTCTCCCTCATGCCGTGGGCGGGCTGCCCCCGATTCGCCCATCGTAACAGTTGGCGCGCGACGTGCGGGTTACTGCGCGGGCGGCCTGACACCCCAGAGGGCGTTTTCGGGCAGCCAGCCTTCCTCGCCGGCGAGCCCGATGCGGCACCAGCCGTCCTCGCAGCCGAGCAGATCGGCGATGACCCCGGCTTCCGCCCGCAGGACCGCCGGCGAGCCGGTCAACGGACGCTCCCGGATGGTCTGCACCCCGTTCATGACGACGACGGTGCGGTGGGTCGAGAGCAGCGACTTGTGCATCCAGCCCTTCGTCCCCTCATGGTCGAGCACCCAGCGCCACTGATCGAAGTGTGCGACCACCAGCAGCGGCAGGCCGCGCCGCTGGTAGACCCACTCGATGGGATAGCGCCGGCCAGGGCCGACACGAAGGTTGGCGACCTCCGCCTTCAGCGAGACGAAGCGCGGCCCATCCTGGGCGCGGACTTGCGGCCCAAGAGCCGCGGCGACGGCGGTGACCATAGCCGCAAGCACCGCCGCCAGCGCGAGCGCGCGGCCGGCTTCAAACAGGCGCGCAGGCGCGCGAAGGGTATGCTGCGGCGCACATTGCCCGCGGCGGCGGCTTCGATCAGCACTCATGGCGGGCACCGAGTCCCGCCCTGCGGTTTGAGTCGCCATGGGGCGTTTGCTAAACAGGCTGCCGATTGCGCTCGGATCGCGCCCGCCGAGCCGCGCGCGGAGGGTCGATGAGACCTGGCAGAAAGCTCAAAGTGATCGTGACGCGGCGTCTCCCCCGGGAGATCGAGGCGCGCATGATGGAGCTTTTCGACACCCGACTCAACGAGGACGATCGGCCGCTCGACCGCGAGGCCATGTCGAAGGCCGTGGCAGAGGCCGACGTGCTCGTGCCGACGGTGACGGACACCATCGACGGCGACCTGATCGGCCAGTCCGGCCCGGACCTGAAGCTGATCGCGAGCTTCGGCACCGGCGTCGATCACATCGACCTCGCCGCGGCAGGGGAGCGCGGCATCCTCGTGACCAACACGCCCGGCGTGCTGACCGAGGACACGGCGGACATGACCATGGCGCTGATCCTCGCGGTGCCACGCCGGCTCTCCGAGGGCGAGCGCCTGCTGCGCGGTGGCGACTGGCAGGGCTGGGCGCCGACCACCATGCTGGGCCACCGAATCTGGGGCAAGCGGCTCGGCATCATCGGCATGGGGCGGATCGGCCAGGCGGTCGCCCGCCGGGCGCGCGGCTTCGGGCTCGCGATCCACTATCACAACCGGAACCGCCTCGACGAGGAGACCGAAGCCGAACTCGACGCCACCTGGTGGCAGAGCCTGGACCAGATGCTGGCGCATATGGATTTCGTCTCCATTCACTGCCCGAGCACGCCGGCGACCTATCATCTGCTTTCGGCCCGTCGGCTCGGTCTGCTGCGACCGCAAGCCTATGTCATTAACACATCGCGCGGCCATGCCATCGACGAGGCTGCTCTGGTGCGTCTGCTGGAGGCCGGCAAGATCGCGGGCGCCGGGCTCGACGTGTACGAGAACGAGCCGGTGGTCTCGCCGAAGCTGCTCACCCTCGACAATGTGGTGGCGCTGCCGCACATCGGCTCGGCCACGATCGAAGGGCGCCGCGACATGGGCGAGAAGGTATTGATCAACATCCAGACCTTTGCCGACGGGCACAACCCGCCCGATCGGGTCATCGATCCCGGAGACTGACTGGAGTCTTCGGGAGGAAGAGGAAGCGATGCTATTCGATGGACGCGTGGCGATCGTGACTGGCGGCGGCTCGGGAATCGGGCAGGCGACGGTGGTGGCACTCGCCGCCGAGGGAGCTGCGGTGCTGGTCTCCGACATCGACGAGGCCGGCGGCGAGGCGGTGGCCGCGGAGGTGCGCGATGCAGGCGGCAAAGCCGTGTTCATGCGCGTGGACGTGGCCGAGGCGGGCCAAGTCGAGGCCCTCATCGACCGGGCGCTCAGCGAGTTCGGCCGGCTTGACCTCGCCTACAACAACGCCGGCATCGAAGGCCCGCAAGCCCTGCTGGCCGAGCAGGACATGGCCGCCGTTCAGCACGTCTTCGCGGTCATGATCGAGGGCGTCTATCTCTGCATGCAGGCGGAGATTCCGGCGATGCTGGAGTCGGGCGGCGGCTCCATCGTCAACGCAGGCTCCATGTGGGGCTTGGCGGCCTACCCGCTCTGGTCGCCCTACATGACCGCGAAGCACGCGGTCTCCGGCATGACCAGGGCGGCGGCACTCGATTATGCCAAGGACGGCATTCGGGTGAACGCGGTGGCGCCGGGGCCGATTCTGACCCCCCTCCTCCTGCGCGGCTGGAACAACGACCCCACCAATGCCTCGGGCCGTGTGCCGATGGGCCGGATCGGCCAGCCCGAGGAGGTCGCCGACGCGGTGGTCTGGCTGCTCTCGGACAAGGCGAGCTTCGTCACCGGCCACGTGCTGCCGGTGGACGGCGGCATGCTGGCGGAAAAAGGTTAGTCTTCATCGCTCACGGCAGCCGGCCCAAGGCCGGCGCCTCCGCGAGGGCGCCGCTGACGCGGCGGGCCGCTGTCGCGGCCTATCGCGAGCCCGTCGAGAACGGCCTCGCTCCAAGCACATGGGGCGCAGGTCGTGTCAATCCCGCCAGAAGCGGGGGACGAACAGCACTAGCACCGTGAACAGCTCGAGCCGGCCGAGCAGCATGGCGGCCGACAGCAGCCACTTCGCCGCATCCGGCAGGGGTTGGAAGGAGCCGGCAGGGCCGATGGTCTCGCCCAAGCCGGGGCCGACGTTGGCGATCGCCGTGGCCGCACCGCTGATACTGGTCACATAGTCGAGGTCCATCAGCGCCAGCCCCATGGCGATCAAGCCGAAGATCACCATGAACAGGAAAAAGAACCCCATCACCGCCGGCGACACGCTCTCCGGGATCGGCCGCCTGTTGAACTTGCTGATGAAGACGCCGTGGGGCTGGATGAGCTGGCGAATCTGCGAGAGCGACGTGGACGCGAGAACCTGAATTCGGAAGACCTTCACACCGCCCGTAGTCGAGCCGGTACAGCCGCCGATGAACATGAGGAGCGTGAAGACGGGGAGCGCGAAAGTGCCCCAGGCTGAGAAGTCGGCGGTGGAATAGCCGGTGCCGGTCAATATCGAGATGCCGTTGAAGGCCGCCTCGCGAAACGCATCGGTCGGCGCGGCGCCGTTGGCCGCCATCAGCCAGCCCGCGAGCGAGAGCAGGGCAAACAGCACCAGCCCGAAGAACCAGCGCACCTGTGTGTCTCGCCACAGCGCCCCCCAGCCGCCGCGCACGGCCTGCAGGTAGAGCACGAAGGGCAGCGAGCCCAGCACCATGTAGACGGTGGCGATGCCCTCGATGGCGTCGTTGTTGAAGTGGCCGAGCGAGGCGTCCGACGTCGAGAAGCCACCGGTGGCGATGGTGGTCATCGCGTGGCACACCGCCTCGAACGGCGTCATGCCGGCGGCCCAGTAGGCGATGCCGTTGCTGATCGTGAGCCCCAGGTAGACCATGCCGATGGCGCCGGCGAGCTGGGCGGCGCGGGGCAGCACCTTCTCGGAGCTGTCCGAGGACTCTGTGTGGAAGAGCTGCATACCGCCGACCCGCAGCATTGGCAGGATCGCGATGGCCGTGACGATGATGCCGATGCCGCCGAGCCACTGCAGCAGCGCGCGCCACAGCAGAATGCCGGCCGGCGCATCGTCGAGCCCGACGATGACCGTGGACCCGGTCGTGGTGAGCCCCGACATCGCCTCGAAATAGCCGTCGGTGTAGCTCAGGTTGAGGTCGGAGAAGGCGAACGGCAGCGCGGCGAAGGCGGCCACGACGACCCAGCTCAAGGTGGTGAGCACGAAAGCCTGACGCACCGTCAGCCGCGGCTCCCGCATCCTGTTGGAGAGCACCAGGCAGGTGCCGATGAAGAGCGTGAAGACGCTCGCCGCGAGAAAGACCCGCCAATGGGGATTGCCCGTGACTGCATCTGCGATGGCCGGCAATGCCATCGCCAGCGAGAGCGTGATCAGCAGAATGCCGACCACGAAGAGAACCGGCCGGAAGTCCCTGACGGAGCCCATCGGGCGGCTCGTGAACCCTGGCGGCTGCCCGGCGGTTCAGCCGGGCCGGGCGTCCTAGCGCGGCACCGAGGCCGCCGGGTTCCCGATCATGCTGAGAAACTCACGGCGGGTCTTCGGATCCGTACGAAACGTGCCGAGCATCCGGCTCGTCACCATGAGGACTCCCTCCTTGGACACCCCGCGCGTCGTCATGCAGTGGTGCGCCGCTTCGATCACGACTCCCACGCCGCGCGGTTGCAGGACCGCCTCGATGGCGTCGGCGATCTCGGCGGTCAGCTTCTCCTGAATCTGCAGGCGGCGGGCATAGACGTCGACCACGCGCGCGAGCTTGCTGATGCCAATCACGCGGTGGTCCGGCAAGTAGCCGATGTGGGCGCGGCCCACGATCGGCGCCACGTGGTGCTCGCAGTGCGAGCGGAAATCGATGTCGCGGAGAACGACCATCTCGTCGTAGCCGTTGGTCTCCTCGAAGGTGCGGCGCAGGATCGCGTAGGGGTCCTGGCCGTAGCCTCGGAAATACTCCTCGTAGGCGCGCACGACCCGCTTGGGCGTATCGAGCAGCCCCTCGCGCTCGGGGTCGTCGCCGGCCCAGCGGAGCAGGACGCGCACCGCCTTCTCGGCCTCGTCCCTCGTCGGTCGCGCACCCGTTCCCTGGGTCGTGTCGTCATCGGCGCCGGCGAGGGGCGCTGGCTGGCTATCGTCCACAGGCGATCTCCTTTTCCGGCTCCGGGCCGGCTGTGCTGTACCACGAGACCGCAGCGGGGCCGCCTCGGCGTCGTTCGGTTGTCCTGGTCAGCGTGCCGGCGGCTGCGCGGCCTCAGTTGAGCCGCACGGGCGCATCCGGCGCGTCGAGCGAGAATGCGGGAATATCCACATCGAAGCGCTCGCCGTCCAGCGTTTCCATCTCATAGGTGCCGACCATGATGCCGGTCGCGGTGTTGAGCGGGCATCCGCTCGTGTATTCGAACGCCTCCCCCGGCCGCAGCACCGGCTGCTCGCCCACGACCCCCGGCCCGCGCACCTCCTGGATGCGGCCGAGGCCGTCGGTGATCTGCCAATAGCGGTTCAGCAGCTGAACCACGTCCCCGCCGTTGTTCTGGATCCGGATGTGATAGGCGAACACGAAGTGGCTGTCGTCGGGCTCGGACTGCTCCTCCAGATAGAACGGCTTGACGGTGATTTCAATGGCGCGCGTTTCCTTCTGGTACATCCACATCCTCCGGGGCAATCGGCTGGCACTATCGGCCCGACAATGGCGTTTGTCCAGAACGCCGGGAGCTTCAAAAGCGCCCTCTGGCGCCCGGCCTTGGGGCAGCCATATAGTGCGCCATGGTTCAGTCGGCAGAAGTGACGGAACGGTCGGAGCAGGCGTCCGTGGCGGGCGGCGGCGCGTTCGAAATCGTGTCGGATTTCGAGCCCGCGGGCGACCAGCCCGAGGCGATCGCGCAGTTAATCGCGGGGATACGCGACGGCGAGCGCGACCAGGTGCTGCTGGGCGTCACCGGGTCCGGCAAGACCTTCACCATGACCCACGTGATCAAGGCGCTCGGCCGGCCCACGCTGATCCTGGCGCCCAACAAGACGCTGGCCGCCCAGCTCTACGGCGAGATGAAGGAGTTCCTGCCGAACAACGCCGTCGAGTATTTCGTCTCCTACTACGACTACTATCAGCCGGAGGCGTACGTCCCGCGCTCGGACACCTATATCGAGAAGGACGCCTCCATCAACGAGCACATCGACCGCATGCGCCACAGCGCCACGCGCGCCCTGCTGGAGCGCGAGGACGTGGTAATCGTGGCCTCCGTCTCGTGCATCTACGGCATCGGCGCGGTCGAGACCTATTCGTCGATGGCGGTCTCGCTCGCGCTGGAGGGGCGCGTCGACCAGCGCGCGCTGATCCGCAAGCTGATCGACCTGCAGTACCGCCGCACCAGCCAGACGCTGGAGCGCGGCAGCTTCCGCGTGCGCGGCGACGTGATCGAGCTGTTTCCGGCGCACTCCGAGGATCGCGCCTGGCGCATCTCGCTTTTCGGCGACGAGATCGAGGAGATCATCGAGTTCGACCCGCTCACCGGCGCGAAGACCGACAAGCTCGTGCGCGTCCGCATCTACCCCAACAGCCACTACGTCACGCCGCGCCCCACCGTGCGCCAGGCGATCAAGCAGGTCCGGATCGAGCTTGCCCAGCGGCTCGAGGAGTTCAACGCGCAGGGTCAGCTTCTGGAGGCGCAGCGGCTGGAACAGCGCACGCTCTTCGACCTGGAGATGATGGAGGCGACCGGCAGCTGCGCCGGCATCGAGAACTACTCGCGCTACCTGACCGGGCGCAATCCGGGCGAGCCGCCGCCGACGCTCTTCGAATACCTGCCGGAGAACGCGCTGCTGATCGTGGACGAATCCCACGTCACCGTGCCGCAGCTCGGCGGCATGTTCCGTGGCGACTTCAAGCGCAAGTCCACGCTCGCCGAGTTCGGCTTCCGCCTGCCCTCGTGCGTCGACAACCGGCCGCTCAAGTTCGAGGAGTGGGACGCCATGCGGCCGGAGACCATCTTCGTCTCCGCGACGCCCGGCGGATGGGAGCTGGACCGCACCGGCGGGGTCTTCGTCGAGCAGGTCATCCGCCCGACCGGGCTGATCGACCCGGTCTGCGTGGTCCGCCCGGTCGAGCAGCAGGTCGATGACCTGATCGCGGAGTGCAAGGACCGTGCCGCGAGGGGGCTGCGCGTGCTGGTCACGACGCTCACCAAGCGCATGGCCGAGGACCTGACCGAATACCTGCACGAAGCAGGCGTGCGGGTGCGCTACCTGCACTCCGACATCGACACCATCGAGCGTATCGAGATCATCCGCGACCTGCGCCTCGGCGCCTTCGACGTGCTGGTGGGCATCAACCTCCTGCGCGAGGGGCTGGACATCCCGGAATGCGGGCTGGTGGCGATCCTGGACGCCGACAAGGAGGGTTTTCTGCGCTCCCAGACCTCGCTGATCCAGACCATCGGCCGGGCCGCGCGCAATATCGACGGCCGGGTGGTCCTCTACGCCGACCACATGACCGACTCGCTCACCAACGCGCTGGCGGAGACCGAGCGCCGGCGCACGCGCCAGCAGGCCTATAACGCCGCCAACGGCATCACGCCGGAGAGCGTGCGCAAGGCGATCAACGACATCCTGGAGAGCGTCTACGGCGGCGACCACGTCACCGTCGAGACCGGCGATGAGGCGACTCCCCACCTGATCGGGCACAACCTGGAGGCCCATCTCAAGGACCTGGAAGCGCGCATGAAGGCGGCGGCAGGGGAGCTGGAGTTCGAGGAGGCAGCGCGTCTGCGGGACGAGATCCGCCGGCTCAACGACCAGGACCTGGGGCTCAAGGGCGCCCGGCGCGGCGGTGGCGAGGGAAGCCACGGGCGGAGCAGCAAGGGCGCGCCCGGCACCTCGGCCCGCAAGCGCGGCAAGAAGAAGTCGCCGCGCCGTCGCAGCGCGTTCGGCTGAGGGAAGCGCAACGCCAAACCCATGGTCGCACTCTCGGTCCTCGATCTTTCGCCGATCCCCGAAGGCGCGGACGCGGCGCAAGCCTTCCGCAACACGGTGGAGCTCGCACGCCACGTCGAGCACCTGGGATTCCGCCGCTATTGGCTGGCGGAGCATCACAACATGGCCGGCATCGGCAGCGCCGCAACGGCGGTGCTGATCGGTCACGTCGCGGGTGCAACCAAGACCATCCGCGTCGGCGCCGGCGGCATCATGCTGCCCAACCACGCGCCGCTGGTGATCGCCGAGCAGTTCGGCACCTTGGAATCTCTCTATCCGGGCCGGATCGACCTCGGCATCGGCCGTGCGCCGGGCACGGACCAGATGACGTCGCACGCACTCAGGCGCACGCTCACCGGCGACGTCAACGACTTCCCGCGGGACGTGGTGGAGCTACAGAGCTACTTCCAGCCATCGGAGGCGGGGCGTCGCGTGCGCGCGGTGCCGGGTGCCGGCCTCAACGTGCCGATCTGGATCCTGGGCTCGAGCCTCTTCGGTGCCCAGCTTGCGGCCGCGCTCGGGCTGCCCTACGGCTTCGCCTCGCACTTCGCGCCCGCCGCGCTAATGCAAGCGATGGAGGTCTACCACGAGCAGTTCCGCCCTTCGGAGCAGTGCGACGCGCCATACGTGATGGCGGGATTCAATGTTTTCGCCGCCGATAGCGACGAGGAGGCGGCTTACGTGCGGAGCTCGGCCCAACAATCGGTGCTCAACATGCACCGGGGCGTGCCGGGCCCCCTGCCCCGTCCGGTGCGCGGCTTCGAGGCCGGACTGGATGCGCAGGAGCAATCCACCCTGAAACGCTGGTTCACCTGCTCGGCCTCGGGCACGCCCGAACTTGTGGCGGAGCGCCTCGCGACGTTTGCGGAGCACACCGGCGTCGACGAGATCATGGTGACCTCCAACATCCACGATCACGCGGCCCGGCTGCGCTCCTATGAGATCACCGCCGAGGCGGGCGCCGCTCTGGCTTAGAGCGTGTCCGTCTTTGACGGGCACGCGACAGGCCGCGACCGCGGCCCGCCGCTCCTGCGGCGCCCTCGCGGAGGCGCCGGCCGGAGGCCGGCTGCCGTGAGCGATAAAGAGCTAAAGCGCGGACGACAGATCGTGACCTTCGGCCACGAGCCGCTGGCCGAGCGCGGCGATATGGCCGGGCCCGATCTCGCAGCAGCCGCCGACGATCGCGGCGCCCGAGGCGACCCAGCCCATGGCGTGGTCAGCGTAAGTTGCAGGGCTCAGATCGTCGCGCGCCTCCAACGCCTCCACCGTGCCGCCCGGCTGCATCGCGGCTATGGAGACGAAGCCGTTGGCATAGCCGCCGAAGGGAACGCCGACGCCGGCCAGAAGCGGCATGGCGGTGGCAACCGCCTCGGGGCTTGAGCAGTTGATCAGCACCGCCTCGGCACCCGCATCCACGGCGGCCCGTGCGCCTTCGGCAACCCCCTCGCCCGAGCGCAGCACGGAGCCGTCGGCATCGTCGACCGAGAGCGCCGTCCAGACCGGCTTGCCGCTCTCGGCCGCGGCCACGGTCGCCGCGCATGCCTCCGCTGCGGACAGCATGGTCTCGCACAGGAACAGGTCCACGTGGTCGGCCTGCACCGCGACGATTCTGCGGTAGTTCGCGAGGCATTCGTCTTCCGGCGGGGTCAGATCCGCCCTGTAGCTCCCGACCAGCGGCGGCAGACAGCCGGCGATCCCGACCGCTTGCCCGCTCTTGTCGCGAGCTGAAGCTGCTGCGGCGAGGGCGGCGCCCTGCAGGGCCTCGAACTTATCGGGCAAGCCCTCGCGGGTGAGCCTGTGGGGCGTCGCCGTGTAGGTGTTGACCGTGATGATCCGCGCGCCGGCCTCGATGAAGTCGAGATGCACGGCCTCGACCAGCTCCGGCTCGTCCATCATCACCTGGACCGACCAAAGCGGCGCCGCCGGCCGCGTGCTCCGACGATAGAGCTCCTGCCCGACGCCGCCATCGAGGAGGACGATCGTCTTGCGCCGCGCCGCCGAGGTTTCCGTCATGACTCAACTTCCCTCACGAGCCGAAAGCTCAAGCGGCGCGATGATAGCCACGGGCAGCACGTCGAAACAGGCCCGCGCGGCCGGCCGACCGTTGGCCGCTATCCCGGTCTCATGCGAGACTCCGCGCCTCTCCATCAGCCCCCTCCACATCACTGGGTGAGAGCCATGGACTCGCTGAACAGCCGCTTCACCGTGCGTAATGAGGATTTCGACCGGCCGGTGCTCGTGACCGGCTCCAGCGGATGTATCGGGAGCTGGGCGCTCGCGATCCTCGTGCGCGCCGGCGTGCCCGCTGTCTCCTTCGACCTCGATTCGAGCCGCCGCCGGCCGGGGTTGCTGATGTCGGAGGAAGAGCTGGCGCAGGTGACCTGGGTGGAGGGGGACATCGCCGATGCCGACGCCGTCGACCGGGTGGTGGATGAGCACGGGATCGGGGCGATCCTCCACCTCGCGGCCCTGCAGGTGCCCTTCTGCAAGGCGGACCCCGTCGCGGGCGCCCGCGTCAACGTGGTGGGCACGGTCGCGGTGTTCGAGGCAGCCCGGCGCCACGGCCTGCGCCGTCTCGCCTACGCGAGCTCCATCGCCGCCCACGGCGCGCCGGCGCAGAGCGGCTACGCCCCCACCCTCTACGGCGCCTACAAGGCCTGCGACGAAGCGATCGCCCGGACCTATTGGCAGGACTGGGCGGTGCCGAGCATCGGGCTCCGCCCCGGCATCGTCTACGGCGTCGGCCGCGACCAGGGCATGACGTCGAAGACCACGGTCGCGATCCTGGCGGCAGCGTCCGGGCGCGACTACGAGGTGCCCTTCACTGGCGCCATCTCATATCTCTACGCGGGCGAAGTCGCGGCGGCATTCCTCCAGGCCATCGCGCGGGACGGCGACGGCGCGCCTGCCTTCGACTGCAACGGGACTGTCACCCCGATCGAGGATGGGCTGGAGGCGATCCGCCGGCTTGCGCCAGACGCGCAGGTGCGGGCAAGCGGCGAGCCCCTGCCCTTCCCCATGGAGGACCAAGACGCGCTGCTACGCGCGCACATCGGCGACTACGGCGCGATCTCCCTCGAAGAGGGCACGGCAGAGACGTTCCACGCGTTCCAGATCCTGTTGCAGGATGGGCGGGTGTCGGTGGATTTCTGAAGTACCGCCCACACCCCCCTGTCCCTCTTTCAAGACTTAATCATTTCCCTCAGGCGCCGGGCGCTCGCTCCGCTAAGAAACTTTATTAGAGGGCTGAATTTACATAGTATTTCATTCTTGCGGTAAATTGCATCCCACGTTTTTTCCCTCATTGCGGATCGCATGGCTGGGGCCGCCTTGCTTTGGCGGTCAATCACCGCTCGCCGCCCCCCCTGATCGGTACCTGAGGCCTCTCGGTGCACTGTCGCGAGTAGCTTCAGGAAGATGTAATGTGACGTGCGCGCTGCCCGGATCACCGAATGTTGAGGACATGACCAGATTGGCTAGGCCATGGACCAGCCCCCGCATCGTGATGGGTTGGCCAGTCGGTGGCGATACTGTTGCGACTGAATCTACCGGCAGGTGCCCGGTCTTGCACTGTTGGTTCCGGGCAAGGGGGTCTGTTCATCCCGATGACGCCCTTGCGATCGTCAGCAGGACTGGACGGTCATGACGAGGCAAGCACTTGCCGAAACCGCTGACTTCTACCGGATCGACGCCACGCCGAAGCTCGATGCGAGGAAGCGCGCGGCATTGGGCCAGTACATGACGCCGGTGGCGATCGGCCGGTTCATGGCGAGTCTGTTCTCGGAAACGGATGGTGACATCCGGGTGCTTGATCCGGGCGCGGGCGTAGGTTCTCTCACCGCGGCATTCGCGGAGCGGCTCTGCGCCGCGGCCGTCCGGCCGCGCTCCGTGGAATTCATCTGCTACGAGATCGAACCGATGCTGTCGGGCTATCTCCAGGACACGCTGCATCAGGTACAAGCGCGGTGCCGAGAGGCCGGGATCGCCGACAGCGGACGATTCCTCAAGAGGGATTTCATTCTCCATCACGACCTCGATCAGCAACCGGACCTGTTCAGCGGTGGTGTGAAAGCAGATAGGGGTTTCACTCACGCGATACTCAATCCTCCCTACCGCAAGATCAAGTCCGGGTCGGAGCATCGCACAGCCCTGCGCAAGGCGGGTGTTGAGACTTCCAACCTCTACACGGGCTTCATGTTCCTGGTGGCGCAGCGGCTGTGCGACGGTGGCGAGATGGTCGCCATTGTCCCTCGATCGTTTTGCAACGGCCCGTACTTCAAGCCGTTCCGCGAACGGTTCTTTTCCATGATGCGCCTTCGCCACATCCATGTCTTCGAAAAGCGTAACCGTGCTTTCAGAGACGATGACGTGCTTCAGGAGAACATCATCGTTCACGCGATCAAGGGCGGCGAGGCATCGGAGGTGACGATCACAACGAGCCGGGGGGCGGCGTTCGAGGTCGACCCTGCGCAAGGTGTCTGCGAGGCGGAGGATCTCACGCAGAGGGTGGTTCCCCATGATGGGGTGCTTCGCAAGGGCGATTCCGACCGGTTCGTGCATATCACCACGGACGACATGGAACAGGGCATCGTCGACCGCATGTCGTATTTCACGGCGCGGCTTGCGGACATCGGCGTCGAGGTGTCGACGGGGTCGGTGGTGGATTTCCGACTCAAGGACGAACTGTGTGCCGAGCCGGAGAGTGGGACGGCGCCTCTTCTCTATGCTGCGCACTTCCAAGGCGGGACGCTTGTCTGGCCCAAGAATACGCGCAAGGCCAATGCTATCCGACTCTCAGACGAAAGTAGGAAGTGGTTGTGGGCAAACAAAGGGAGCTACGTCGTCACGCGGCGGTTCACGTCTAAGGAGGAGCGCCGCCGGATCGTGGCGTCGGTCTACGGGTCGGATCTCCCGGGCGAGCTTGTCGGGTTCGAGAATCACCTTAACGTCTTCCATGCGGGCCGGGAGGGCGTGCCCGGGGATGTGGCGGAGGGTCTGGCGCTCTTCCTCAACAGCAGTCTCGTGGATCGATATTTCCGGCAGTTCAACGGCCATACGCAGGTGAATGCAGCGGACCTCCGGTCGCTGCGGTATCCGGATAGGGCAGCGCTGGAGCGGCTGGGAAGGGAGCACGGGAACCGCACGCTCTCGCAGCAAGACATAGACACGATTATCGAGAAGGAGGTCTCGCACATGGCGGAGGACGACAATCCGCTGGAGGCACAGCAAAAGATCGAAGACGCGCTCGCGATCCTGAAGGCGCTCGGAATGCCGCGCGGTCAACAGAATGATCGATCGGCGCTAACGCTGCTGGCATTGCTCGACATGAAGCCATCCGGATCCTGGAGCGACTTGAAGAGGCCATTGAAGGGTATTACGCCGATCATGGAATACACGCACGAGCACTACGGCCGCGAGTACGCGCCGAATACGCGCGAGACCTTCCGGCGCCAGACCATGCACCAGTTCGTGGAAGGTGGTGTGGCTCTCTACAATCCGGATGACCCCGACCGGCCGGTCAATAGCCCAAACGCCTGTTATCAGGTCAGCGAGGAAGTGGCCCGCGTCATAGCGACTTTTGGCACCGAGGTTTGGCAGCCGGCGCTTAATGCGTGGCTGGAAGAACGCAAGACGCTGACAGAGAAATGGGCAAGGGAACGAGCGATGCAGATGATCCCGGTGACGGTAGCGCCGGGGCGCGAGATCGCACTCGCCCCAGGGGCTCACAGCGAACTCATCAGGGAGATCATCACTTCGTTCGCGCCGCGCTTCTCCCCTGGAGCAGAGGTTATCTATGTCGGCGATACGGGCGCAAAGGAAGGATACTTCGAACAGGAGCGTCTGGCGGAGCTGGGTGTGACGATTGACCGGCACGGAAAGATGCCGGACGTCGTGCTGTACTTCGAGGAGAAGAATTGGCTGCTGCTCGTGGAATCTGTCACGAGCCACGGGCCGGTGGATGCCAAACGCCATAACGAGCTGGCCATTCTGTTTGAAGAGGCGGAACCTGGGCTAGTCTACGTGACGGCGTTTCCGGACAGGGCGGTGATGGGCAAGTATCTCGCAGACATATCCTGGGAGACGGAAGTGTGGTGTGCGGACGCGCCGAGCCATCTCATTCACTTCGACGGCGAGCGATTTCTTGGCCCCTACGAGGGGAATTAGGGCTGCTGTCGAGAGCCTCAAGCAGAAAGTGGGCTACGGGATCGTGTCCTCAAGGACTGGCCCGCGATGGTGCTGGCTTGCGGTAAAATGACTGAGCTTCGGTTTTGCCACCATCCGCGAGCACGACCGTTGCGGTTGGCCCTCGATCACCAGACCGCTAAACTCGGCAATTGGAGAGAGAGGCTGAGAGGAAGGTTGCGGTTGGCCCTCGATCACCAGACCGCTAAACTTTAAACGACAGGTTCGAGAAGCCACAGTCAGTTGCGGTTGGCCCTCGATCACCAGACCGCTAAACTTGGACACGGCTCCACCAGTTGCGGTTGGCCCTCGATCACCAGACCGCTAAACTGTGTTCTTGCATGAGGGGGCATCGTCGGCGGTTGCGGTTGGCCCTCGATCACCAGACCGCTAAACTTCCTGGAACGCCATACTGTAGCTATATATTGTTGCGGTTGGCCCTCGATCACCAGACCGCTAAACTGCACCCCATGACGAGGCGCTCGATATCGGTGTTGCGGTTGGCCCTCGATCACCAGACCGCTAAACTGTACGGCTACGGAGGGGACGTGACGACGCAGTTGCGGTTGGCCCTCGATCACCAGACCGCTAAACTGGATCGAGACATGGACGAGGCGAAGATTCGGTTGCGGTTGGCCCTCGATCACCAGACCGCTAAACTTGTCACCTCGTCGTGTTCGGAGCCTGAGTCGTTGCGGTTGGCCCTCGATCACCAGACCGCTAAACTGGTGAAAGAATGAGCGAGACACT
>JAJDVB010000113.1 GCA_022826345.1 Alphaproteobacteria bacterium
ACCTTTCGCCCCCGTGCAAGCCGTTGCAACTCACGACGCTCTGCCCCACTCAGCTTGATCTCCACCGATCGCCGCATCACAGTGCCCCCGAATCGGAAATCCTGTCAAATTGTACGAATTATTCGAACGAGACACTAGCGAGGGTGCAGAGGTCGCGCAGCTCACCCGTCCAACAACGCGTCCAGCTCGGACATCCGCACGATCAGCATCAGGGGCTCGCGGTCCGAGAACGGACGGAAACCGAACCGTCGGTAGAACGTCGTTGCCCGTTCGTCGATGGCCTGCACCACGACGGCGCGGGCGCCGATGACCTCCGCCGCGGCGCGGGCCCGACGCGCGGCGTCGACCAGCAGATCGGAGCCGAGTCGCCGGACCTGGTAGGCGCTGTCCACCGCAAGCTGTCCCAACAATATGACCGGGACCGGCTCCGGCATGTTGCGGCCGGCGCGGGTCGAGAGCCGCCGCTTCTCGATGGCGCTCGCGGCCAGGCTGTAGAAGCCGGCGACGCGGTCGCCGTCGCAGGCGACATAGGTGCGTGCGCCGCCCTTGGCCTCGTTGAGACGTGCCCTGCCCTGCAGCCAGGCATCGAGGGCAGGCACGCTCGACGAGAATTGCGAGACGTCGTGCCGGGGGCCGAGCGGCTCCGGCGCTGCTACCGGTCCCACTGCGGCCGTCGTGCGTACCGTTCCTTCACCGTGGGATCGGGAGCCACCGGCGCATCGAGCGCGGCGACGAACGCATCCCAGGTCTCGTCGTCGAGGGCGATGATCGGACGCTCGTTCAGGGTCTCGATCGCCGCCGCCTCGCTCGACCGCAGCACGAACTCGGTTCGCGTAACACCCCGGATCGCCGCCGCGCGGTCGATGAAGGCGAGTCGCTCTTCGGTCATGCGGAAGTTGACCTGGGCCACCGTGGCCTCCCTCGTGCGGGTTGCGGACGCAGGATCGTGAGAGACAAGCGTATAGCGCATGTATAGACGCCCGACAAGGGGACAGGTGTATTAGATGGGGACGGCCGTCTCCGGTGGAGAATCCCCAGCGAGGGCGCAGAGGTCGCGCAGAATGCGCTGGACGCCGTCCAGCCGCGCCTCGGTATCGGGCCAGCGGCGGTTGGCGACGAGGCGGTTGTCGGGGCGGAGGCGCACCTCGTTCTCCGGGGTCGAGACGTAGCGGACCAGCGCCGCGGGCTCGCCGAAGCCGCCGTCCCGGAAGCTCAGCACCGCGCCCTTGGGCCCGGCCTCCACGCGCTCGATGCCCGTCTTTCGGCAGAGCTGCTTGATCGCCATGATCTCGAGCAGGTGATGCACCGATCCGGGCGGCGGGCCGAACCGGTCGGTCAACTCGTCGATGAAGGCGTCGATCCCGGCCTGGTCCTCAAGCGCGGCGACTCGGCGGTAGAGGGTGAGCCGCACGTCGAGATCGCGCACGTAGCTCTCGGGGATCAGCACCGAGGTGCCGAGGCTGATGGTGGGCGACCAGCGCTCGGCCGGCGGCGCCTCGCCGCCCGCGGCGGCGCGCGCGGTTGCCACGGCCTCCTCCAGCATGTGCTGGTAGAGCTCGATCCCGACCTCCCGGATGTGGCCCGACTGCTCGGCGCCCAGCAGATTGCCCGCGCCTCTGATGTCGAGGTCGTGGCTCGCCAGGCTAAAGCCGGCGCCGAGGCCGTCGAGCCGGTGGATGACCTGGAGCCGCTTGTGCGCGGTGTCGGTGAGCCGATGCCCCGGCGGCAGGGTCAGGTACGCGTAGCCGCGCAGCTTGGCCCGGCCAATACGCCCGCGGAGCTGGTAAAGCTGGGCGAGGCCGAAGCGGTCCGCCCGGTGCACGATCATGGTGTTGACCCGCTGCAGGTCGAGCCCCGATTCGATGATCGCGGTGGAGACGAGGACGTCGTACTTGCCGTCGTAGAAGTCGCCCATGATGGTGTCGAGGGCGCGCGCCGCGAGCCGGCCGTGGGCGACGGCGATTTTCACCTCGGGCACCAGGCGGCGCACGCGCTCGGCCACCTCGTCGAGGTCGGCGATGCGCGGGCACACGTAGAACGTCTGGCCGCCGCGCAGGTGCTCGCGCATCAGCGCCTCGCGCACCACCACGGGGTCGAAGGGCAGGATGAAGGTGCGCACGGCAAGCCGGTCCACCGGCGGGGTCGCGATGACGCTCATGTCGCGCACGCCGCTCAGCGCCATCTGCAGGGTACGCGGGATCGGCGTCGCGGTGAGCGTCAGCACGTGGGCCTCGGCCCTGAGCTGCTTCAGGCGCTCCTTGTGGGCGACACCGAAGTGCTGCTCCTCGTCCACGACGACGAGGCCGAGATCGTTGAAGGCGATCTGCTTGCCGAGCAGCTCATGGGTGCCGATGACGATGTCGATCGTGCCGGCAGCGATGCCGCGCCTGGTCTCCGCCTGCTCCTTGGCCGGAACCAGGCGCGAGAGCTGGGCGATCTGCACCGGCAGGCGGGCGAAGCGCTCGCTGAAGGTTTGCATGTGCTGCCGGGAAAGCAGGGTGGTCGGCGTCAGCACCGCGACCTGTTTGCCCGCGTGTACCGCGTGGAAGGCGGCGCGCAGAGCGACCTCGGTCTTGCCGAAGCCGACATCGCCGCAGATCAGGCGGTCCATCGCCCGCCCGGCGTCGAGATCGCCGAGCGCCTCGTCGATGGCGCGCGCCTGATCCTCGGTCTCGACGTAAGGGAAGCCCGCGCAGAAGGCATCGTAGAGGGCGCCAGGCGCCGTGAGCTGCGCGGCGGGCCTGGTCGCACGTTCGGCTGCGAGCCCGATGAGCTGGTCCGCCATGTCGCGGATGCGCTGCTTGAGCCTGGCCTTGCGCGCCTGCCAGCCGGCCCCGCCCAGCCGGTCCAGCGCAACCGGGCGGTCGGCCGAGCCGTAGCGCGAGAGCAGGTCGATGTTCTCCACCGGCAGGAACAGGCGGTCGTCGCCCTCGTAGAGGATGCGCAGGCAGTCGTGCGGGGCGTGATCGACCTCAAGCGTGACCAGGCCGTCGTAGCGGCCGATGCCGTGGTCAACGTGCACGACCAGGTCGCCGTCGGAGAGCGCTGCCACATCGACGAGGAACTCGTCGGCGGGCTTCCGGTGCCGGCGCTCCGGCCGGCTCGCGCGGGCGCCGAGAATGTCCTGCTCGGCGATCACGGCGAGCCCCGACGCAATGAAACCCCGCTCCAGCGGCAGCACGGCCGCCGCCGCGATGGTCGGTGGCAGCGCGCAGGCCGCCTGCCAATCCGCGACCGGCTCGATTCCGTGCACGCCATGCTCCTGCAGCAGGCGGACCATGCGATCCCGGCTGCCGGCGCCGCCGCTCGCAATCAGAATCCGCAGGCCGCTCTCCTGCAGCCGGTCGATGTGCGCGCCGACCGTCTCGAACAGCGCGCCGTGCTGCTGCGCGCGCTCGGCAACGAAATCGCGCCCGTCGCGGGCGCCAGCGTCCGGCCCGCCTTCGTCTTCCACGAAGGGCGAGCACTGCACGACCGGACGCCCGGCGAGCAGGCGCTGCCATTCGCCGGCATCGAGGAAGAGCGACTCGGGTGGGACCGGGTGATAGGGCGTGTCCGCAACCGACGAGGAAGGCGGATTGGCACGCGCGCCGTAGAAATCGGCGATGGTCTCAAAGCGGTCGTCGCGCACTTCCGCCGCCCGATGGTCGAGCAGCACCGGACCTTCCGGGACGTAATCGAAGAGCGTCTCCAGCCCCTCGTGGAACATCGGCAGCCAGTGTTCGATGCCGGGGTAGCGCCTGCCGGCGGAGACCGCCTCGTAGAGCGGATCGTCGCCGGTCACGGCGCCGAACGTGCGACGGTAGGCGCCACGGAAACGCGCGATCGACTGCGGCGTGAGCAAGATCTCGCTGACCGGCACGAGGTGCAACGCGTCGGCGGCCTCCGCGCGGCGCTGCGACACGGGATCGAACCAGTGCGTGGTTTCGATCACGTCGCCGAAGAAGTCGAGCCGCACCGGGCGCTCGGCATTGGGAGGGAAAATATCGACGATACCGCCGCGCACGGCGTAGTCGCCGGCCTCCAACACCGTGCCGGTGCGCACGAAGCCGTTGCGCTCCAGGTAGCCCAGCAGCGTCTCGATATCGAGCGACGCACCGGCCGCGAGCGGAAGGGTGGCGTCGGCCAGCATCGTGCGGGGCGGCACCCGCTGCGCCGCCGCGTTGACCGTGGTGAGCACCACCTTCGGTCGGGCCGCGCCGTCGCCCAGCAGGCGGACGAGGCCGGCAAGGCGCCGGCTTGCGATGTCGGCGCGGGGTGAGACCCGGTCGTAGGGCAGGCAATCCCAGGCCGGGATCGTGACCTGGGCACAGTCGGGATCGAAGAAGGCGAGCATCGCGGAAAGCCGCGCGAGCCTGGCATCGTCGCGGGCGATGTAGAGGACGGGCGCGGCCTGCGTTTCTGCCAGCCGGAGCAGAACCGCAGCCGCGAAGCCCTCGGGAACGCCTCCGAGGTTGATCTCGCCCGGCGCGGCGAGCGCCTGCACGCAGCGGTCGGGGACGAGCGCGGTCAACGGCAGCGATCGCTGTGCCGGCTCATGGCCTCGCGCTGGAGTCGCGCCATGAACGGCGTGTCGTGTTCCGCGGGGACTGGCGCGCGCCCGCTGATCCAGTTGGTGATGTCGACATCGCTCGCGGCCAGCAGGCGCTCCGCCTGCGCCACTTCCTCCGGCGGGAGCCGGTGGCCGAGCCGGGCGATGACGTCGCCGACCAGGAGGTCGGTCTCCTTGGTGCCGGTGCGCGCCGAGCGATAGCGGAGACGCCTGCGCCTGGTATCGATGTCGAGGCCTTCGGTCATGGCCGGCGTGGCCTCGGTGTCGCGGGCGCGCTCAGCCCGCCGCGACGGCGGCCGGGTCGCGGCCGACGATCTGGCGGTAGATGTCGGGGTCGGTCGCACCCTCGCTGCCGATGACCAGGACACGGGAGGCTTCGCTCAGCCCGAGCGCCTCGCGCGCCTCTGCATCGCCGGCCGCGGCGATCAGCCCGCCGAGCGAGGCGGCACCGGATTCGCCGAGCACGAGCGGCGGGTCGCCGGCGACCGGGGCAGCGGCAAAGCGCATGGCGTCGGTGGCGCCGGCATCGTCCAGCGCCATGAAGGCGAAGGCCCCTCGCGCGAGCACCTGCCAGGCGAGCGGCGAAACCTCGGCAGCAGCGAGGCAGGCCATCACCGTGTCGAGATCGCCGGAGGCGGGGCTCGGCCTGCCGTGGACGGCGCTCTGATAGAGGCAGTCGGCGGTCGTCGGCTCCACCACCACGCCCTTCGGGCTCTTGGCGCCGCAATCCTGGCGGAAGGCACCGATCACGGCCGCCGCGAGCCCGCCGACGCCCGCCTGGACGAAGAGATGGGTCGGTGCCGCGCCGCTCAGCGCATCCCTGATCTCGTCGACCAGCATGGCGTAGCCGTGCATGACCCGGCTCGGCGCCTCGTCGCCGCCCGCGTGCGAGGTGTCGGAGACCAGCAGCCAACCCCTGGCCTCGGCTTCGTCGGCGCAGGCTTCCACGGCCTCATCGTAGCTGCCGGCGATGCGTACGATGTCGGCGCCCTGGGCGGCGATGGCGCGCTCGCGACCCTCGCTCACCGGCCCCGGCAGAAACACGATGCACTCGGCGCCGGCACGGCGTGCGCCCCAGGCCACCGCGAGTCCGTGGTTTCCGTCGGTTGCGCAGCACACCGTCGTGTCTATGACGCGCGTCGCGGCCCGGCCGGCGGCGATATCTGCGATGGAGACGTTGCCGCCCAGCCGCTCGCGTAGCAAGTGCACCACGGCGTAGGCGCCGCCCAGCGCCTTGAAGCTGCCGAGGCCGAAGCGCCCGCTCTCGTCCTTGAGCCAGAGCGTCCCAATGCCGAGCGTGGCGGCGAGGCCGTCCAACCGGTGCAGCGGAGTCGGCCGGTAGCCTTCGAAGCCCGTGATCGCGGCGCGCGCCGCGGCGCGGCGCTCGGGCAGGATTACCGACTCGGCATCTTCGCCGCTTCCTGGTGCGGGCGCGTAGCGCGGGTTCACGTGGAGGTGGAAGGGGACGGTCATGGCGCGTTCTCGGTCTAGCGCAGGTCCGCGAGGAGAGGCATGACCTCGTCCGCGAAGCGTTGCAGATGGGCCGCCTTCTCGCTCTCCGCCGAGAGCGTGTTCACCACGAGATGACGCACGCCGACCGCGTGGAATTCCCGGATCGTTGCCGCGACCTCCGCCGCAGTCCCGAGCGCGCAGTAACGCTCCGCCGCTTTGGAAAAATCCATGGCGTAGCGGACGCTCAGGAACTTGGCCGCGAATTCGAGGGCGGTCTCGCGGTCCTTGTCGAGCCGGACGAACAGCAGGTGCGACGTGCCGAAGCGTTCCAGGGTACGGCCGGATTCGGCCGCTGCGGCGGCAATGGTCTCCAGCGAGCGGCGGTAGCGCTTGGGATCGACGACGTAGGACATCCAACCGTCCGCGAGCCGGCCGGCGCGGCGGAGCGCGGGATCGGAGCGGCCGCCGCACCATATCGGCGGGCCGCCCGGCCGTGCCGGCGGCGGATTAATGTCGACCTCGGAGAAGGGGTAGAAGCGCCCGTCGTGGGCGACCGGGCCGCCGGACCAGAGCTTGCGCAGGACGCGAATGCCCTCACTGAGCCGGGCGCCGCGTTCCTTCACCGGCACCCCGCACAGCTCGAACTCGACGGGGAACTCGCCGCCGACACCGACGCCGAAGATCACCCGGCCGTTTGAGATGGTGTCGAGGCTCGCGACCTGCTTCGCGACGGTTGCCGGATGGCGGAGCGGCAGCAGATAGACCGCCGTGCCCACGGTGAGCCGGTCGCTTAGCGCAGCGGCCTGGGCGAGCTGCACCAGCGGGTCGAGGATCGGCCCCGCGAAGGCTACGTGATCGCCCGACCAGATCGAGTCGAACCCCAGTGAATCGAGCAGGCGCACGGTCTCGGGCAGGTCGCGGCCGGCGGCCGCTCCCTCGGCATCGTCGTATCCCGTCGGCGCCAGCACATTCTGGTAGCCGATGCTCAGTCTCGGTTCGAGGGGCAGATCCACAACCGGCTCCCGCTTCGGAGAAAAAGGCCGCGCACTGTAGCCCGCATGTCTCGCTGCGGCCACGGCCTGCGTCGCCCCCCGGAGGCCCGCCCGCAGGGTCCAAGGCACCGGCGCGGGCCTCGCTTGACTCCCCCGGATGTGCGGGTCAAGTACTGCCAGCGAGGTGAGCGACGCGGCCGGCCGGCTGCGGACGAGGGAGAGACTGTGACTGACCGGTATCGGCCGGCGACGGTCGTGTCATTGAGTACGCGCCAACGGCCTCGCGCGCGGGGCGGTTCCACCCTCAAATCGACCGCCCCGGTGGCCGTCCGAAACGGGCACTGACGCGTGGCCGCAAGCACGGGCGAGGGGCCGACGCGGAGCGGCCGCGACTATACGGTGTCCGCCGCGACGATCCGCCACTGGCAGGACGACGAGCTCCCCGATTGGTTCAAGAAGAAGCGCGGCAGCGCGCGCTCGCTGATCGTGAACCGCTGGGTGCCGCGGGTCATGGTCGGCATTCCCATCGCGGTGCTGCTCTTCATCGTCGCCTATCCCACCGTGCAGATGGCGTACTACGCCTTTCACGATATCAACATGGTGAGCCTGTTCAAGGGCGACTACGGGCTGATCGGCTTCACCAACTTTGAGCGGGTTCTGACCTCGGACCGCTTCCACGGCTCGGTGCTTCACCTGATCCAATATCTGTTCTTCGGTGCCGTGCTTCAGGTGGTGCTCGGCACCGCGCTCGCGCTCATCCTGCACCACTGCGTGCGCAACAACGCCGCAAGGCTGGTGATCCTGGTCATCCTGGTGATGCCCATGATGCTGCCGCCCTCGATCGTGGGCGTGCTGTGGCGCTTCCTCTTCAACCCGTCGAACGGCGCGATCAACCAGGCGCTGCTCGACATCGGGCTGATCCAGGCGCATATCGAGTGGTTCCAGATCGGCGTCTCGCTCTGGACCATCACCATCGCCGACATCTGGGAATGGACCTCGCTGCCCTTCCTCATCGTCTTCAGCGGGCGATTGGGCCTGCCGCCCTCGATCTACGAAGCGGCGCGGGTGGATGGGGCCTCGCCATTTCTCACGCTTCGGCGCATCACGCTGCCGATGCTGAAGGAGGTCATCGCCATCGCCTTCATCATCCGCTTCATGGATGCGTACAAGTTCGTGGACAAGGTCTACGTCATGACCTCGGGCGGGCCGGCGCAGTCGTCTGAATTGCCCGCCTACATCGCCTATCAGCGGGGCGTTCGGGAGTTCGAGATCGGCGAGGCGGCGGCCTACGCCTGGATCATCTTCCTCTTCGCCATCATCCTGATCACGCTCTTCCTGCGCTACCTGAAGCGCGTGCTGCGCGCCCAGGCGATCGCTTGATGTTCGGTCGCGGCAACGAGCCCGAGATGGCCCACCTCCGGTCGTCATGCCCGGACATGATCCGGGCATCTCCTCGCCCCGCGCGAGACCGCGGCGCGCCGTTGGATGGCCGGGTCAAGCCCGGCCATGACGAGGAGGGTGGTGCCGAAATGGCTTATGCCCGTTTGCGGGTCGATGCACGAGGCCGGCCGGCATGAGTATCAAGAACTACAGGCTGGTCCGGCTGCTGCTGCTGATCTTCCTCGGCGTGTGGCTGGTGCTGATCATGTTCCCCTTCTACTTCCAGATCATCACCTCGCTGAAGGACGTGGCGGAGGTCAACAGGATCCAGCCGACGTTCTGGCCGGAAGTGTTCGTGCTCGAGAACTATTCCGCGATCTGGAACGAGCCGGGCAACTTCAAGTCGTTGGTGGACAGCTTCATCATCGCGACGTGCAACACCATCCTCTCGCTCTTCTTCGGCACGCTGGCGGGCTACGCGCTGGCGCGCTTCCCGCGCCAGTCGGGCGGCGAGAACGTGGCGATGTGGATCCTGTCGAACCGGATGTTCCCGCCGGTGGCGGTCCTGCTGCCCATGTTCTTCCTGTTCGAGGAGCTGTTCGGCACCACCGACACGCACATGGCGCTGATCATCCTCTATCTGGTCTTCAACATGCCGCTCGCGGTGTGGCTAATGATGGTCTTCTTCCGCGACGTGCCGCGCGAGCTGGAAGAGGCGGCCTACGTGGACGGCCACAAGCCGTTCAAGGTGTTCTTCACGATCACGCTGCCGCTGGTCGGCCCCGGCATGATCGCGGTCGCTATGCTGTGTTGGATCTTCGCGTGGAACGAGTACCTGTTCGCCAACATGTTCATCGGCACGGACGTGAAGACCTTCCCGGTGATCATCCCGAGCTTCACCAGCGGCAGCCAGACGCTGTGGAATCTGGTGATGGCGTTCAGCCTGGTCGCCATGATCCCGCCGGTGGTGCTGTTCATCATCCTGCGCCGCTACATGGTGCGCGGCCTCTCGCTCGGCGTGGTGAAGGGCTGAGATGGCGCGGCTGGAGCTGCAGGGCATCTGCAAGGGGTGGGACTATCCCATCTTGGATGAGCTTGACCTGACCATCGAGGACGGCGAGTTCTTCTGCATCCTAGGGCCGTCCGGTATCAGCAAGACGACTCTGCTGCGCATCGTCGCAGGCCTCGAATCCCCCGATGCCGGGCGGGTCATCCTGAACGGCGAGGACATCACCGATGTGCCGCCCTATCACCGGCCTGTGGCGCTGACCTTCGAGAGCTACGCGCTCTATCCGCATCGCAGCGTCTTCGACAACATCGCGAGCCCGCTGCGCGCGCAGAAGCTACCGCGCAGCGAGATCGAGGCGCGCATCGGTGAGGTGGCGCGCATCCTGCGGATCGAGGAGCTGCTGCCGCGCCGGCCGAACGAGGCCTCGGGCGGCCAGATGCAGCGCATCTCGCTGGCGCGGACCTTGGTCAAGCGGCCCGAGGTCTTCCTCCTCGATGAGCCGATCAGCCATCTCGACGCGCGGATTCGTTACGAGCTGCGCCAGCAGTTCCACCGGCTCGAGGCGCTCCGCACGGTGGCGACGATCTACGTGACCCACGACTACACCGAGGCGCTCTCGCTGGGCGACCGCGTCGGCATCATGGGGCGAGCGGGGCTGGTGCAGACCGGCCTGCCGCGGGACATCTTCGAGCGGCCGAATTCGCTCTTCGTGGCCCAACACGTGGGCCAGCCGCCCATCAACCTGATCGACTGTGCGCTCCGGCGCGAGGACGGTGCGCTCCACGTCGCGAGCCAGGAGACGCAGCTCTCCTTCCCGCTTGCCGCCGATCATGTCGCCACCCTGGAGGCGCGCAACGAGCCGGCACTGGTCGCCGGTATCAGGCCGCAGCATCTGGAGGCGATGGCGGACGATGCCGATGCGGGCGGGCGGCATGTGATGGAGGGCCGCGCCGAGATTTACGAGGCGTTGGGTTCCATGGGCGTGCTCGTCGCCGATGTCGGCGGTGCGAAGCTCACGATGATCACGGCGCCCGATGCGCATATCGAGCCGGGTCAGCCGCTCAGGATCGCGCTCAGGACCGAGCGGGTGCACTATTTCGACATGCAGAACGGCGTCTCTCTGTTCGACGGATAGCGGCGATGGCGGAAGTCAGGCTGAGCGAGGTCAACAAGGTCTACGAAAGCCGCGGCCAGCAGGTTCACGCGGTCCGCGACCTCGACCTCGTGGTTGAGGATGGCGAATTCGTCTCCATCGTAGGGCCGTCCGGCTGCGGCAAGTCCACCACGCTGCGCATGATCGTGGGCCTGGAGAAGGCCACATCAGGCCGGATCCTGTTCAACGGTGACATGGTCAACGACCTCGATCCGCAGGAGCGGAACGTGGCGATGGCGTTCGAGAACTACGCCCTCTATCCCAACTTCAGCGCCGAGGAGAATATCGGCTTCCCGCTGGAGGCGCGGGGGGTTCCCAAGCCCGAGCGCCGCCGCCGCGTGCGCGAGCTGGCCGGGCTGCTCCAGATCGAAAACATCCTGCACCAGCAGCCCAACACGCTCTCCGGCGGCCAGAAGCAGCGGGTCTCGCTGGCGCGCGCGCTGATCCGCGAGCCCGCCGCCTTCATCCTCGACGAGGTGCTGGGCCATGTGGACGGGCACCTGCGCTTCCAGATGCTGTTCGACCTCAAGCGCCTGCATCAGTCGCTCGACAGCACCATGATCTTCGTTACCCACGATCAGATGGAGGCGATCGCGCTCTCCGACCGGATCGCCGTGCTCCACCAGGGGCGATTGGTACAAAGCGGCACCCGCGACGAGCTCTATGACACGCCGGCGACACGGTTCGTCGCCGACTTCATCGGCGAGCCGCCGACCAACTTCTTCGACGCCCGATTCGTCGAGGAAGAAGGGGAGGGAATGCTGCGCGCGGACGATCTCGCGCTGCGGACGACGGCCGAAACCGCCGCCCGTTTGCGCGCCCGCGACGACCAGCGCTATGTCGTTGGCATCCGTCCGCAAAACCTGTTATGCACGCCACGAGCGGGCACGATCAGTTTCGACGCCACGATCGACATCCATGAATATCTGGGAGAGCGCTCCATCCTCACCCTGCGCCGGGGCGGGCAGGGTTTTCAGGCCCTGGCGTCGGCCGAGGGATCATGGGTGCCTGACGAGCAGATCACGCTCTACTACCGGCCCGACGACATCATGGTGTTCGACGCGGAGTCGGAAGCTCTCATCGCCTGAACGCGACCGGGCGAGGTAACGAGCGGCAATGTTTTTGGGTTGAACGCACGAAGGAGACACGAAATGGGTATGTTTAGCCACATTACGCGGCGCAAGTTCCTCAAAGGCGCGGCGGCCGGTGCAGCGGCTCTCGGCGCCTCCGGTGTCGCGGCGCCACGGCTCGGCCGCGCGGCCCAGGCGGTACCGCCGGGCAAGAAGCTCTTCAACGATGTGGAGCTGACCTACTTCCAGGATTCCAACTGGCTGCACGCGCCGCTCTGGCTCTCCGACCACCTGATGGCGGAGGCCGGCGTCGGCATCAAGAGCCGGGAGCAGTACGACGGCGGCGATGCGGTCGCGAAGATTCTGCCGCAGCTCCTCTCCCGCAACCCGCGCTTCGACTGGGTTCAGTTCCCGAGCCTGTTCTTCGGCGCGTTCGCGGAGACCGGCCAGCTCGAGCCGCTCGACCAGTATCTCGAGAAGTACGAAGGCACGTCCGAGTATCTGGACTGGGTCATGCCCGCCTACCGCGAGTTCTACACGAAGTGGGCCGGTCAGACCTACGGCATCATGCTGGATGGCGACATCCACATCCTCCACTACCGCAAGTCCTTCTTCGAGCGTCCGGAGCTGCAGAAGAAGTTCTCCAAGCGCTTCCAGCGCGATCTCGCCGTTCCGAAGACCTGGTTCGAGTTCCTCGACGCGACGCAGTTCTTCACTGAAGAGCTGTCGGAGTCCGAGGGCGTCTACGGCTCGTCCATGGTCATCAACCCGCCGAACTTCGGCTGGGGCTTCTGGATGGACGTGGCCGCGGGCAACGGGGTCAACTACTTCGACGAGAACATGAACCCGACGATCAACACGGCGCAGGCCGTCGAGGCGTTGGATCTGTTCAAGGAGATCGTCCAGTTCGGCCCGCCCGGGAAAGAGTCGCTCGGTCTCTCCACCAGCATCCAGCGCTGGCAGTCGGGCGGCGACGTGATGTCGGTCTGGTGGATCGACCTCGCCGAGTTCACGGTGCAGCAGCAGGGCATGGAGCGCGCCGAGGATCAGCGCGGCGACATCGTTCCCGGCTGGCCGCAAGAGGACGGCTCCATCAACCACCGGGCGATCTCGCTCTGGTGTCGCACCGGCGCCATTCCGAAGAACGCGCCGGAGGACGTGAAGGAAGCCGCGTTCTATTTCCTCTATCGCATGTCGCACCCGGATTATTCCGACGACATCGTGGCGGACGAGTATTGCGGCTCCGATCCGTTTGGCGTCAGCCACTACACCGACGCCGCGGCCCAGAAGTACCTGGAACCCAACCCGCAGCGTGGGACCAGCGACATCTGGCCCACCAACTCGGGCATCTTCCAGAACTTCGACACCTCGCGGAACCATCTGGACGCGGGCCTGAAGAACGTCGAGGTCGGCTATCCGCAGTTCTTCTGGGAGGGCGCATCCGAGTACGGCGACGCGCTCGGCCGGAACATCCAGAAGGCGATCGCCGGCGAGCTGACCAGCCAGCAGGCGCTCGACGAGGCGGCCGAGGAATGGGTCCAGATCGTGCAGAAGCTGGGCATCGATAGTCAGAAGGCCCAGTACGCCAACTTCGTAGAGGGCGCGCGTTCGCTCGGCTACAAGATCTAGGCGTACCGTTATGCGGCCGCGGTGCCGCGCCCACGAGGCGTGACGCCGCGGCCCTTTTTCTCTCGCCCGTGGCGGGCCGGCGGAAGACCGATAGCGGGGCGAAGGGCCCGTCTCCCCCGCCGAAGAGCGATCGATGAATCAGCGAGGACCCCACATCAGTCGCCACGGGTTGGAACGGCTCGGCATCGGCAACATCGCCGCTGCCCACTGGAATTATCGCAGACCCGCGCTTTACGAAGAGGCCGTGCGCCGCGGCGAGGCGCAGATCGCCGAGGGCGGCGCTCTGATCGCGATGACCGGCGCCCACACTGGGCGCTCGCCCAACGACAAGTACATCGTGCGCGAGCCGTCCTCCGAGCACGACATCTGGTGGGGCGACGTCAACCGGCCGATCTCCAGGGACGTCTTCAACGATATCCACGGCCGGGTTGCGGCCTACCTTCAGGGCAAGGAGGTGTTCGTCCAGGACTGCCACGTCGGCGCCGATGCGGAGTATCGGCTGCCGGTCCGCGTGGTCTCGGAGTTCGCGTGGCACAGCCTGTTCGCGCGCAATCTGTTCATCACGCCGGCGGCCGACGAGCTGGCGGACCACGAGCCGGAGTTCACCATCGTCCAGGTGCCGGGCTTCAAGGCGCGGCCCGAGACCGACGGCACCAACTCCGAGACCGTGGTGCTGCTCGATTTCGCCCGGCGCTTGGTGATCATCGGCGGCACGGCCTACGCCGGCGAATGCAAGAAGTCGGTGTTCACCATCATGAACTTCCTGATGCCCGCGCGGGACGTGCTGCCCATGCACTGCTCGGTGAGCGTGGGCGAAGACGGCACGCCGGCGGTGTTCTTCGGCCTCTCCGGCACCGGTAAGACCACGCTCTCCGCCGATCCGCGCAGGATGCTGCTGGGCGACGACGAGCACGGCTGGAGCCAGGACGGCCTCTTCAACTTCGAGGGCGGCTGCTACGCCAAGGTGATCCGGCTCTCGCCCACCGCAGAGCCCGCGATCCACGCCACCACGCGAATGTTCGGCACCGTGCTCGAGAACGTCGTGATGGATGCCGACACGCACGTGCTCGACCTCGACGACGGCAGCCACACGGAAAACACCCGGGGCGCTTATCCCCTGGCCTCCATTCCGAACGCGAGCCCCACGGGCGTCACCGGCCACCCCACCAACATTGTCATGCTGACCGCCGATGCCTTCGGCGTGCTGCCGCCGATCGCCCGCCTCACGCCGGAGCAGGCGATCTATCACTTCCTCTCCGGCTACACGGCCAAGGTTGCGGGCACCGAGCGGGGCCTGGGCAAGGAGCCGCAGGCAACCTTCTCCACCTGCTTCGGCGCGCCCTTCATGCCGCGCCGGCCGACCGCCTATGCCCGCTTGCTGCGCGAGCGGATCGAGATGACCGGCGCCGCTTGCTGGCTGGTCAATACCGGCTGGACCGGCGGCCCCTACGGCACCGGCGAGCGCATGGCGATCGGCTACACCCGCGCCCTGTTGCACGCCGCCCTGGAAGGCGAACTCGACGGCGTGGCGTGCGCCAGCGACAACCCGTTCGGTCTCGCCGTGCCGCGGCACTGCCCCGGCGTGCCGGATACTGTGCTCGACGCGCGCGGCACTTGGGCCGACAAAGAGGCGTACGACGCACAGGCGCGCGATCT
This sequence comes from Alphaproteobacteria bacterium, assembly GCA_022826345.1. Next base: position 14,894 of record JAJDVB010000113.1, read on the forward strand.
GGTCGGCCGCTTCCACGACAACTTCGCCCAGTTCGCGCGCGAGGTCGACAAGGAGGTCCAGGCGGCTGCGCCGATGGCCGCTTGATGCGCTATTCGGCGCAGGTGGGCTTGCCTCCCTTCACCTGAAACACCACGTTAGCTACAAGGTACTCGCGCAGGCTGCGCAGCGGGCGCAGGTATCGGCAGGATGGACAACCCCATGAAGATTGCATTTTCCGAAATCGCGACACCGGCCAAGGGAGTGGTCGCCGTCGTCGTCACGGAGGAGCGCACCCTTGGTGCGACCGGACGCGGGCTGGACGAGCAGACGGGCGGTGCGCTCAGCCGTGCGCTTGGCGCGGGACGCTTCAAGGGGAAGCAGGGCACGTCCACCACCATCGTCGCGCCGCATGGCCTCGACGTCGATGCCGTGATCCTGGTCGGGCTCGGCAAGCCGGAGAAGATCGACGGGCGCGGGCTGCGGGCGCTCGGCGGCAGCGTGGTCCGCAAGATGAACGCTGCCGGCGCGAAGGCCGGCGCCGTTGCGGTGGATGCGGTGGAGGGTGCGAGCATCGCGCCGCCGGCGATGGCGGCCGAAATCGCCCTGGGCGCGCGCCTCGGCAGCTACAGCTTCGACAAGTACCACACCAAGAAGAAGGACGAGGACAAGAAGAGCCTCGGCGAGCTCACGGTGATGCTCGACGAGCCTGCGGCGGCGGAGGATGCGTTCGAGGCGAATGCGAGCCTTGCCGATGGCGTCTTCGCCGCGCGCGATCTCGTCTCCGAGCCGAGCAACGTCAAGTATCCGAAGACCATCTCGGAAGACATCGAGGCGCTGACCGACGACGGGATCGAGGTCGAGCTGCTGGACCGCGACAAGATGGCCTCGCTCGGCATGGGCTCGCTGCTCGGCGTCGCCCAGGGCAGCGACCACGAGCCCTATCTCGCGGTCATGCGCTGGAACGGGGCGCCCGAAGGCGCCGACCAGCAGCCTGTCGCCTTCATCGGCAAGGGCGTGACCTTCGATACCGGCGGCATCTCCATCAAGCCGAGCCAGGGCATGGAGGAGATGAAGTACGACATGGCGGGCTCGGCGGCCGTGTTCGGGCTGATGAAATGCCTGGCCGGCCGCAAGGCGCGGGTCAACGCGATCGGCATGGTCGGGCTGGTGGAGAACATGCCCGACGGCAAGGCGCAGCGGCCGGGCGACGTGGTCACCTCCATGTCGGGCCAGACCATCGAGGTCATCAACACCGACGCCGAGGGCCGCCTCGTGCTGGCCGATGTCCTCTGGTACGCCCAGGCGACTTACAAGCCGCGCTTCATGGTCGACCTCGCCACGCTGACCGGCGCGATCATCGTCAGCCTCGGCACCTACCACGCCGGGCTCTTCAGCAACGACGACGAGCTGTCGGAGCGGCTGATCGCAGCGGGCAAGGAGAGCGGCGAGGAGGTCTGGCGCATGCCGCTCGGCGATCGCTACAACAAGGACATCGATTCCGCCATCGCCGACATGAAGAACGTCGGCAAGGGGCGGGAGGCCGGCAGCGTCGCCGGCGCGGTCTTCCTCGAGCGTTTCGTCAACGGCGTGCCGTGGGCCCACCTGGACATCGCGGGCATGGCCTGGATGAAGGGCAGCCACGACCCGACCGTGCCCAAGGGCGCGTCGGGCTTCGGCGTCCGCCTGCTCGACCAGCTGGTGCGCTCGCACTACGAGGGCTGACGCCGGCGCGATGGTCGAGATCGCCTTCTACCAGCTACGCCGCACGCCGCTGGAGAAGGCGCTTCCCAAGCTATTGGAGAAGGTGCTGGAGAGCGGGCGCCGCGCAGTGGTGCTCGCGGCCTCGGAGGAGCGTGCGGAGGCGCTAAACGCGGCGCTCTGGACCTACGACCAGGGATCGTTCCTGCCTCACGGCACGGCGCGCGATGGTCAGTCCGAGCGCCAGCCGATCTTTCTCGCCACCGACGATACCAATCCCAACGGCGCCGAGATCGCCGTCATGGTCGACGGTGTCGCCCCTGCCGACTCCGGCCGCTTCGAGCGCTGCCTCGACATGTTCGACGGCACCGACCCGGCGGCGCTGGAGGCGGCACGCGCTCGCTGGCGGGCGCACAAGGAGCGGGGCGATACGGTCACCTATTGGGAGCAGACCCAGAGCGGCGGATGGGAACAGCGAGCGTAGTCGGTTCGAAAAACGTGACCGACAGGATCCGGGCCGATCTCTGCGTGATCGGCGCCGGCTCAGCGGGGCTTTCGCTTGCTGCCGGCGCGGTCCAGATGGGCGCCTCGGTGATCCTGATCGAGCAGTCCCGGATGGGGGGTGAGTGCCTGAACACCGGCTGCGTTCCCTCCAAGGCCCTGCTGGCTGCTGCCGCGCGGGGCGATGACTTCGCTGCCGCCTACGACCACATGCGGGGAGCCATCGCAGCGATCGAGCCGCATGATTCGGTCGAGCGCTTCCGCGGCCTCGGCGTCCACGTGGAGCTCGGCAAAGCCCAGTTTGTCGCGCCACGATTCCTGGAGGTGGGCAGCACCAGCGTCACCGCGCGGCGTTTCATCATCGCCACGGGGTCTGCGCCGGTGGTGCCGGCAATTCCGGGGCTCGACTCGGTGCCCTACTTCACCAACGAGACCCTGTTCGACTCGGCGCCAGAGCCGACCCATCTGCTGGTGCTGGGCGGCGGCCCGGTCGGGGCCGAGATGGCCCAGGCCTACCGCCGTCTCGGGGCGCAGGTCACGCTGTTCGAATCCAGGCGGCTGCTCGGGCGGGACGATCCCGAGCTTGCGGCCATCGTGCGTGCGCGGCTGATCGAAGAGGGCGTGACGGTCCAAGAGGAGAGCCGGGTCACGGCGGCCGAGGCGAGTGCGGATGGCGGTGTCACGCTCACCTGCGGCGAGGGCGATGCGAGCCGGCGGGTCAGCGGCTCGCACCTTCTGGTGGCGGCAGGGCGTCGGCCCAAGATCGACGGTCTTGGTCTAGAGAACGCGAAGGTCGCGCTCAACGACGGCGTGCCGCTGGTGGACCGGCACCTGCGCACGACCAACAAGCGCATCTTCGCGGCGGGTGACGTGGTAGGCCCCTATCGCTTCACCCACACGGCGAGCTACCAGTCGCGCATCATCATCACCAACGCGCTCTTCCGGCTCCCCGCGAAGGCCCGCTACAGCGCGGTGCCGTGGGTCACCTATACCGATCCCGAGCTTGCCCATGTCGGTATGAGCGAGGCGGATGCACGGGCCAAGGGTAACGAGTTGCGCATCCTGCGATTCTCCTTCGATGAGAACGACCGCGCCATTGCCGAAGGCGCCACGGCCGGACTGGTCAAGGTGGTCGCCACGAAGCGCGGCCGGGTGCTGGGCGCCTCCATCGTCGGCAAGCATGCCGGCGAGCTGATCCTGCCGTGGGTGCTCGCGGTGCAGTGCCGGATCGGGGTCAGCAAGATCGCGCAGGCGATCGTGCCCTATCCGACCATGAGCGAGGCGAGTGCCAGGGCCGCCGGCAGCTTCCACGCGCCGATGCTGTTCAGCCCGCGCACGCGCCGTCTGGTACGCATGCTCGCCCGATTAGGGTAGGCGGGCACTACTCGCTGACTCTATAGTCGGGTTGGCGAGGCAACAGGCGATCGCTCCGGGACATCTTGGCTGGGTTTTCCCTTTTGGTGCTGTCGCGAGCCGCCCGCGGCCTCTCGGCGCGGCTGCTGGTGCTCACGATACTCTTCGTCCTTCTGGGCGAGGTCTTTATCTACGTTCCCTCGATCGCACGTCATCGCCTGGTCTTCCTCGAAGAGCGGATCGACGCCGCGCGGATCGCGGCGCTGGCGGTGGAGGCGTCGCCGGACGGGATGGTGACCGAGGAGCTTCGCCTCGCCCTGCTGGACCGTGCCGGGGTCTCGGCCGTCTCGATCAAGCGCCCCGGCACGCGCCTGCTGGTGCTCAGCGACGACATGCCGGTGACGATCGACGCGACCTTCGATTTGCGCGAGGAGACGCCGATGAGCCTGATTGGCGATGCGGCCGATGCGCTCCGTCATGGCGGCGAACGCACGATCCGGGTGATGGGCAACGCACCCGGCGATCCGTCCGACACGGTGGTGGACATCGTGCTGCCGGAAGCCCCGATGTTCGCGTCGATGCTCGACTACTCGGGGCGCATTCTATGGCTCTCGATCATTCTGGCCTTCGTCGTCGCGGGCCTGGTCTATCTCTCGCTGCACTGGCTCATGGTGCTGCCGCTCGGCCGCATGACCGACAGCCTGGTCTCGTTCCGTCGCGCGCCGGAGGACGCTGCCACCACCGTCAAGGTGAGCGGCAGGCGCGACGAGATCGGCCTGGCCCAGCGGGAGCTGCAAGTCATGCAGCGGCGTGTGCGCGGGGCGCTCCGTCAACGTGCGCGGCTCGCCGCCGTCGGCGCCGGAGTCGCCAAGATCAACCACGATCTCCGCAACATGCTGGCGACCGCCGCCGTCCTGACCGATCGGCTGGCGATGGCGCGCGATCCCGAAGTGCAGAAGCTGGCGCTGCCGCTGGTCGCCGCGATCGATCGGGCCATCACGCTCTGCACGCACACGCTGAGCTTTGCGACGGGCCGGCTGCCGGCGCCCCGGCGCGCGTCGTTCGCCCTGGCGCCGCTGGTCGATGAGGTGCAGGCGGCGCTCCCCATCGATGACGGCTCGATCGACTGGCGCAACGAGGTGCCGCAGGAACTGAGTGTGACTGCCGATCGTGACCAACTCTATCGGGCCATCAGCAACCTGACCCAGAACGCGGTGCAGGCATTGGCTTGCCAGGATGGGGGCGGAACGGTGCGGGTCGGCGCGTGGCGCGACGCGGACGATACGGTCGTGGAGATCGCCGATACCGGTCCCGGCATTTCCGCCCCGGTGCGCGAGAAGCTGTTCGAGGCGTTTTCGGACGGCGGCCGCGACGAGGGCACCGGTCTCGGCCTCGCCATTGCCCGCGACCTCGTGCGCAATCACGGCGGCGACATCAGCCTCGAGCACTCCGACCCGACCGGTACCGTCTTCAGGCTGCGCTTGCCCGACACCCCCGATCAGGAAGCCGTCGAACCGCAGGACGAGTGATCGGGGGAAGGGCTCGAATTAGGGGGCCTTCCGACCCGATCAGGTCAGGGCTGCCCGAACCACACCCACCTACACACCTTCGGTTCTAACCCATTGATACAGTGTTCCTTTTCCCTCCTATCCCGGTCGGGAAGCGCGGAACTGGTCCGCGGTTTCTCCCAGGGTGCAACGGAACGCGGTAGGAATTTCATGGCAACGCTACGCCTCGACCAACGCCGTGTCGACAGGCTCAGACCCCGCAAGGTGTTGTTCGGCGCAGGTGTTTGACGCCGATCGGCACTGCAACCTATCGAGAAAGCCAGATTTTAGGGGTTCAAAACTCGACGCTCTCTCTTGAGTAACAGATGCCTAAGCAGTTGACGGCATTTGGTTTTGCGTTTGGTCGATTTGCGGTGCTGGGACGAGTTGGAGCCCGAGTTTGCGGGCTTGGCGGTCGAGATGAGCGAACTTTCTGTTGGGGCGCCGCTTCGCCTGCCGAATACAACAGCCTCTAGACCGGGCCGGGGTAGCTCCCCGCGCTCAGGTGAATAGGCGGGGACCTCACGCTATCCGCGTGTCGTTGACACGGCCCGGCACCCCGCCGGGTCGCAAACCGACGCGGAGGGGATCATGACTATCAGACATGTCGCCATTCTAGCGGTCGCGCTGACCGCTCTGTCGGCGTGCAAAGCCGTCACGCTGCAGAAAGCCAACGTGTCCCAACCCACGTTCGGCATTGAAGCCGACGACTGGGGCGTCCGTGAGACGGACCAGCTTCGTCAAGACAGCTATCACGCACCGACACCGTCGACGCATCCGGTGGTTGGTGGCGGTCGATTTCTGCGCTGTCCGCCCTGAGGTCGCACTCGATCTGCGCCGACAGATTTCTCATCTCGTCAGCCGCGCCGAGACGGCGGTTGAGATACCTTCCGAAGGTCTCGGAATCGTCGAAGATTCTGCGGCAATCGGCGAGCCCGTATCTTGAATCGCAAGCCCAACCGACTGAAAGTTGTACGGATTCTCTGAGGCCGAAAAATACTCTAGCATCACCTCACGTCGTGCTCCCTTAGCGGAGGGGGCGAGGGTCGGAAAGCGACATGGCGCCGAACCAGAGCAGACGTTCGCGAGGGAAGGGTTCTCGGCCCACTGACGCACCGGGAGCGGCGCGGCAAGGCACCAGCGACGGCGGTCGTCGCGCGACGATGTCGGCGACCCGCATCCGCGAAGCGTTGCGCCGGGCCGCCCTCTATCGGCGGACCGGGCGGCTCGCAGATTCGCAGGCGCTCTATCGCGAGGTTCTCGCCGCGCGCCCCGATCACAGGGATGCGTTGAAGGCCTGCGCCGTGGTCTCGCTCCAACTCGACGAGCCCGGACAGGCGGTCGCGCTGTTGCGGCGCGCCGTCGCGCTCGACGATCGCGATTCGGACGCACACAACGATCTTGGCAACGCGCTCCAGGTAGCCGGTCATATCGACGGAGCGATCGCCGCATATCGCCGCGCGATCGAGATCGATCCGGCCAAAGCGGAGACGCATTTCAACCTCGGTCACGCGCTGCGCGGGAAGGGTGATCTGGATGGCGCCGCCGCGGCCTATGACCGTGCAGCCGAGCTTCGCCCCGATCATGCCGGTACCATGCTTCAGATCGGCCTGGTCGATCACGCGAAGGGAGACCTCGACCGGGCCGAGCGCGCGTTCCACCGGGCGATCGCGATCGATCCCGAAAATGCGGAGGCGCACTTCGCCCTCGGGAACGCGCTTTACGCGAGTGGCAGTCTCGACAATGCTCTGAGAGCCTATCAGCGGGCGGCGGCGCTCAAGGTCGATGTTCTCGATGCCTCGTTCGAGGTGGGCAAGCCGCGCCATGTCCACGCGCATTTCGATCGGAAGGATCCGCGGGCTGCGCTCGAGGCCTGCGATGCGTTTTTGGCCCGCCGTCCAGGCCAAAGCGGTGCGCTTGCCATGAAGGCGGTCGCCCTATGGGAGCTGGGGGAGCACGCCGCGGCGCGAGAGCTGCTCGGCTTCGATGACTTGATTCGGCGCGTGCGTTGCTCGTCGCCCGCCGGTTTTGCGGACATGACCGCGTTCAATGAGGCCTTGGCCGCCCATATCCGCGGCCACCCGACCTTGCAGGAGGCGCCCGAGAGCTACTCGATGGAGCGGGGCAAGAGCACGGGAGAGTTGTTCCCGGGCCGCGGGCCCGCGATCGCGACATTTCAGAAGATGATCGAACGCGCTGTGGACGACTATCGAGAGACGCTGCCGCGGGGCTCTGATCATCCGTTTGTGGCCGATGTTCCGCGCCAAACAAGAACCACGGCGTGGGGGGTGATCCTCGATGCGGGCGCATATCAGGTTCCCCATATCCATCCATCGGCTTGGCTGAGCGGGGTCTACTATGTGCATCTGCCCAGGGCCGTCGACGAGGACGATGCCGCCCATGCCGGGTGGATCGAGTTCGGGCGGCCCTATTGGGACTTCCAGATCCGAGCGGAGCCCGAGACCAGGCTTGTCAAGCCCGAGGAAGGGCTGATGCTCCTGTTCCCCTCCTATACGTTTCATCGCACGCTTCCGTTCAAAGGCGACGACGAGCGTATCAGCATCGCCTTCGACGTGTTGCGCCGGGAGTGAGCGCTCGGCGCTCAGCCGCGATCCAGCTTCGCGAAGAGGAGCCAGAAGAAGGCGCCGAGGATCGGCAGCGTCACGGCCAGAATGATCGTGGACAGCGAGAATATGATCGGCACCTGCGACTGGTGCGAGGCCGTCATGGTCCAGTTGTAGATCGGCATCGTCGTCTCCGATCCGCGCAGGAAAATCGAGCGCAGAAGCTCGTTGAAGGAGAGCAGGAAGCCGAAGATGCCGGCGCCGACGATGCCGGGGCGCAGGATCGGGAACTCGATGTCCCAGAAGCGGCGCCAGCCGGTGGCGCCCAGGTCCTGCGCGGCCTCCAGCAGCCGGTGGTCGAAGCGGGTCGCGATGATCAGCACGAGCAGCAGCGAGAAGGGCAGCGACCACACTAGGTGGCCCACAAAGATCGACCAGAGCCCGAGTCGAAGATCGAGGAAGGAGCGGATCGAGATGAAGAGCGCCGCCCCCATGGTGAGCCCCGGCACGAAGAGGGGAATAAGGGCGACCAGAATCACGCCGCCCGGCTTGCGCATCCGGGGCATGGCGCGGCCCACGGCGGTCGCCACGATCATGCAGACGATGCCGACGACCACACCCATGGCGACGCTCTCGTAGAGCGGCTCGCCCCACTTGTTGAAGGCGAAGAAGAGCTCGTCGTAATGCTCCATGGTGAGCGGATAGGGAATGCCCGAGAGCGGCCGGCCGCTGAACGACATCACCGCGAGCCAGACCAGCGGAATGTACATCAGCAGGATAACGACCAGCCCGAGCCACTTGGCGATCGAGGTCCAGAGCCGCCACGCCGAGAGCCTGCGCCAGAAGAGCGCGCCGCCGTGGCCGATCTGGTCGTCGATGGTCGCCGCCATCCTGTGCTGTGCCCGGTCGCTCATCGCCTCACCGCCGCAACGTCTGGAAGACGTCGCCGATGGAGCCCAGGCGCCGCGTCGCCAGGATCAGCAGGGTCAGCAACAGCGCCAGCACGATGATGACGAAGACCGAAAGCGCGGCCGCGGTTGGGTATTTCAGATTCCGAATTGCGGCTTCCACCGATGGCCCGAGCAAGTTCACGAAGCCGCCGCCCAGCATCTCGGGCTCCACCCAGGTCGCCATGAGCGGCACCATGGTGAAGACGGCGCCGGCGACGATGCCCGGCAGCGAGAGCGGCAGGATGATGTAGAAGAGCGTGTGCAGCTTGCTCGCGCCGAGGTCGCGGCTCGCCTCCAGGTAGTGGTCATCGATGAGGCTCACGACCAGGAAGATGGGGAACACCATCGTCGGGAAATAGGGTGCGAGCATCCCGAAGTGGACGGCGAACTCCGAGAACAGCATCCACTCCATGGGCTCGCTGATGATGCCGAGCTCCATGAGGACGGTGTTGATGATGCCGTTCTTGCCCAGGATGGCGCGCCAGATGATCGTGCGCGAGGATGGGTCGAGGAAGAACGGGATGGTGAGCAGCGTGATGATGACCGCCTTGGTTATCTTCGACTTGCAGGTCTTGGCGAGCCAGAGCGCGAAGGGGAAGGCGATCAGGAACTCGACCACCGTCATCACGAGCACGACGCGAAGCGTGCGCACCGCCGCGATCCAGCGGCCGGAATCGATCAGCGAATTCCAGGTCTTGAACCCGGCGTCGTAGGACACCTGGTAGTTCTTCATCTCGAAGAACGAGTGGGCGACCATGACGAGCAGCGGCAGGATGACGATAACCACCCATGCGGCGACGAACACCGGCACCACCCAGTTGCCCGAGAACATCCGGGTGTAGCCGACGCGGAGGTCGTTGACGAAGCCGCTTCCCGCCGAGTCAGACATCGATCGCCGACAAAGAAAGAGCCCCGGCGCGCCGTGCGAAGATGTTCGCGGGGCGCACCGGGGCTGTCGTCACATCGCGGATGGCGCGGTCATGCGTTCAGGAACCGCTGCCACTCCTCTTCCATGACATCGGAGTTCGGTGCCGCCGGCTTGCCGAAGAACGGCTTCTCGAACTTCTTGTTGACCTTGACCTCGGTCCACTTGAGTTCGTCGACCTGCTCCTGCGGCCAGCCGTTCTCCTCCGCGAACTTGACGCCGAGGTCCATGTTGGGCCCGGCGTAGCCACGCTGGATCGCCTGGTAAGCGCGGTACTCGCCGGTCATGTAATAGTTGAGCACCTTGTAGATGTTGTCGACGTTGTCGCGTTCGCCGGCCTTGGTGTGCATGTAGGCGCCGTGGCCCCACTTGTAATAGCCCTCGACCGTGAAGGCGTAGATCACCGTGCCGGGGCCGAGGATGTTGTTGGCCTCCTTGGTCGCCGGCTCCCAGCAGTTGATCAGGTCGATTTCGCGGTTGCTGAGGAGCTGCACCTGTTCCTCGAAGGCCGCGTGGAGCGAGCGAAACTGCCCTGCGCGCTTGCGATCGGCCGCGAAGTCCGCGACCACGCGGGCCTCCTCGCCGGTCATGTTGGCGACGTCTTCGATCTCGGCCCGGCCGTTAGCCTTGAGGTAGAGGCCGACCTCGGGGCTCGACAGTAGCCAGCTGCGGTCGAGCGAGACGCGGCCCTTGGTGTCCTCGTCCTCGAACATCTTGCTCCAGGGGATCTCGTCGAGACCCTCAGGGTTGGCGCCGATGGCCTCGGGGAAGTAGCCGAAGCTGTCCGCATTACCGATGACGGGCACGCCGTACTGGTTGCCGTCATTGTCCTGCAGCAGATCGGTGCGCTTCCAATCGTTGGAGGTCCGCCCCCAAAGCTCGAGGTTCGGGTGATCCTCGATGACGGTGGCGTAGTAGCCCTGGGGACCCAGGATGTCCTCGGTGCCGCCGTCAAAGATGAAGATGTCGTGAGTCTCGCCGAGATCGTTGGAGATCACGTCCCGCATGTAGGTGCCGATGTCGGCGTTGGTCCCAGTGAATTCCATCGTGATGCCGATGGCCTTCTCCATGATGGACCAGTCCTTGAGCTGCGACGTGGTGACGCCGTAGCCCTTGACCGTCGTCGATGCCGCCTGCGCCACGCGCGTCGTGGCGAGCGATCCGGCGGCTGCCAGAGTCGCGGCAGCCGCCGTGCCCTTAAGCACGTCCCGGCGTGATATGTCCGGTTTACCCCACTTTTCGCTCATGCTGAGCCTCCCACTCCTTCAGAAATCCATGTCTCGGCGTTCCGAGCCGGCGCTGCCCGCTACGGTCCCCGGCTCGGTTCCCATGACAACTCCGAGCCGTACTATACACTGATGGAGCGCCGCAATTCCATGGCCGACCAATGAGATCGTTGCGCCGCACGGGGCTGCGGTGCGCGCGGGCGGGTGGTGCCTCTCCTCTGAAACGGCCCCGCAGCCGGGTCATTGGACTTCCCCGGACTGCGGTGCGTCAGTCGGGTCATAAGCGAGACTTGGTAAGAGCCACGCCTCGGTCTCCTCTAGAGTGGCCCCCTTGCGCCTTGCATAGTCCGTGACCTGATCGCGGCCGAGCTTGCCGACCCCGAAATAGCTGCTCTCCGGGTGGCTGAAGTAGAGGCCGCCGACAGCATGCTCTCGGCCAGACGGTCCACCCGGTCGAGCAGCCGGCGCTGTTCCGCCCCGCTCAGCGCCAGAGCCGGTGAGTCCATCTGCGCGGGATCGAGCTCGACGCTCAGCCCGGTCGAGACCGACATGCCGAGTGCGGCTGCGCGTTCCCTGATCTCAGCCCTCTCGGCCCGGCTGCAGCGCAGCGTGCGGCGCACCACGCGCGCCATCGCTCAGGGCTGCGGCACGGGGCCGCCCTCCGGATCGGCGCTGCCGGAGACCGCCCGCCAGCATTCGGCGGCGTCCGCATCGGTCAGCCGGTCGAGCTCAGCCTCCCGGTCGAGCCACGCGTCGACGGCATTGCCGAGCGCCTTCCGGCGCTCCTCCAGCCCCATGTAGGCCATCCGCTGCTGCTCGAGCTTGGCAAGCAGCAGAAGCTCGCGTACCGCACTGCGTGCGAGTCGAGAGACTGTGCGGCAAGTGGATGCAGTCGGATGGCGCTCTAGTGGCCAAGAGCGATCCCTTCGCGGCGCGGGTCGGCGCCGCCCTCCAGCATTCCGTCCACATGGCGGATGGCGTGCAGGCCGCTCACCATAGGCCGGATGCGAACCTCGTGCCCCAGCGCCTGCAGCGCCGGTGCGATCTCTTCGAGCGCGGTGCCTGCCTCCAGCTCGGTCGCGCTGTTGCGGTTGACGTGGCGGGGCAGGTCGAGCGCGGCCTGGGCGTCGAGGCCCCAATCGAGCATGGCAATCACCGACTGTGCGACGAAGCCGATGATGCTGGAGCCGCCGGGCGAGCCGAGGGTCGCGACGAGTCGTCCCGCCTCATCGAAGATCAGCGTCGGCGCCATGGACGAGCGTGGGCGCTTGCCCGGCTGCACGCGGTTGGCGACCGGCCCGTGTTCGCCAGCCGGCGCGAAGGAGAAGTCCGTGAGTTGGTTGTTCAGCAGGAACCCCGCCGCCATCAGGCGCGAGCCGAACGCGCGCTCCACGCTGGTGGTGAAGGAGACGGCGTTGCCGAGCGCATCGACGACCGAGAGATGGCTGGTGGAGGCGAACTCCGGTGCTGCCGCGTCGGCCCGCGCGAGGCCGTCGGAGCCGGGAGGGGCGCCCGGAGCGGCCTCGCCCATTGCGCGATCGGGGTCGATCAGGCCGGCGCGCCGGCGCAGGTAGTCGGGATCGAGCATACCCGCTACCGGGACCGGCACGAAGTCCGTGTCCGCGAGGTAGCGATTGCGGTCGGCGAAGGCGAGGCGACCCGCCTCGCTGATCAGGTGGACGGCTTCCACGGAGCCGGGCTCAAGTGCAGCGAGGTCGAAGGGCTCTAGCAGCCCGAGGATTTGCAGCAACGTCACGCCGCCTGAACTCGGCGGCCCCATGCTGCAAATCCGGTCGCGCCGGTAGTCGCCGCAGACGGGCGGCCGCTCCTTGGCGCGGTAGCCGGCGAGGTCGGCGAGCGCGAGCGCGCCCGGATTCACGGGGGCGTCCTGCACGGCGGCGACGATCTCCGCCGCGATCCGCCCCTCATGGAGGGCGTCCGCTCCCTCGCGTGCGATGGCGCGCATGGTTTCGGCGTAGGCCGGGTTGACCAGCGTCTCGCCGGCGCTCTTCGGACTGTCGTCCGGATGGAAGAAGTAGTCGCGAGCGTTCGGAAAGCGAGCAAGATCGAAGTTCCTCTCGATCATGTGTGCAAGCCGAGGCGAGATGGCGAAGCCATGCTCGGCGAGCGCTACGGCAGGCTCGAAGAGGCGCGCCCAAGGCGTGCGGCCGTGAGCGCGATGGACTCGTTCGAGCATCCGGACGACGCCCGGCACCCCGACCGGCAGGCCGCCGACGGCTGCCTCCAGCCACGGACGCGGTATGCCGTCCGCAGCCAGGAACAGGGTCTCATCGGTGGCGGCCGGCGCCGTCTCGCGCCCGTCATAGCTCTCCACGGTGTCCTGCGCGGCGTCGTAATAGAGCAGAAATCCGCCGCCGCCGACGCCCGAGGACTGCGGTTCGACCAGACCGAGCACCATTTGCGCCGCGATGGCCGCGTCGATGGCATCACCGCCCGCTGCGAGGATGCGGGCGCCGGCCTCCGCCGCTGCGGGGTGCGCCGCGGCGATCATCGCGTGGCTGGTGCGCACCGGGGCGTCGGCCGCGGACGCGGCAGCCGGCACGCTCAGGACCGTCAGCACGAAAAAGGTCAGCGCGGCCAGCCGCGCGAACGGTCCACGTCGTTGCCCAACCGCCGTGGGGCGCATCGCTGGCCCCGGCCGCTTGACGCGGCACCGGCGCTTCACTAAGTGAAGCCGGCGGCGGCGAGTGTAGCTCAGTTGGTTAGAGCACCGGATTGTGGTTCCGGGGGTCGTGGGTTCGAATCCCATCACTCGCCCCATTTGCCTCCCTCGAATTGTTCAGGACCCCGGCCTGAGTGGTCGGTGTGCCCACGTCGCCGCAGCATATTGCGGCGGACCGCTCCAACTGCGCAAAATTCGACTACCATGCACGCTTGCCAAGCGGCCGCAGGTATAGCTAGCGTGTCGCATCGGCCGTTGGCTCATCAGCGTCTCGGCATTGGGCGGAGGGCGACGGCGGTAGAGGCCACGCGGGAGCGGCTTCGGCCGGCGCGACATCATAGCCCGCACGGCCTCTTATGGAGCGGGGACCAAAGAGTGAGCGCGCACCTTACCCTCAACATGGAAGCGCATCTCGACGAGATCGAGCGTATTCAAGCGGCGGTCAAAATCTTGTCGCAAGCCGAATCCTGGCCTCCCGAGCTTCTGTTTCAAATCGAGCTCGTGCTCGAAGAGGTCGGCACCAACATCATAAAGTACGGTCAGGACGGCGAGAGGGAGACGGACATCGACATCACCCTGACCTCCGACCGCAAGTCTCTCACCCTGGAAATCGTCGATAACGGCAAGCCGTTCGATCCGTTTGCCGATGCGCCGCCACCGGACCTCGACTCGGCGGTTCCCGATCGCCCGATCGGCGGGCTCGGCGTCTATCTCGTGCGGGAGTTGATGGACGAGGCCAGCTACCGGCATGAGGATGGCAAGAACAAGGTGACCCTCGTCAAGCACAAGAACTTGTGATGAGCCCGCCATCCGGCCCCGGCACACCGCCAACTGCGGTTGCCGCCGTGCGGGCTTTAGCGCTCTGAACCTGCGCCGGGGGCGGCGCGCGGTCCCCGTTCATGGATAGTTTGGCGATGCTCTGGAGCGGGCTCGCGGCGGCGGGCGCGGCTCTCTGGCTCTGCGTCCTGGTGCTGCCCTGGCAACCGTGGCGGGTGCGGGAGCGGCTCGAGCCGGAGTCTGCGGAGGACGCCGCGGATATCAGCCCGGAAGACGTCACGGTTCTGATTCCGGCGCGCGACGAGGCGGCGGTCATCGGCGAGACGCTCGCGGCGCTCGGCCGCCAGGGGCGGGGCCTGCGCGTGGTCCTGGTCGACGACCGCTCCGGCGACGGCACGGCGGAGGCCGCGCGGCAGGCGGCGCCGGCGACGCTCACCCTCGACGTGCACGCCGGCACGCCGCTGGCCGAGGGCTGGACCGGCAAGCTGTGGGCCCTGGAGCAGGGGCGGCGCCGGATCGAGACGCCGTTGACCCTCCTGCTCGATGCCGACATCACGCTGCGGCCAGGAATGATCCGGGCGTTGCTCGCCAGGAAGGAGGAGAGCGGCGCGGCGCTCGTCTCGGTCATGGCGGCGCTCAGGATGCAGGGAGGCTGGGAGAGGCTATTGCTGCCGGCCTTCATCTTCTTCTTCCGCCTGCTCTATCCGTTCCACCTGGCAAACAAGCCGAGTCGCTGGGTTGCCGCCGCGGCCGGCGGCTGCGTTTTGGTGGAGACCTCGGTGCTCGACCGGATCGGCGGCTTCGAGGCGATCCGGGGCGCGCTCATCGACGACTGCGCGCTGGCGCGGGCGGTCAAGAATGCTGGATATCGGACCTGGATCGGTGTGAGCCGCGGGGCGGAAAGCCACCGGGTCTATCCGACCCTCGGGGTGGTATGGCGCATGGTTGCCCGCACCGCCTACACCCAGCTCCGCTATTCGCCTGCGTTGCTGCTGGTCTGCACGCTGCTCATGGCGCTCATGTTCTGGGCACCGCTTGCGGGCCTCGGCGGGCCGCTCGCAGCGCAAATCGCAGGCGGTGTCGGGCTCGCCGGGATGGCGGTCTGCTACCTGCCGACGGTTTGCTACTACCGTCTCTCCTCCGCTTGGGCGTTGACGATGCCGCTCATCGGCACGCTCTACCTCGCCATGACCTGGCATTCGGCGCTGCGCGACTGGGGCGGACGACGGAGCGAATGGAAGGGCCGGGTCTACGGGCGGGAGCCGCAAGGCGACCGGGCGGCGTAAGAGGGGCGCCGGCGCGCGGCTTGCTTGACGCGCTGGGGCCTGCGTGTCAGCACGGGGCCCATGTCGCAAGGAGCCGAAATACCGCATGGCACGGGCTGCCGGCTCGTGCGCGTGGCGGAAATCGACAGACCGGGCGTCACGATTTTTCACGACGGCCGGCCGCTCGCCGCGCTCGCCGGCGACACCTTGTTGACCGCGCTCCTCTGCAACGGCGTCGCGCTTCGCCGCAACGAGTTCGACGGCGGCCTGCGCGCGGGCTTCTGCAACATGGGCGCGTGCCAGGACTGCTGGGTGGTGCTCGCGAACGGGCGCCGTCTCCGCGCCTGCACGACTGAGGTGCGGGACGGCATGCGCGTGTGCGCCCCGGAGAGCGTCTCGTGACCGGCGATGCGCCCAGGGTGCTGGTCGTGGGCGCCGGCCCGGCCGGAACGCGGGCGGCGGAGACACTGGTCGCGCACGGCGTTCTGCCGATGGTGGTCGACGAGGGCGCGCGCAGCGGCGGCCAGATCTATCGCCGGCCGCCGGAGGACTTCAAGCGTCCGGCCGCCGCGCTCTACGGTTTCGAGGCGCGCAAGGCAGAGGCCGTGCACGCTACGCTCGACGGCCTGCGGCAGCGGATCGACTATCGCCCGAACACCCTGATCTGGAACATCGAAGGCGGCGTCGCCCAGGCGCTCGGCCCGGAGGGCATCGAGCGGATCGCCTTCGACGCGCTGATCCTCGCCACCGGCGCGATGGATCGGGTGATTCCGTTCCCCGGCTGGACGCTGCCGGGCGTGTTCACTATGGGCGGATCCCAGGTCGCGCTGAAGGCGCAGGGCTGCGCGATCGGCGATCCGGTGGTCTTCATGGGCACGGGCCCGCTGCTCTACCTCGTCGCCTACCAGTACGTTCACGCGGGCGCGCGGGTGGCGGCGGTGCTCGACACATCCCATTTGTCCCAGGCGATCCCGGTATTTCCCGGCCTGCTATGGGGCGGACGGACCTTCGCCAAGGGCCTCTGGTACATGACCTGGCTCAGGGCGGCGGGGGTCCCGGTGCGAGGCGGCGTCACGCCGGTCGCCGCAGAGGGCGACTCGGCCCTGGAGGCGGTGCGCTACCGAGACCGGCGCGATCGCGAGCAGCGGATTGCCTGCACCGGGCTCGGCATCGGCTACAGCGTCAAGTCCGAGGTGCAGCTTGCCGAGCTCGCCGGCTGCGAGATGGTGTTCGACCCGCTCGCCCAGCAATGGCTGCCGCAGGCCGACGAGGATGGCCGCGCGCTCAAGGGCTCGGTCTACCTCGCGGGCGACGGCGCCGGCGTGGCCGGCGCCGATGCGGCGGAGCTGCGCGGCCGGCTCGCGGCCCTCGCCCTGCTCGCCGACACGGGCGTCGCCGTGGATCGGGCGCTGCAAGCGAGGCTGCGGTCGAAGCTCCGGCGCATCATGCGCTTCCGCAACGCGCTGGAGCGGGCGCTGCCGGCGCCCTTCCATCTGGCGCGGACGCTCCCGGACGAGACCGTGATCTGCCGTTGCGAGGCGATCACCGCCGGCGACATTCGCCAGGGCCGCGCGCTGGAGCCGGCGGAGATGAACCGGGCCAAGGCGTTCACCCGCGTCGGCATGGGCCGCTGCCAGGGCCGCGTGTGCGGCCCCGCCGCCGCCCAGATCCTCGCCGCCGCGCGTGGCTGCAAGGTAGAGGAGGTGGGTCGCCTGCGCGGCCAGGCGCCGGTCAAGCCGCTCGTCATCCGCGCGGGCGCCGAAGCGGCGGTCGAGGACCGATCCAGGGCCGCCTCGATATGAGCGACGCGTCGCAGACCGACGTGGTCATCGTCGGCGGCGGGCTGGTCGGCTGCGCGGCGGCGCTGCACCTGCGCGAGCGCGGCGCGAGCGTCGCGGTGGTGGAGAAGAACCAGCTCGGTGCGGCGGCAAGCGGCGTCAATTTCGGCGGGGTCCGTCGCAACGGGCGGAAGCTCGCGGAACTCCCCATCGCGGCCCGCGCGCTCGCCGTCTGGAAGCGCCTGCCGGAGCTGGTGGGCAGCGACTGCGAGTACGAGATCACCGGCAACATCAAGGTGGCGCGCACCGACGAGGACCTGAGCCAGATCGCGGCCCACGCCGAGGCGCAGGCAGCGTACGGGGTCGAGGTCCAGATGCTGGGCCGCAACGCGTTGCGCGACCGTTATCCCTGGCTCGGCGCGAGCGCCGTCGGCGCCGCCTACTGCCCGAGCGACGGACAGGCCAACCCGAGGCTGGTCGGTCCGGCCTTCGCGCGGGCGGCGCGGGCGGCGGGGGCCGAGCTGATCGAGCTCGATGGCGCGCGGCACGTGGAGCGCGACGGCAGCGGCTTCGTGGTCGAGACCGAATCAGGACGCACGCTGCGCGGGGGCGCGCTGATCAACAGCTCCGGCGCCTGGGGTGCGCGGCTTGCGGCGCGCTTCGGCGAGCAGGTCGAGATCTGGCCGATGGAGCCGCAGATGATCGTGACCGAGCCCGCGCCCTATTTCATGGTGCCCGTGCTCGCCGTGGTGGGCGGGGACGTGTATGCGCGCCAGATCCCGCGCGGCAACGTCATCTTCGGCGGGCGCAGCGGCACCGCCGATCTCGATGTCGGCTTCGCCAAGGTCAACGCGGAGGAGAGCCTGACCACGCTGGCGCGAACCATCGAGATCATCCCCCGTATCGCCGATCTCTCCGTGATCCGCTTCTGGAGCGGGGTTGAGGGCTGCACGCCGGATCATCTGCCGGTGCTCTGCCCGAGCCGGACCACGCCCGGCCTGGTCCATGCCTTCGGCTTCAGCGGCCACGGCTTCTGCCTGGGCCCGGCCTCGGGTGCGGTGGCGGCCGAACTGGCGCTCGACGGCCGCACCGAGACGCCGATCGAGGGCTTCGATATCGGTCGTTTCGCCGAGGCGCAGCCCGAAGCTGCATCGTAAGGTCTCTATCGCTGGCTCGCGACGAGGCGATCGCCGAGGGCGGCCATGGCGTCGCCGTCGATGTTGGCGAGCGCGAAGCGCAGATACTCGTCCTGGTCGGGGCCGAAGGCGCTGCCCGGCAGGCAGAGCACGTTCTCTTCCTGGATGAGCCTGCGGGCGACATCGACGGCAGGGGTGCCGGCGAAGGGATGGCGCACGTAGGCGAAGAAGGCGCCGATGCAGATCAGCGCGTAGGCCAGGTCGTTGCGCGCGAAGACGGCGCGGAATTGGGCGACTCGCTCCAGCACGAGGCGCCGCTTGTCCGCGCGGAAGTCCGCGAGGTGGTTGAGGCCGTAGAGCGCCGCCTCCTGCGCGATGGCGGGCGCGCAGATCGCGACGCAGTCGGCGGCCTTGGCGACCTCGGCGAGCAGACCTGCGCCCGCGACCAGCGCGCCGACCCGATAGCCGGTGAGGCTGTAGACCTTGGAGAAGCTGTAGAGGTACACCAGCGTCTCGTCCCACTCCGGGCGCCCGAACAGGCCGTGGGGCGGGCCGTCGCCGGGGAGGAAGTCGCGGTAGGTCTCGTCCAGCACCAGTGCGAGGCCGGCTTCTCGCGCGATCCGGTGGAAGCTCTCGATGACCCCGGGCGGATAGATGGCACCCGTGGGGTTGTTGGGCGTCACCAGCACGATGGCCCGCGTCTGGGGCGTGATCCGCGCCGCTGCATCGGCCGGGTCCGGCACGCCGCCGCGCTCGGGTCGGAAGGGCAGGTAGACCGGCTCGACGCCCAGCATCTCCAGCCACATCTGGTAGTTGAAGTAGGAGGGCGCGGCCAGGATCGCCTCGTCGCCCGGCCCCGCCAGCGCCATGAGCGCGAGGCAGAAGGCCTGGTTGCAGCCGGCGGTGATCGCGACCCGATCGCGGGTCACGTTGCCCCCGTAGGCCTCCGACAGGGACGCGGCGAGGGCGCTGCGCAGGTCGTCCCGGCCGACGATCGGGGTGTAGCGCGCCGTCTCCGGCCGGCGCACCGCGTCCGCGAGATGGGCCGTCAGCGCGTCTGCCGGGGGATAGGCCGGCACCGCCTGGGCGAGATCGAGTAGCGGTTTTTCAGGCGGGTAGTCGCGCCCCGCGGCGAGCTTCGCGATCTCGGCGATGGGCGGCGGGATGACGGCGCCAAGCGCCGGGTTGATACGGTAGGCGAGGCCGCCGGTGCTAATAGGCGTACTCCTCGAAGAGCGGCTCGATGCTGCGGCCCCAGCGGCCCTCGTAGGCCTCCAGCATGTCGTCGGCGGCGGTGCGTCCGCTCTCGGCGATCTGGCGCAGGTAGGTGAGGTAGGAACGCTCGTCGGAATCGAGGTTGCCGGCGACCGCGCGGCGCTTGAGGCCGCCCGCCGCGATCTCCACCGTGTCGCGGGCGACCTCCTGGACCGTCCGACCGCCGACCGTGGCGCGAAGCGCCTCCCGCGGCACCGCGCCGAGCATGGCGGCAACATCGTCGGCGGACCAATCGGAGACCAGCGCCTCGGCCTCGTTCAACGCGGTCGAATCGTAGAGCAGGCCGACCCAGAGCGCCGGCAGCGCGCAGACCTTGCCCCAGGGTCCACTGTCCGCGCCCCGCATCTCGATGAACGTCTTGAGCCGGACCTCGGGGAACACCGTGGTGAGATGATCCTCCCAGTCCTTCATCGTCGGCCGCTCGCCGGGGAGCTGCGGCAACGCGCCGTCGAGGAAGTCGCGGAACGACTCGCCCGCCACGTCGACGTAGCCGCCGTCGCGCGCCACGAAATACATGGGCGCGTCCAGCACGTAGTCGGCGTAGCGCTCGAACCCCATGCCGGGCTCGAAGACGAAGCGGAGCAGGCCGCAGCGGTCCGGGTCGGTATCGGTCCAGACATGGCTGCGGTAGCTGAGGAAGCCGCTCGGCTTGCCCTCGACGAAGGGCGAGATGGCGAAGAGCGCGGTGGCGATCGGCTGCAGGGCCATGGCAACGCGCATCTTGCGCACCATGTCGGCTTCCGAGTCGAAGTCGAGATTGACCTGGACGGTGCAGGTGCGGGTCATCATGTCGAGGCCGAGGCTGCCGCGCGTCGGCATGTAGCGGCGCATGATCGCGTAGCGGCCCTTGGGCATCCACGGGATCGCCTCGCGCGGCGCGTCGGGCCGGAAGCCCACGCCGTAGAAGCCGATGCCCAGCTCTTCGGAGATCGTCTTGACTTGATCCAGGTGCGCGTGCACCTCATCGCAGGTGCGGTGCAGGTTATGGAGCGGGGCGCCCGAAAGCTCGAGCTGGCCGCCCGGCTCCAGAGTCACGGACTGGCCGTCCTTGAGCAGGGCGATGGGATTGCCGTTCTCCAGGTAGGGGGTCCAGCCGTAGCGCTGCAGCCCCTCCAGGAGCGCGCGGATGCCCCACGGCCCCTCGTAGGGGAGCGGCGCATGGTCGGCGAGGCGATGGCCGAACTTCTCGTGCTCCGTGCCGATGCGCCACGCGGAGCGCGGCTTGCAGCCGGATTCGAGATAGGCGATCAGGTCGCGCCGGGTAAGCGCCTCGCCTTGCTCGGTGGCGCTATGGTTCACGCCTTCTCCTTCGGTCGCGTCGAAGCTCAGCGGGGTTTCCCCTATTCGGGCGCCGCTGTCCAGCCTGCAGAACCGCGAATCCGGGTATGGCAGGGCAGTGTTCGGCGCAGCGCGGCCTCACCGCCAGTCGCCGGCGAGGGACTGCCAGCAGGCCAACGCCGCCGCCACGGCGGTCTCCGCGCGGAGGATGCGGGGGCCCAGGCGTGCGTGCACGGACGCCGGGTGATCGGCGAGCAGGCGCCGCTCGGCAGGCGCGAAGCCACCCTCGGGCCCGATCAGGATGGCCCAGGGTGCGCCGGCGCCGTCCGCCAATGCCCCGGCCACCGTCGTTTCGACCTCGGGTTCGCAGACCAGCAGCCGGCGTTCCGGCGGCCAGTCCGCAAGCGCGTCGGCGAGAGGGCAGGGGGGCGCGATGTGTGGCACCTCGAGTCGGCCGCACTGCTCCGCCGCCTCGATGGCATGCGCCCGGAGGCGCTCGACGTTGACGCGCCTGGTCTGGCCGTACTGGGTGAAGACCGGGTGGATGGCGCCGACGCCGAGCTCGGTCGCCTTCTCGACCACGAAGCGGGTGCGCTCGGACTTGAGCGGCGCGAACAGGAGCCGGAGGTCCGGGGCCGGAGGCTGCACGGAAAGCCGCGCGACCGGCCGGACTATGGCGCGGCTGGGCGCCAGGGTCTCGACGGTACCCTCCCACTCTCCATCGCGGCCGTTGAACAGGCGAATCCGGTCTCCCGGCGCCTGGCGCATCACGTTGCGGAGGTAGTGGACCTGGCCAGAGGTCAGCGCGACCGCAGTGCCGGCCTCGAGCGCAGCCTCGACGAAGAGGCGGATCGTGCTCCGGCCGTCCTCACGCTCGCGCTCCGGCCTTGTCACGGGCGGCTCTCCGCTTGTCACTGCCAGGGCGCCACGATACACCAGCAGCCATGGCCGAGCGCCTGCATAACGTGGCCGGAGCGCCGACCGGGCGCCGGCCTGGAGGGCCTGGGCCGGTCGAGCGGGCGGCGCCGCGGTTCGCTCGCCCCTTCGTCGCGCTGGCAAGGCTGGATCAGCCGGTCGGCGTGTGGCTGCTGCTCTGGCCCTGTCTCTGGGCCATCGGGCTCGCCTCCGACGGCCTGCCGGATATCGGCCTGCTGGCGCTCTTCACCGCCGGCGCCTTCGTGATGCGGGCGGCCGGCTGCACCCTCAACGACATCTTCGACCGGGACTTCGACGCCCGGGTGGAGCGCACCCGCCGGCGCCCGCTGCCCTCCGGCGCCATCGGGGTGAAGGGGGCCGTCGCCTTCATGGCGGTGCTGCTGGGGGCAGGCCTCGCCATCCTGCTCCAGCTCAACCTGTTCGCGATCCTGCTGGGGGCGGGCTCGCTGCTGCTGGTGGTGCTCTACCCCTTGATGAAGCGTATCACCTATTGGCCGCAAGCTTTTCTGGGACTTACGTTTAATTACGGCGCGCTATTGGGTTGGGCGGCGGTGGAGGGCGGCGTCGGTTGGCCGGCGGGCCTGCTCTACGCGGGCGGCATCGCCTGGACCCTCGGCTACGACACGATCTACGCGCACCAGGACAAGGAGGACGACCTCCTGATCGGGGTGAAGTCCAGCGCCATCGCGCTCGGTGAGCGGACGCGGCCATTCCTGATCGCGTTCTACGTGATCGCCGTGGCGGGCTTCACCGGGGCGGGCGTCGTCGCAGATGTGGCCTGGCCCTACTTCGTGGGCGTGGCGGTGGCAGCGCTGCTGCTCGGCTGGCAGGCGCTCCGCGCGAACATCGACAATCCGGCCGATTGCCTGGCGAAGTTCAAGAACAACAGTCTGGTCGGCCTCGCCCTCTTCGCCGGAATCGTCGCGGCGCAGGCGCTCGGCTGAGCGTCGCGACGGCTAGCTATTCCTTGATTCCGCGCGCCTCCGGCGCGACTGGCGTGAAGTCGGGATAGCTGAAGGGCTGTGCCTGTGCCCTGAGCCGCGCCGTGCGCTCGCGTCTGACCGCCTCGTCGTCGACGGCCTCCAGGATGAAGTCGTCCAGCGGTCCGGGCACACCGAGCATGGTTTGAATCGCCTGCAACGCCTCCGTCTGGGAACAGGTGCGGAAGCGCCGGCCCTCGGCCCGGATGGCCGCGAGGGCGAGCGGCGCACCCTCCGGTGCGATGTGGCCGTAGCCGCCAACGTAGGTGTTCACGGTGTCCATCACCGGCACGAGGTCCGGTTCGAGCCGGATGTTGCGAAGCGGGCCGAACAGGTACGTGTGGCGGCGAAACTCGGTCTCGTGCATGCGTGCAAGCTCACGCGCGTTGAGCCATGTGATGGCGATCTCGCAGACCGTGCCGGGGGAGGGGGCGAGGGTCGCCGGCACCGCGCCGTAGCTGGAGATGTGGGCGGCGTGGACGATGTCGAAATCGTGGAGCCGCGCCCGGAGGACCGGAAAGACCGCCGGCCCGACGGGCGCGAATTTTCGCTGCAATCGCTCGGGCGCGGCGTTGGCGCCGTAGGCCAGCACCGGCGTGCGTTGGCCAAGCGGGGCCGGGGTGGCGAGCCCGCGTTGCCGCAGCAGAGGGCCCGCCGGCACGGTTTGGTCGTCGATTTCGACCTCCGCGTCTTCCAGCGCGTCGCCAAGCGAGTTGAGGCGCCACGCCTCGCCGTCCACGTAGAGGAAGGAATACCCTGGCCGCGGAAAGGGATAGCGCTTCGCGGTCTCGACAGCCTCGGTGCGGGATGGAATCATGGGCCGGCGCGGCGCGCGGTCGCGCGCTCCGGGCCTGACTCATTCATTTCCCTCAGGCGCCGGGCGCTCACTCCGTTCGCTTGGCTTACGCGCCATTCGGCGCGGCGCGCGGTCGCGCGCTCCGGGCCTGCGGCCCGGTTCGCGACAATGGCAAACTCCTCTTCTGTTGCCGGGTTAACACCCCGGACCATGGTACGGTGCACGGCGCGGGGCGGTTGCGTCACCATTGCGCCATGACTGATACACGCAAGAACGGCATGACGGGCGGCATGAGCGGGTGCGCGTCGGCCAAGACACGACTGCCCGCTTTCAGCGACGGTCCGCGTTCGCCCGCGGCCGTTGGCCGCCACGCCAGGTGGATGCAGGACCTCATCGAGCAACAGAAAGAAGTCGACCGCGCGGCGCGAACTTGGGCGGGCAGGCTCGGCGAGGGCGCCGCGGGCCGCACCAGCCTGCTCGCGATCGAGATGCTTCGTGCGCTGTGGCTGCGTTGCGCTGCAAGCCTCGTTGAGCGTGAGGAGCCGGTGAAGGGGGAGGAGATCGCCTGCCTTGCGCTCACGCTCAGGCGTATCGAAGACGCCGACAGGCTCCGGCGCGAGCGGGAGCGCACGGCTGCCGATGCTGCCGCATGCGCCGCGCAGGCGGGCGGGCTCTCGCCGGAGACCGTCTTTGCCATCCGCCGGGCCGCAGAGGGAAAGCGCCGCCGGTAGGCTGTCGCCGGCGGCTCCCTGGCCCGCTGGCCGCTTGCCACGATCCTGCTTCATCCCGCCTTGTCCCACTTAATCCCACCGAATCTCGCTTTGTCTTGCCTTATCCCACTTGTCCCGGCGAATCCCACTTATTGATCCCGCCGAATCCCGCATTATCCCACTTTGTCCCGCCTTATCCCGCCTCATCCGACTTTCGCGTCTCGCGCCGGGGGAGGACGGCGCGGCGGCGGCGCGGGCTTGACGGGCGCCGGCGCCTGCCCATGAATGTGGGCCTCCCGCCGAGGTGCCCATGGCCTATCGATCGCTGCGCGACTTCATCGCCCGCCTGGAGAGTGCTGGCCGCCTGAGCCGGGTCTCGGCGCCTGTCTCGCCCCATCTGGAGATGACCGAGGTCCAGACCCGCCTGATCGCGGAGGAGGGGCCGGCGGTGCTGTTCGAGAATGTCGTGGGCGAGGACGGCACGCGCTTCGACATGCCGGTGCTGGTCAACCTTTTCGGCACCGTCGAGCGCGTCGCTTGGGGCATGAACCGGGAGCCCGATGGGCTGCGCGAGGTGGGCGAGACCCTGGCCTTCCTGCGCCAGCCCGAGCCGCCGAGCGGCTGGCGCGAGGCGATCGAGATGCTGCCGCTGCTCAATACGGTGCGCGCCATGAAGCCCCGCACCATGGGCGACGGGCCGGTGCAGGAGGTGGTGCTCACGGGCGACGACATCGATCTCGGCCGGCTGCCGATCCAGACCTGCTGGCCGGGGGAGCCCGCGCCGCTCATCACCTGGCCGCTGGTGGTGACCAAGGGGCCGAGCAAGTCGCGCATCGACAACTACAACCTTGGCATCTACCGGATGCAGGTGACCGGCCGGGACACCACGCTGATGCGCTGGCTCGCGCACCGGGGCGGCGCCCAGCAGCACCGGCGCTGGGGGCAGGAGAAGCGCGAGCCGCTGCCGGCTGCGGCGGTAATCGGCGCCGATCCCGGCACCATCCTCGCGGCGGTAACGCCGGTGCCGGACACGCTCTCCGAGTATCAGTTCGCGGGCCTCCTGCGCGGCCAGAAGGTCGAGCTGGTGCGGGCCAAGACCGTGCCGCTCGAGGTGCCGGCCGAAGCCGAGATCGTCATCGAGGGCCATGTCAGCCTCGACGACTATGAAGACGAAGGCCCCTTCGGCGATCACACGGGCTACTACAACGCGGTCGAGCCGTTCCCGGTGTTCACGGTCTCAGCCATCACCTTGCGGCGGGACCCGATCTATCTCTCGACCTACACCGGGCGCCCGCCGGACGAGCCGAGCATCCTGGGCGAGGCGCTCAACGAGGTCTTCATTCCGCTGCTGGTCCAGCAGTTCCCGGAGATCGTAGATTTCTGGCTGCCGCCGGAGGGCTGCAGCTACCGGATCGCCGTGGTCTCGATCAAGAAGTCCTACGCGGGCCACGCCAAGCGGGTGATGATGGCCGTCTGGTCCTATCTGCGGCAGTTCATGTATACGAAATGGGTGATCGTGGTGGACGACGACATCGACGCGCGCGACTGGAAGGACGTGATGTGGGCGGTCTCCACCCGCATGGACCCGGCGCGCGACATCACCATGGTCGAGAACACGCCCATCGACTATCTCGACTTCGCGAGCCCGGAGCCGGGGCTCGGCGCCAAGATCGGCCTGGATGCGACGACCAAGATTGGGCCCGAGACCAGCCGGACCTGGGGCACGCGCATCCGCATGGCGGACGAGATCGTGGAGCGGGTGACGGGCAAGTGGGACTCTTACGGCCTGCCTGGCTCGGGCAAGCCGATCTGGCGGTAGTTCGCACACATATGGGGAATACGGCATGACGGGGAAAACCGCGTTCGTCACGGGCGCATCGGGCTTCATCGGCGTCAATCTGGTGAAGCAGCTGGGCGAGGCCGGCTGGTCGGTGATCGCGATGCACCGCGAGACCTCGGACCTCACCTACCTGAGCCGGTTCCCGGCCACGTTGGTGGTGGGCGACATCGGGGACCGGGCGTTTCTCGAGAGCGCGATTCCCGATGACGTGGATGCCTTGTTTCACGTGGCCGGCAACGTGAGCTTCGATTCCGCCGGCGACGAGGCCCAGACCCATGCCAACGTGGCGGGGACGCGCGCCATCGTCGAGGCGGCGCAGGCCAGGAACGTCGGGCGCTTCGTCCACACCTCGACGGGCGCGACGTGGGGTCTTCACGACGGTATGCCCATCGACGAGACCGTGCCGTCGAACGCCGACGAGCTGCCGGTCAACTATTGCCGCACCAAGAAGGCCGCCGAGGACATCGTGCTGGAGGCGGAGGCCAATGGCCTCGATGCGGTCTGCGTCAACCCCGGCAACGTGGTTGGCCCCTACGACCGGGTGATCTGGGGCCCCTTCGTGCAGGGGATCGCGAGCGGCGCCATGACCACCGTGGGCGTCGGCGGCGGCTCCTTCTGCCATATCGACGAGACCGCGAAGGCGCATATCAGCGCCTACGAGCGGGGGAGGAGAGGGGAGCGCTATATCCTCGGCGGCGCCAACGAGAAGTTCGCCACCGCAGCCAGCATCGTGGCCGAGATCGTCGGCGTCGAGCCGCCACGGGCGACGAGCGAGCGCAACCCCGACGCCAGCGACGAGATCCACTTCGTCACGAACCTGGATCAGATCATGCTGTGCGACAAGGCGATACGGGAGCTCGGTTTCAGGCCGGTCCCGCTCCGCACCATGTTCGAGGATTTGTGCGCCTGGATGCGCGGGGAGGGGATGCTGCCCGCCGCCCCGGCCGGCGCCTGAGCGGGCTCCTTACGGGACGATGCCGCCGGCCGAGAGGCCCGCGAGGACGCCGATGATGATGACGGCGAGGCCGAGCCCCACCACATAAGGGATTCGTGCCCGCGTCAGCTCTTCGAGCGAGGGCCCGTGCTCGTCGCTCATCGACGTCCACTCCTCTGGTTGGCGCGCTGCGACTCCTTGGAGGCGCGACGCCGGAAGATGCCTCAACCGGCGCCGCGACGCTAGAGAGTTTCCGTTTCGAGGAATGTGCGCTGTGGCGATTTTCGGGCGCGCGTCACTGATCTTTGGCAGCCGGATATCGACTGCCTGACCCCCACCGGGCGAGCAGAATGCAGCGATTTGGCGCGAGACCGGAACGTTACGGGTACATGATGACGC
>JAJDVB010000001.1 GCA_022826345.1 Alphaproteobacteria bacterium
ACCTTTCGCCCCCGTGCAAGCCGTTGCAACTCACGACGCTCTGCCCCACTCAGCTTGATCTCCACCGATCGCCGCATCACAGTGCCCCCGAATCGGAAATCCTGTCAAATTGTACGAATTATTCGAACGAGACACTAGCGACGCACCACACCGTGGAGAAGAGCATACCGGTATCCATGCACGGCGCAGTCCATGAGGAATTCAAAACTGACAAGCATCATCACCATCAACGAGCCGAGCGAGCCTGCAGCCAACAACAAAGCGGCCGTCGGTGGGGCAAGAATGGCGACGAGCGCCCACGCCGCGTCGGGCAGACGTGTTCCCCGAGCCCAGGACCAACCTACCGACAACGGCAATGTCGTGAGCCCCGCCACCCCAAGCCACAGCCACTCCATCATGACTAGGGCAACACCAAACCGGTATTTCATGTTCCTGATGCCGTTGGCCCTGGCGACCTCGTGTTCCCAGCCACCAGTGGGCCGTTGCGAAAAGCGAGGGGGTAGGGGCGAAGTCGGGCCAGTCATGCAGGATACACTCCAGTCGAACAGGGCCCAGCACGGCTCTGGCAGGTGATGACCAGTACGTGCGGTTGCTGCTGAGACGAGTTGGTGGTCCACCTCACGATAATCTGCGTTGCTCCTCTAACCACCAGTCAGGTTATCACAGTACA
Organism: Alphaproteobacteria bacterium; assembly: GCA_022826345.1. Next base: position 671 of record JAJDVB010000001.1, read on the forward strand.
ACTGTAAAGTAATCTGGATAGTATGTTGGCCCAGAGGTCACGCATTTTCTGTAGTCAGCCAATAGGCGACGGTGAGTGGGACCAGCCTGAGCTGATCGGCGAGCGGGTATTGGCACGAGGTCCGGTCTAAGCCGAGTTGGCCCTCGTACTGCTTGACATGATGTTCGACCTGCCTGCGGGCGAAGCAAGCCTCTCGTTAGAGAATGGCAGGCCTCACTTTCGAGCAAGGCGACGAGCTACCGAGCGTAGGAGCCGCGCGCGCATCACCGGCCCGGTGACCTGGGGGACGCTGTGTGCAGAGGGAGAAACTCCTCAAACGGGGACCGCTAGCTGTCCCGAGTGCAGGCCCGGCTGCGACCCGGGCCTTGGCCGGTACAAAACTCGCGCGTCAGGACATTGGCTTGACGGTCCCCAACCCGAGGGATAGCCTCTTGAAATAAATGGTCGGAGATGTGGGAGGCACGGAGACCATGCTAATGAAATCAAAGCATAAATTGAGCCGTCGCGGGTGGCTGAAGCGGTCGATCGCGATGGCAATCGTAGCCGGGGCGGTTGCGCTTGCAGCGCCGGCACAGGCGAACGACACCATCAAGATCGGCTTCAGCATGGCGCTCACCGGCGGTCTCGCCGGGGCGGGCAAGGGCGCGCTCATCGCCATGCAGGTGTGGGCCGAGGACGTCAACGCCAAGGGCGGTCTGCTCGGCAAGCAGGTCGAGCTCATCTACTACGACGACCAGACCAACCCGGCGACCGTACCGGCAATCTATACGAAGCTGCTCGACATCGACGAGGTCGACTTCGTGGTGTCTGGCTACGGCACAAACCTGATCGCGCCGGCGATGCCGATCGTCATGCAGCGGGGTCTGGTCTTTCCGTCGCTGTTCGGCCTCGCGGTCAACGAGAAGTTCAACTATCCGAACTACTTCCAGATCATGCCGTCAGGCCCGGAGCCAATGACCGACTGGTCGAGGGGCTTCTTCGAAGTCGCCATGGCACAGGATCCGCCGCCGAAAACGATCGCGCTCGTGGGTGCCGATGCCGAATTCGCCAAGAATGCGGTGAACGGTGCACGGACCAACGCAGAGAAGTACGGGCTCGAGATCGTCTACGACGAGTCCTACCCGCCCAAGACGGCGGACTACACGCCGATCGTCAATGCGATTCAGGCACGCAATCCTGACATCGTCTATGTCGGCTCCTATCCGCCGGATTCGGTCGGGATGGTGAAGGCGGCCACCGAGGTCGGGCTCGAGGCCAAGATGTTTGGCGGCGGCATGGTGGGGCTCCAGTTCGCCTCGATCATGACGGCGCTCGGGCCGAAGCTGAACGGCATCGTGAACTACGACTTCTGGGTGCCGGAGCCGACGCTGAAGTTCGAAGGCGTCGAGGCGTTCCTCGCCAAGTATCAGACGGCGGCGGAAGGCCAGGGTGTCGATCCGCTGGGCTACTACCTCCAGCCTTACGCATATGCGTACCTGCAGGTACTGGAGCAGGCGATCACCGCCACCAACAGCGCGGATCACGCCGTGATCGGCGAGTACATTCGCAACTCCGCGTTCGACACGGTCGTCGGCAACGTGAGCTTCGCGCCGAACGGCGAATGGGCGAACACTCGCGTGCTGATGGTTCAGTACCAGGGGATTGCGGATAACGAGCTTGCGACCTTCACCAAGGCGGGTACGCGCGTCGTGCTCTACCCGGCGGAGTGGAAGTCGGGGGACATCAACTACCCCTACGCCGAATAAGCCGCGCTCCCGAGAGGAGCCTGACAGCGATTGTCGATGGAAATGTCATCCCGCATGCGACGGGATGACATTTCCTGTTTTCGGTAGGACGGTCTTCCGTTGTTCACCGTCGACCTTTTGGTTAATGCGCTAATCGCCGGCGTATTGCTCGGCGGCTTCTACGCCGCGGTCAGCCTCGGGCTGACGGTCTCGTTCGGGCAGCTCAACATCGTCAATATCGCCCATCCGGCGTTCATCATTCTGGGCTCGTACATCGCCTACATGTGCAACAGCCTGTGGGGGCTGGACCCGATTCTGACGGGAATCATTTTTATTCCCGCGTTCTTCCTGATCGGTGCCGGCGCTTACCGTCTTTACTACGAGAGTTTCGAGCGCAAGGACGATGAAGCGCTGCGCGGCCTCGCCTTCTTTTTCGGTGTCATGTTCATTATCGAGGTCGCGCTCATCATGGTCTACGGCGTCGACTTCCGCACCGTGCAGGCCTCCTACATCGGGCAAAGCTGGAAGGCCGGTGGGATCGGGGTGCCGACCCGCATGTTTGTGCCGTTCTGCGTCTCCGTCGTCATGTTTACGGTCGTCTATCTCTACATGTCGCGCACCTTCAACGGCCGGGCGATTAAGGCCGTGGCGCAGGATCGCCTGGCGCTGCAGCTCATGGGCGCCGATCCGGTCAAGATCAAGCAGCTCGGCTTCGGCATCAGCATCGGGACCGCCGCGCTGGCAGGCGCGCTGCTGATCATCATCATCCCGGTCGAGCCGTCGGTCGGCCGGCTCTATATCGGCCAGGTGTTCGCGATCGCGGTCCTCGCCGGGCTCGGATCGATCCCGGGCACCTTGGTGGCGGGGATCGTCCTCGGCATCGCCGAGAGCCTGGTCTCGACCTTCTTCGGCCCATCCTGGGCGCCGGCCGTGGCCTTCGGCATTCTGCTCCTGGCCCTCGCGTTCCGGCCGCAGGGATTGTTCGGCCGATGAGAATGCCTGCGCTGAAGCTTTCGGCTTTCTGGATCTGCGCCGCGGTCGTCGTGCTGGTGGGCGTCGCGCTCACGATCTTCGACGTGGTCGCCATCAACAAGTTCATCTTCTTCGCGGGCTATGTGGTCCTGCAATACGTGGTGCTCGCGACCGCCTGGAACATCATGGGCGGCTACATGGGCTACGTTAACTTCGGCACCGCAGGGTTCTTCGCGGTGGGCGCCTACGCCTCCGTCGTCCTCTACAACCTGATCGAAGCGCCGCTGGCGCTGATGATTCCCTTCTCGGGCGTGGTCTGCGGCTTGCTCGGGCTCGCCATGGGCTACCTGACGCTCAGGCTGCGCGGTGTCTTCTTCGCCATCGCCACGCTCGCGATGGCCATCGTCCTAGAAACGATGATCATCAATTGGGACTTCGTTGGCGGTGCCACCGGCGCCTACATCCTGCGCTCGCGCGAGATGGCGCCGTTCGGCGACTACGTCGAGTTCCTCTTCTTCATCATGCTCCTGCTCGCGATCTTCGCGGTCGCGGTCGCGCGCTGGCTCGAGCTGTCGAAGACCGGGCGCGGCTTCACCGCAATCCGCGACGACGAGATCGCCGCCGAATGCGCGGGTGTTCCGACGCTCCGGCTCAAGCTGATCGCGACGACGGTTTCCGGGTTCCTGATGGGTGTTGCCGGCGCGCCGTTCGCGCTCTACGTGGGCTTCATCGAGCCGTCTTCGGCGTTCAATCTCGTCTATGCGGTGAACGCCATCGCGATGCCGATGATCGGCGGCGCCACCACGTGGCTCGGGCCCCTGATCGGCGCGCTCCTGCTCGGCACCGTGCAGCAGGTCGCGACGGTGACGATCTCGTCCGAGCTCAACCTCCTGATCGTCGGCGTCGTCCTGGTGTTCTTCGTGATCGTGGCCCCGGAAGGGATCGTCGGACTGCTCAAGAAGTGGTTGGGAGGCCGTCGCGATGACCGCTGACGCGCTGCTCGACGTGCGCGCCGTCACCAAGCGCTTCGGCGGCTTCACCGCGCTTGACCAGGTCGACATGGAGGTGAGGGCGGGTGAACGCTTCGGCCTGATCGGACCCAACGGCTCCGGCAAGACCACCATGATCAACTGCATCTCGGGCACGCTCGCGAACGAGGGCGGCGAGATCGTCTTCAAGGGCGTCAAGCTCGACGGCAAGAAGCCCCATCAGCGCACGCGGCTGGGGATCGCGCGCTCGTTCCAGATTCCCAAGCCGTTCCGCTCGCTGACGGTGCTGGAGAACCTGGGCATCGCGCTTGAATTCGCGACCGGCACCAGCCGATCCGAGGTTCGGGAGCGCGGCATGGCGATCCTGGAGGCCATCGGGCTTGCGGAGCGCGCTCGCGCGAATGCAGGCGCGCTCACGCAAATCGACATGCGCAAGCTGGAGCTCGCGCGCGCGATGGCGACCCAACCCGAGTTGCTGATTTCCGATGAAGCGATGGCCGGCCTCTCCTCGACCGAGGTCGACGACATCCTCGATATTCTGTTTAAGCTGAACGAGAGTGGCATCACGATCATCATGATCGAGCACATCATGCGGGCGGTGATGCGGTTCTCGACGCGGATCGTGGTGTTGGACGCGGGCCGAAAGATCGCGGAGGGCAACCCCGACGAGATCGTCAACGACCCCGAAGTCGAGAGGGCCTATCTCGGTGAGTAGGATCGTCGTCGATAACGTCGAGGCCGGCTACGGCTCTGTGCGCGTCCTGCACGGCGTCTCGGTCTCCGTCGATCCCGGCGAGACCGTCGTGCTGCTCGGCACCAACGGCAACGGCAAGTCGACGCTCATCAACTGCATCATGGGGATCGTCGCCCCCACCGCCGGGTCCATCACCTACGAGACCGACGAGGGCGAGCAGATCGAGCTGGTGGGCAAGACGCCGCAGGACGTGGTCGAGCTCGGCATTTCCCTGGTGCCGGAAGGCCGGCGCCTGTTCCCCCAGCTCACAGTGGCGGAGAACCTGACGCTGGGCGCCTATCGGGACTCGGCGCGGAAACGGATCGGCGCCAATCTTGAGTTCGTGTTCGAGGCCTTCCCGGTGCTGGCCGAGCGCAAGCGCCAGCTCGCCGGCTCGATGTCAGGCGGCGAGCAGCAGATGCTGGCGATCGCCCGCGCGCTGATGTCGGAGCCCCGCATCCTGGTGGTCGACGAGCCCTCCGTCGGCCTCGCGCCGATCCTGGTCAGCCGTGTGATCGCCAAGATCAGGGAGCTGAAGGAGCAGCGCAGTCTCACCGTGCTGATGGCCGAGCAGAACTTCAACCAGGCCATCAAGATCGCGGATCGCGGCTATATCATCGTTCACGGCGAAATTGCGTTCGCGGCCGGGTCCGCCGCCGATCTCTCCGAGAACGAGATGGTCAAGCAGTACTACCTCGGCGCTTGAGGCGAGGCTCCGCAACACTTCGCACCCACCATTGCCGCAAAAGGCACGCTGACATACGCTTGCCGGCCCCGGCTGCCGTCTGGTCCGACCATTGCGGCGGCTTGCCAGCCCTCGAACATTGGAGACGCAGCATGTCGCTCGATCAGGCCCAGAACATCTCGCTGGAGGAGCTCGACAAGCAGGTCCTGCTCCACCCGGTCACCTCCATCGCCGAGCATCAGACCGCAGGCCCGGTCATCTACGGCAAGAGCGGCGGGGTGAAGGTCTACGACCGCCAAGGCAAGGGCTTCATCGACGCTGCGGCGGCGCTCTGGTGCGTCAACATCGGCTACGGGCGGGCCAGGCTCGCCGAGGTCGCGGCCGAGGAGATGGCGCGCATCGGCTTCTTCCACACCTTCGGCGCTGCCTCCAACGAGCCGCAGATCAGGCTTGCCGAGAAGCTGCTCTCGCTGCTGCACGAGCACGCCGACTGCCACCACATCGGCAAGGTGTTCTTCGGCCTCTCGGGCTCGGACGGCAACGACACGCAGTTCAAGCTGGTCCGCTACTACAACAATCTGCGCGGCCGGCCCGAGAAGAAGAAGATCATCTCGCGCCTCGGCGCTTATCACGGCGTGACCGGCGCGGCAGGCAGCCTCACCGGCATTCCGCTCTACCACAAGGCCTTCGACCTGCCCTTCGAGGGCGTACTGCACACCGACTGCCCGCACTACTGGCGCGAGGGCCGCGACGGCGAGAGCGAAGAGGCGTTCGCCGACCGCATGGCGGGGTCGCTCGAAGCCATGATCGAGCGGGAAGGGCCAGAGACCATCGCGGCCTTCATCGCGGAGCCGGTAATGGGCACCGGCGGCGTGATCATCCCGGGCGGCGGCTACTACGACAAGGTGCAGGCGATCCTGAAGAAGCACGACATCCTGTTCATCGCGGACGAGGTGATCTGCGGCTTCGGGCGCCTCGGCACCTGGTTCGGCGCGAGCTACTTCGGCCTGCGCCCCGACCTGATGACCTTCGCCAAGGGGCTCACCAGCGCCTACTTCCCGATGTCGGCAGTCGCGATCTCCGACGAGGTCTGGCAGGTGCTGGCGGACGGCACGCCCGAGGTCGGCATGTTCGCCCACGGCTTCACCTATTCGGGCCACCCGGTGGGCGGTGCTGTCGGCCTCGCCAACCTGGAGATCATGGAGTCCGAGAACCTGGTCGCCAACGCGGCCGAGGTCGGCCCCTACTTCAAGCAGTGCCTGATCGAGCGGGTGGGCGATCACCCCAACGTCGGCAACATCCGCGGCGCGGGCCTCATGCTCGGCGTCGAGTACGCCGCGGAGCCCGGGAGCAGGGCCGCGCCGGACATGACCCCGCCGGCGCATCGGCGCGTCTCGGCCGCAGCGCAGGAGCGCGGGCTGCTGACCCGGCCGCTGCCTTTCCTCCCGGTCAACGCCTTCTCGCCGCCGCTCACCTTCTCCAAGGCCGATGTCGACGAGACCGTCGGCATCTTCGGCGAGGCCGTGGAAAGCGTCTTCGGCAAAGGCTGATCCCTCGCTCATAGGGGTTCCGCCGTGGGGTTTCGCATCTCCGTCGATACCGGCGGCACTTAAATAGGGAGCGATTTTCGGAGATTGGGACAGGAGGGGACTTGAGATGCCCCGAGACGCCTGGAGGGATAACTTCTGATATTTTCGACTATGTAACAACGGCTTACCGGACGCCGACACCCCCTTGAACCCCGGCCTGGGCGATGATACAAGGGCCATGAGGTTTCCTCCGGTCGCTTGCGTCGTGCTTACGCTTACGGTGCGCAGGAAAGCGGCAAGCGATCCGGGGCGACGAAAACGGTTCTCGACAAGGGGCATCGCATGGCCAAGCTCAAATACCGCACCATCTCCAAGCGCACCGTCGATGCGCTCTCGGTGGAGGACCGCGATGCGGTCTTCTGGGACGACCGCATTCCGGGCTTCGGGGTGAGGGTCTATCCGTCGGGGTCGAAGGTCTACGTGGTTCAGACCCGGCACCGGGGGAAGTCGCGCCGGGTGACGCTCGGGCGCCACGGGGTGATCACCGCCGACAAGGCGAGGAAGAAGGCGGCGGAGACCATCAACCGCATCAAGAGCGGCGAGGAGCCGGTGGAGCGGGGCTCGGTCACGGTGGGGGAGCTTGCCGCGCGCTATCTGGAAGAGCATGTCGACGTGCGCTGCAAGGAGAGCACGCAGAGGATGTACCGCAGCGTGGTGGAGCGCTTCATCGTGCCGTCCTACGGCGGCGTGGCGGTGGAGGACGTGGAGCGCAAGCACATCAACGCGCTGCATCTCGATCTCCGCCACATCCCCTATCAGGCGAACCGGGCGCTTGAGATCGGCAGCAAGTTGTTCAACCTGGCCGAGGAATGGAAGCTGCGGACCGGCGGCAATCCGTGCAAGTACGTGCGCAAGTACCGGGAGGAGAAGCGCGAGCGGTTCCTGGCCGAGGCGGAGTTCCGCCACCTGGGCGCGGTGCTGAACGCGATGGAGGCCAAGGGCCGGCTGCCGGTCTACCCGGCGGCGGCGATCCGGCTGCTGATGCTGACCGGGTGCCGGCGCAACGAGATCGTCGCGCTTCAGTGGAAGCACGTGGACCTTGCCTCGGGCGAGTTGAAGCTCGCGGACTCGAAGACCGGCGCGCGTCTGGTGCCGCTGTCGCCGGCGGCGGCGCGGGTGCTTGCGGAGCTGCCGCGCATCGAGGGCAACCCGTGGGTGATTCCGGGCACGAAGAAGCCCGAGAAGCCCCTGTCCGACCTCAACCACTACTGGGACCGGGTGCGGGTGGAGGCGGGTCTCGACGACGTGCGGCTTCACGATTTGAGGCACTCATTTGCGTCCAGGGCGCTGGCGCTCGGGGAGTCGCTTTCGATGATCGGCAAGCTGCTCGGTCACAACAAGATCGAGACGACATCGCGCTATGCGCATCTGGCGCGCGATTCGATTAAGGCGTCCTCGGCTCGCGTGGCCGACAGCATCGGCGCGGACATTCTCGATGTGCCGTCGCCGACGGAGACTGCGCCTGCCTGACAGCCGGGGGAACCGCAGTCGGGAGTCGAGCACACTAAATTTTACTGAGGGCAACACGGGAAACACTAAGCATGGCGCAAAACAGAGAAAACAGCATTAAGCGGCATGGGGACTTCGTGCGTGTTGTGAAGTGTGGAACTGCATCGGAGTTTCTCAGAAATATTTCTCCAGCGTCCAATCTTATCAAGTATAAAAAGCCAGACTCTTGGATTTTTCGTGGCGTAATGAGTAACGAATTCTTGCTGGTCCCCTCCGCCCTGCGGAGAGGAGCCATAGAAAGATTTACTATCTCAGTAGGTGAGCACAGGCAAGATCAATTGAAAGCAGAATGGAACGTCTTGACAGAGTTTTTCGAGCTTGCTGACCGTCGAGGAATGGCGTTACCAGAGGATTCACAACAGCTTCGGAGATACATCCGATCTTTCAATGTGCTGCTAGATGGAGACGACATAAGGTGGCCACCTACCGAGCTAATTTCTCTTTTCGGATTGGCGCAACATTATGGTTTGCCAACTAGACTAATGGATTGGACATACGACTATCGAGTGGCTGCATATTTTGCAGCAAGTCGGGTGATGAAGAAAATTCAAGATGAAGTGCCACCAATAAAAGAGATTATGAGAAAATATTCCTCCATGAAGGAAGTAGAGTTTGACGATTATATTTGCGACTCACTGATTTACGGATCGGAAAGCAAAAAGCAAATGGCTGTGTGGGCATTCAATAAAATGTTTATGATGAATCTGGAAATTCATGAAAAGCATGCCATTCATCCAACTCATCCATCTTTCGAGATGATTACTATACCCTATGCATCAAATCCCAACGCTCAGGCACAACAAGGAGTCTTTACATTGGTTCAAGACGCGGCGCCTGGAGAGAGTGAAATTGATCGACGAACGTTGGACGAAGTTGTAAAGTCTTATCTGGAAGAATATTTTCCAAGATATTTCGAGTTAGAAAATGCAGGTCCGGTTTTTGTTCGTTTTGAGTTACCTTGGAGCCTGTTCGATAGTCTCTTACGGGAGTTGGCAAATTTGGGTGTGAATGCGTCGACTGTGTTCCCGGGCTATGAAGGTGTTGTACAGGGGGTACGGGAAAAACTGTGGTGGGGACATATACGCTGAGTGTACAGAGAGGTAATCACTTGGCAGTTCCGCCCCTTGCCGGTATGGGGGGTAAGTCAGGCTGAGACAACCGGCATGACTTCGCCACTAGCTTGGCTGGCGGCGCTCACCGCAGTCGAGATATCCTTATTTGTCACGCTGGGGCGGCGGAGATTAGCAGGCTGGCTTGCGGCCATGTGTGGTGCTTACCCGATGGCACCGGCTGCCGCCGGTTCGCCGGGTCTGACGATGGGGCGGCGTGCCGAAACCGGCGCCCGCGTCGGTCGGGCTGCCGGATTCGGGGTGGTCGCGCGAATCGCGCGAGATTTTTTTCGGGGGACATACGGGGACAGGAGTGTCCTTGAGGCGCCTTGAGGAGCCTGGAGGATGATTTCGCAGGAAATCCCCTGAATACAGCGGGTTGCGGGGCTTCCCGGCGGCCCTATCCTTGTCTCCATGAGCGCGCCGAATCCCCTTCCTGGCGACCGCCCAGACGCCGATTTTGACCGGCTCACCGGGCTCCGATGCGCCCGTGAGGACGCCCGGCGGCGGCTCCGGGAACCGGGCCGATGATCGACGTCGACCGGCTGCGCCGGGCGCTGGCGCTGGGGATGCTGGGGGCGGCCACGATGGCAGTGCTGCTGCCCTCGCTGGCGGCGATGCGCTACACGGTTGCTCACGACTGGTACGCGTCCCGCAAGGTGAGCGTGGCGCAAGCGCTGATCGCGGTCGGCTTCGACGAGCGCGCGGCGACGGAGTACCGGCTGAGGGACGGCAGGACCGTAACGTGGCTCCGCGAGGGTGTAACGACCTACCCGCCGGCGCGGGAGTCGCGGCGTCTCATCCTCACCGTCATCGGGGACAACGCCGTGCTGGGCGCCTGCGCGGGCTTCGCGGTGCTCTTCGCGTTGTCGGGCCTGCTGAACCTGGCGCGGCGGGAACCCGCCGGGCTATCGAGAGTATCGGCGCGTGGATACTCAGCCAAGGAGCGCCGGTCCGGCTTTGTCGAGGACGTTCCTCCGTACGAGCCACACGTTCCCGCAGGCGCGACGGCGGCGGCGGCCGCCCCGGCCCCGAAACCCGCCGTCCCGGCTATCGCGCCGACGGGCGGGTCCGACGAATGCGCGGCCGGGCCTTCGCCCGCGCCCGAGCCTGCGGCGGGGCGGCGCGGCCCGCC
>JAJDVB010000059.1:0-15000 GCA_022826345.1 Alphaproteobacteria bacterium
GGACTCCCACAACACCGAGGACCGTCCGGTGGGGTTGCAGCCAGTCGCGGGCGTCGTCGCCGGCACCGGCTCGGTCATCTGCCAGCGATACTGGCTCTTCCTCATCACCGGCATCGGGTAGCGCCCGCAGAGCGCGGCCGAGCCCGAGGTGCCCCAGGCGAGGCCGGTGCGATGCAGCCGGTAGACCAGGCGCTGGGCCGCCAGCAGCGAGGCCTGCACCCCGCCGACATGGGCCGCCACGTTGCCGGTCAGCGGATACATCCCGCCCTGGCAGCCGGCGCACCAGAAGAGGGGATCGAGCGGCAAGCCAACGGATGCGGCGGCGCAGTCGGCGGCGCAGGCCGCCTGCGCCGGCAGGTTGGCGAACAGCGCCGCCGCGGGGTTGAGGAGGAAGGAAAGCTCGTCGTCGAGCCAGGCCGGGTCCAGCTCCGAGACCCAGGCGATGTCGAGCCCACCGCCCTCCAGGCAGCCGAGATCGAGCAGCACCCCGATCCAGCTCAAGAGCGGATACATGTAGTAATGCGCATGCCAGACCGAGCCCGCCGCCCCGTCGCCGCCGGCCGACCCGGTGCGGCCCCTTGCGGCGGGCAGGCCGGGATCGATGGTGAGGCCGCCCAGGTTGGGGAAGCACCAGGGGGTGCGGGTCACGTCCATCAGGCGCGCCGGCTCCCAGACCCCGAGCGACAGGCCGATGCGGGGGATGGGCGAGCCGCAGAAGCAGATCGACGAGGACGGGTTGGGCGTATCCACCACGCCGCCGGTGCTCCCGATGGTGAGCGGCCCGATCGAGATCGGGAACAGGCACTCCCAGCAGACGTCCGAGATCGGGTTGACGAACCGCCCGGTGCAGGACTGCGCCGAGGCCGGGGCGGCCCACAGCATTGCCGCGAGCGCGACGACGGCCGGGGAGAGGAGGCGAAGCTTCATTCCGGGGGCTCCGACGAACCGACTTCCCGGCGCCGGGCGCCGAGCATGTTGACCGTGCCCTGCCTGCCGGCGACGACGATTTCGGTGATCGTCCGGGCAACGTCCTCCCGGTCGCGGTATTCGCGCGTTGCGATGCGACCCTCGACCAGCACCGCATCGCCCTTCTTCAGCATCGTCTCCACCGCCACCACCGTGGGGCCGTACACCACGATCGTAGGGTCGGACCGGAGCGCCCTGTCGGCCTTGCGGCCGATGGGTTTCTCCGGCCCGCCCTCCGAACCGGACGTGCACCTTTCGTTATGCATCCGGCTCTCCAAAGGCTTTCGCGAAGTCGGGAGACCTCATCCAGTTGAGTTCGAACCGCACGACCCGAACGTAGGCCATGAGGTATTGCTCAACGCCGTCCTCGGCCCAGACATGGTTGCCGGGATGGACCCGGCTCGCCCTGTGCCAAACCTTGGTCAGCCTCCCCGCGGGGACGTGCTTGTGCTTCCGCCGTAACCACAGCCAAAGCCGATTGCGCACATACCAGTCCAGTGCGGACAGAATGCGCTTGGCCCCGATGCAGTGCCGGTAGTAGTTGGCCCATCCCCGGAGGATCGGATTGATTTCCTGAAGCATGCTCGCCAGCGAACGGTCTTGCGTCTGTCGCCTGAGCACTTTCTTGATCCGCCAGCGTAAGTCGTTGACCACCTCCTTCGGGATCTCGACCCGGCACCAGTAGCCGAACCGGTCGTCCCATTTGAGACGGACCAGACAGCCAAGGAACCGGAACCCTTCCGTCAGTGCGGTGACCCGCGTCTTTTGTTCCGATAGCGTCAGCCCCATCTCCTCGCGCAGCCATTCGGCGAGCGCCTGCCTCTCGGCAACCGCGTCCTCGTAGCTGCCCGACACGAGGATCAGGAAGTCGTCGGCATATCGGACCGGGTAGAAGACCGGTCGCCCGGCCTCCCGGTCCCGTCTGCGCCGTTCCGCGCCCCTTTTCACTCCATCGCTGCGGAGCTTGGGGTCATGCGGGTGCTTGACCCACCACCAGTACCGTTCCTCTATCGCGCTCAGCGCGATGTTGGCCAGCAACGGTGACAGGACGCCCCCTTGAGGCGTGCCGGTGGCCGTCGGACTGTAGATGAAGTCCTCCAGCACCCCGGCCTTGAGGAACCGCACGATCAGCCGGTTCACCTTCCGATCCGCGCAGGATTTCCGCACGCGGTCCATCAGGTGATGGTGGCCGATATTGTCGAAGCAGCCCTCGATGTCGCCCTCGATCACCCATTGATAGGCAGGATCGCGGAGCATTCCATCCGCCCCATACTTGCGAGGCTTGATGGTCTGCCGGATATGTTCGAGTGCGCCATGGCAGCCCCGTCCGGGCCGGAACCCGTAAGAGACCTGCCAGAACCGCGCCTCGAAAATCGGCTCCAGGATATTCTTGACCGCGCATTGAACGACGCGATCAGCGACGGTGGGGATACCGAGGGGTCGGAACTTCCCCGGTCTGCCCGGCTTCGGAATCCACTTCCGCCTGGCGGGCGACGGTCGGTAGCTGCCGTTCCGCAGCGCCTCCCGCAACCCGTCCAGAAAGAGCGGTACGCCTCCGTTGCCGGCGGAGATTTTCGCCACCGTCAACCCGTCGACGCCCGGCGTCCGCCTGCCCTTGTTGTGGGCAATCGAATGCCAAGCACAGCGAAGATTGCGCGGATCGGTTACCCAGTTCCACACATCGCCGTAGGCGCCTTCGGGCGTCCCCTTACTCCACTGGTACAACTTCCGCTGCACGCCGAGGAGCCAAGCCTTGTCGGCCTGATTGTCGAAGTCCATCGACAGTTCCTCCGTCATGAAAGTCGTTCCACCTTCTGCCCCCCTTCGCCATGTGCGCGGCTTTCCCGCGCTCCGACTACTACGAGGGCTCCGCCCCCATGCGGCCCGTCTCCGTTCTCCGCGGCTAGCCCGGCTCCGAACCGGGCGGACGGCATGGGTTCCCGTGTTCCGATGACAAACCTCAGACCCTTAGGCGGCATGCTCTGCCCCTTGCGGCTCGGGGACACGGGATAGAAGGGTTGACCCGTGTCCGGATGCGTTTGTCGCACCCGCCAGAAGGCAGCACCGTAGCCATCCGGCTCTGTCCGCGTTCCCTCCGCCCCGTCGGGCCATCGAGGGTTACGGAGTAAGTAAAGAGGTTTCTGACACATGCTTCGCGTATCGCTCGCCATAGGTCCTGTGGTAGCCCGGCCCGCGAGCGACGGCTCGCGTCCGGTACAGTTCAGGTCGCAGCTTTCTCGCCCCGCCGCCGGAAAACGGCGGAACTTAGCGACCCCCTTCCGTCCGGCACCCTTCGCCGGGCGGGGTGGCGTCTCAGCCACCAGTCGATCATCGGCACGACCAAGCCGTTGAGTTAGTTCATGTTTTTCCTCTCCTTCTTGGTCATCACGGCGCTCCGGTGCCATTCCGTCGCCTCCGCCGGCTGGCCCTCGCGGTCCCTCCATTTCTCCGTGGTGGCCAGCGTGAAGGTCGCGGCCTTCTCGCCGTTGGCGAGATCGCGGATCTCCGGATCGCGCCCGGCGTGGCCCAGCAGCGTCGCCCTGTTCATGTTCAGCATGGCTCAGTCCTTCTGCTCGATGGGAAACTCGGTGATGCGCAGCGCCTGTCCGTCCTGCGCGATCAGCGTCGGCGTCGCGACGATGGCGAAGCGTTCGGCGAGACGGCCGCCGGCATCGAAGAAGAAGGGCCGGCGATGGCGGCGCATCAGGTCGAGCGGCCGCCCGGCGAGCAGCACGATCTTCGCGGGGCGGTCACGGGCCAGCGCCCAGGCGATTTCGGCGGCGCGCCTGCCGTCGACGAAGATCAGGTCGCGCGTGAGCGGCAGCCGCTCCAGCGGATTGACCCGCGTTCCGGCCGCGGCGATGAGAACGCCGTCGGGCGTGCGGATATCCCTTGCAACCGCAATGGACGGATCGAACAGGCGGCTGCGACCTTCCCGTGCCGGCGCGATACCGGGCACGGGATCGGGCTCCTCCAGCTTCCGGCGGGCGCGGCTGCGGGCTTCCTCTTCCAGCCGCGCCAGTTCGCCGGAGCGCTGCATCTCGACGAGCCGCGCCTCGATTTCGGCGAGCAGGTCCGGTTCCGCGATGGCCCACGTCGCCCCGCGCACGCCCAGGTCTTTCGCGGATGCGGTGGAAGGAACGCCCGCGGCCGGCAGGGCGGCCAGCGTCGCGGCGACCAGCAGGGTGGCGGGGCGCATCATCGCGATATTCCCGCCGCCGGGTGCGGCGGGATCGTCGTCGCGCCGGCCTCTCCCGGATCCTCCGGCCCGACCAGCGGTCCGTCCAGGCCGAGCCACGGAACGTCCGGCATCGCGATCGCGCGCCCGAGGATGCGTGCGGCAGGCACCAGCCCGATCTCCGCATACCGGCTGTCGTGGGAATCGGCGTGGTCAGCGTGCAGGTAGAAATAGCCCGGCGGGATGACGCCCGGCGCAATGGCCTGGAGCGGCCGCCCGTCAAGCGCATGCGGCTTGGCTCGTCCGGCGGAAACGCTGTCCAGATAGACCGTCCCGTCTTCGTCGACTTCGACGCGCATCCCCGGCACGCCCCGCACCGTCTTGAGATACGGCACCTTCGAGCCCACGGAATCCGGTGGATCGAACAGCACCCGGTCGCCGATCTCCGGTGCCGCGCCGAACAGAGGGAACGCGGCGTAACCCCACGCCCCGTCGGACCAGCTCGCGTTGACGTGGACGCGCGAGGCCGCCGCCAGCCACAGAACCGCCAGCGCAAGCATGACTGCGAGACCGACCCTGCGGCGGCGTAGCCGGTCGTCCCGCCGGTTGAATATCGGACGCGCCGCGATCACCGGCCGTCCTCCGATGGCGTTGCGATTCCCTCCGCCCGGCCGCGCGCGAGGATCGCCGCCAGCGCCGCCTCGACCTCCAGCGTCAGGTCCGGCGTTCCCGCCGCGACCGCACGCGCCGGAAGCAGCACGACGCGACGGTGCGCCGCAACCCGGTCGAGCGCGGTTTCCAGCGCGGCGCCCCAGGCGCGCACGTCCTCCGCCGTCCCGCCCTCGGCCGCGGCGCGCGTCGTGTATCCCGCCGTCATCTCGCCGAGTCGCACGCTGGCGATTCCCGGCGCGGGCTCGACGCCGTAGCGCAGCGTCGCCGCCGCGACGGCCGCCGCCACCGCGCCCGAGAGCAGCACCGCGGAAACCAGCACCGGCCAGCCGGGCTCACGCCCCTCCATGTCAGGCTTGCGCCGCATCCGCCTCGCCCGTCCCGTCCGATCCCGAGATGCGGCCGCGCCGTTCCGCATCCGGCCCGGCGAGCGCCCGGAAGCGGGCGAGCCACGCCGCCGCGGCCTTGTCCGGCGGCATGCCGCGGATGCGGCGCTTGAGCGGCGGGAAGGCAACGCCGGCACCCACCGGCGCATCGCCGCCGAGCAGGTCGCGGCTCTCGGCGGCGGTCGCCATGCGGGTCACGAAACGCAGCAGTTCGCCATGTTCCTCTCCGAGCACGGCTTCGAGGCCGGCCGCTTCGCGCACCGCGGTCTCGATCCCGGTGGCGAGCTTCCCGGCGCGGTCCGCCGCGCGCTGCGAGTCCGGCAGGTGCCCCCGAAGCCAGGCCGACGGCGCATTCGCGATCAGCGCATGCAGCGCCAGCGTCCGCCGGTCGTCGCCCTCCAGCCCGTCGAGCGCCTCGATCTCCTCGCTGACGATCACCGCATGGGCCGCGACCGAATGGTACTGGCGGGTGCAGCCGCCCCGGCGGCAGGTATTGGCCAGCACATGGGCCAGCGCCTCGAAATCGACGTCTTCCGCCGTGACGGTCTCGGGATCGTCGGGCCAGTTGAGCGGGCCTGTCGAACCCGCCGGGCTTCGTTTCGCGGTCATGGGGTTGCCTCCGTTTCGGATGGTTCGGATTGGCCGGCAGCGGCAGGCGCACCGTCCTCGGCGACACGGGCGGCGGCCGCGAGAGGACCGCCCCCAGCCAGCCGGTCGATGGCCTCGACGGTGGAGAGCCCCTCGGCCTTCAGGTTTTCGACTGCCGCGAATGCGGGGCCGCGTGAGGAGAACAGCGCCACAGACCAGGCATCGAGCACCAGCCTTGCCACCCGCCAGCCGTCGGGGCCGTGCAGCACCAGTTCGGCGTATCTGCCGTCGGCAGTGGTCAGGCTCTTGAGCGCCCGCTCCATGCCGGGATCGCAGTGGATGCGCTTCTCCTGCTTCAGCAGCTCGACCGACTCGTCCTTCTGGGCGAGGAAGATCACCCAGTCGGAGTTCTCCCAGGCGGCCCGCGCGGCGGGGTTGGCGTAATAGTCGTTGACCGACTGCGTGCCGGTAATCAGCGCACCGCGGTATTTTCGGGCGCGTCTGGCGGCGCCTTCGAGGAATGCGCGGCTGTCCTCGCCGGAGAGCAGGTCCCAGGCCTCGTCGATGACGATGGCCTTCGCCCTTGTGCGGGGGCCGTGATACATGCGCTGGGTGGCGAGGAAGACCACCAGCATCAGCACGACGGCCTGGACGTCGCCGCGGCCCTTGAGCTCGGCCAGCTCGAACACCGTCATGGCGTTCTCCAGGTCGGGCACGTTGGAACCGGCGAACAGCCGTCCCATCGCCCCGCCCGGACACCAGGGACCGAGGGAGGTTGCCATGTCGGCGGCGCGGCGGTCGTCGCGTTTCGCGAGATGGTCCCGCACCGTGCCGAGATCGGCCGCGTTGCCGCTTTCATCCCAGGCCTGTGCTATGGCTTCGGCGATCAGCGCCGCCTCGATGTCGTCGATCGAGCCCCGACGGCGCGCCATGCGCCCGATGACCCCGGCCAGCATGGCGAAACACTCTTCCCGGTAGTCGCCGTCATGCTCCGCCGTCCCGGCGTCGATCATGGCGAAGGGGTTGAGGCAGGCCGGGTCCTTGCCGAAGGCGATGAACGCGCCGTCGAGCGCCTCGGCCGTATGCTGGAACGAGCGCCCGTCGTCGATCACCACGGCCTCGCCGCCGGCGCCGATGAGCCCCGTTACGAGTTCCTGCATCAGCACCGACTTGCCCGAGCCCGACTTGCCGGTGACCGCGACGTTGTAGTTGCCGGCCTCGTTGGCGAAGGGCGACCAGCACGCGGGCTGGCCACGCCGCCCGATCAGGAAGAGCGCCGGCGGGTTGTCCGGGTTCATCGGCTGTCCGCGCCATTCGCCGTGCAGGGGGCTGAGATTGACCGCGCTCGACGTGAGCAGGGTCTTCATCCGGCCCATGCGTTCGAGATCGGCGTCGAGGCCGCCGGCGGATGCCATGGGCAGGCAGGCGAGCCAGGACGGGAGCTGCATGTAGCGCTCGGCCCCGACCCGCCAGCCCTGGCCGTGATAGATCGCGCGCACCGCCTGCTCGGCCTCGTCTAGGGCGTCCAGCGGCGCATAGACGGCCGCCGTGTAGCACGCGCGGACCAGCCGTTCGCCGTCCTTGAGGCGCTCGGTGACGGTCTGCCAGTCGCGCGCCTTCTCGGGCAGGCCGGGGAGATAGCGGGCGATGCCGGTGCCGGCCTGCTGGGTCGCCCGTGCCGCCTTGAGGAAGGCCTTCTCTCCGGCAGCCGCGTCGCCGGTGGTCACGGTAAGGCAGGTCAACACCGGACAGCCGGGCTGGAGGAAGTCGCGGTGGAAGTCGCCGATCAGCGCATTGCCCCGCCAGCCCGGCCACACTTCGGGGAAGGCCAGGGCGGAGAGCACCCGCACCGCTATGTCTTCTCCCTCCGGGTGGTGGAATGCGAGGCCGGTAGGGGACACGGTGACGGCGCGGCCGGGCGCGATGCACTGCTCGTGCAGCGGATCGCGCGGCGCCCAGCGGCGAACGGGGCGCTCGGTCCCGCCGTCGCGGTATCCGGCGATGTCGGGCGCGGTCAGCTCGGCCGCGAGCGACAGCAGCCCGTCCGGTTCCAGCCTCCGAGACGCGGCACCGGCGGAGGCGAGGGTGCCTTCCAGCGCCCGGCGGAAGGCGCCGAGGGCGGTCTCGGAAGCCGGGCCGGGCGGCCCCGCCAGGCAGGCGGTGACGAACACCCGGTAGTCGGAGAGCGTGAAGGGCGGTCCCCCGTCATGCAGCCGCCGCCAGCCGCCGGGAGAGAGAAGATCGCGGCGGCGGGCGCCCATGCGGCCCAGCGCGCCTTCCGCCTGTGTGCGGGGCCCGGCCCAGGCGCGGAAGGCGGCGCCGAACCTCGGGCTCGCCCAGTGGAGGACCTGGATCGTGCAGCGCTCGGGTGCGGCGTCGGCCAGCGTGCCGGCGAGCGCCCCCAGGGTCTCGGCGTCGATCCCGGCGAAGGGCGGCAGCTCCAGCACGAAGCCGACCGAGCCGGCGTTGACGAAGAGCTCGCTCGATTCGTCGAAGGCGCGCCAGGGCAGGAGCGCGTGCAGCGCGGCCGGCAGGGCGGGCGGCGTCCAGGGGCCCGGCGCCTCCGGTCCTTCGAACAGCTCCAGCAGGCGTCCGAGCGCGGCCATTACCGCAGCCTCCAGCCGGCGGGCTCCAGCACGACCCGGACATGGGAGGCCTCGCGGTAGACACCGCCGGCATCGACGAAGGGCGCGATCCAGATGCGCGCCACCGTCTCGCCGGTGCGCAGATCGTCGGATTGCAGGCCGTCATGGCTCGGCGTTGCGGGGGCGGCCGTCGAGGCGACGGCCATGGCGGGGGCGGCCTCCGTCGCCGTCCGCCCGGCGTCTTGCGCTTCCGGGCGATCCTCGTCGATATCCGCGCCCAACAGCCGGGCGAGCCAGGCGAAAGGATTGAAACCGCAGTCCGCCTCGCAGGAGCGGGTTGCCGCCACCGACGCGGCGCTCCGATCCTTGCGGTCCATGCGATCCGCATCCCATTCGCGGGGCAGCAGCCGGATCGGCTGTCCGGGCGCCCTTGCCGGCGCGGCGCCCGTCTTCGGCACCGCCGGATCGGCGGCGGCGACGCTGGAGCACGACCCGCCCGCCGCCAGCGGGCACTGCCAGTCATCGCCGATATGGCCCGACGAACAACCGGCAAGCAGCAGGGCGGCAAGGGCGGCAGCCGGGATCCCGGCTCGGCGGCCGGGACGGGCCGCCGACCTGCGCGCATGTTTCAACTCGACGGTCATCTTATTTCCCTTTCTGTGCGGATTGCGGTTGTGGCGCGCGGCCGTCGATGCGGGCGCCTTCGAGGAACACCAGCGTCACCTTCATGCCGGCCTGGAGCTGGATCACCGGCTGGTACTGCTCGGCGCGGCGGATCATGTAGTCGGCCACCTTCTGGCCGGCCGACGACGCACCCGCCCCGAGACCGGCGCGGCCGATGTCGGAGAGCGCGGTGTTGGCGACCGCCGCACCGCCCGCGCCGGTTGCCACCGCCTGGGGCTGGAACGCCTGGCTGACGCCCTGGCCGACGCCCGAGACCATGCCGGCGAGGAAGGCCTTCTCGACCAGCGCGCCCTCGCGGCTCACCACGGGGCCGCGCACCCCGGTCTTGCCCGAGCCCGCGACGAACCCCGCCACGTCGGTCTCGATCACGGTGCCGGGCTCCGGCCCGGCGCAGGTCATGGTGCGGAAGCGGACATAGACCTTCTCCGAGGAGAGGTCGCCGTGCGCCGCGCCCGTCACCGTGCAGCCGTCGACGTCGACCTTGAGGGCGGTTCCATCCCCCGAACCCGATGGGGCCGCAGTCCAGGCGGGGCCGATGATGCGCATGAGCACGGGGCGGGGATCGCCCTGCGACGAGATGCCGGCCGAGGCGTCGACGCCGGCCAGAACCACGGCTTCGGCATGGGCGCCCGCCGGAAGCCAGGCCGAGACCGGTTTCGCGACCGCGTCGGCCACCAGCTCGGGGCCGGTGCGGGGATCGGTCAGCGACGACTGCGGCCCATCCTCGAGCTCGAAGGTCTCGATCGTGAGGGCGCCCGGCGCCGGTTGCGGCTGCGCGCCGTTGCCGGACGGGGCTGTTCCTGCCGGCGCCCGGAAATACACGTCGCCGGCGTTGCCATTGCCCGCCTGCGGAACGGACAGCGCGCCGCCCGTTGCGCCCGGCGCCTGAAGCCGGCGTTCGAGATCGGCGATCGCCGCCGCCTGCCGGTCGATGACCGTGCGCGCGTCGGCCGCGTCCCGCTCCAGCTTGGCGCGCAGCTGCGTGTTCTCGCTCCGGACCGACCGCGCCTCCCGAGTGAGTTCCCGCAGCCGGGTCTCGATCTCGCCGAGCCGGGCTTCGGAGCGCCGCGTCCACACCTGCTCGGCCATGTCGGGCGCGACGATCCCGGCCTCGATGCCGCCGGGCGCGGACGGGGCCTTGCCGCCGCCAGCGCCCATCCAGAGCGCCACCGCGACCAGCGCCGCCGCCGCGATGACCGAGAACAGCAGCAGCTGGCGGCGGCGCACCGCGCCAGGATCGCCGCCTGCCCCGGCCCACGAGCCGGGGGAGTCCTGCTGCGCGCTCATCGCGAAGTCTCCGCGCGGGCCGCCTCAACAACCGCCACGACCAGCCGTCCGCCCGAGGGGCCGGTGCCGGGCGCGGCCAGCCACAGCGCGGCGAGACGGGCGCCGTCCGCGGTCCGGCCCATGCCGGGCAGCGCTCCGATGGTCCCGGCGAGGCCCGCGGGCCCGTCCCCGCCGACGGGCGCGGAACGGCCGGCCTCGAACACGAGCGCCCGGAAGCGCGGGCCCCGCCAGGTCTCGATGACGGCGAGGCCGGAAGCGGGCGCGCCGCTTCCGGCGAGGATTTCATAGCCGGGCAGGAGTTCGCGCCGGGCGACCGCGCGCACCAGCTTCACCAGCGCCGCTATATGGGGATCGCCGGCAGGGGGTCGGTAAACATCACCGGCAGCGTTTGCCTCGGGCAGGGCGTCGGCGTTGCGGATCAGGATCTGCGCCGCGTCCCGGTCCGAGGGCGTCAGCGTCAGCCGGTAGGTGAAGCCCTTCTCCGTGCCGATGAAGAGGCTTGCCTCCGCGTACCGGCCGCCCTCCCCGAGGCCCGTCCCGGCCAGCCGCAGCCAGAGATCGCCCGAGGCGGCGTCGTGCTCGACCGCGAAGCCGTCCGGCGCGCGCACCACCCGGGCGATCCGGTCGCCCAGCAGCGCAATGCGGTTGACTTCCGTCGCCGAGACCTCCGCCGCGAGCTCGGCATGATCCACCGCCTCCAGCAGTTGCATCGCGGCGACCGGCGCGGGCAGAACGAACGCGCCCGCAAGCATGAGGCAGGCGGCGGCAAGCGCCCGCCGGTATATCCGTGCCATTCTTCAATCCTCCATCTGTTCGAAGCGCAGCAGGCCGATGCGTCCGGCCTCGATGCGGAAGGCGAGGCGGTAGCGCCGGTCCGCCCGCGAAGCTTCCTCGCGGCCGATCCAGGTCACCAGCTCGCCCGATATCTCCACGGCAAGCCGCTCCGGGTCGGCCTCGATGCGGTCGGGGTAGAAGGCGCTGGCGAGATCGCGTCCCGCCATGCGGGCGGCCTCCGCCTCGACCCAGGCGCCGATCGCACCCCTGGCCGAGGGATGGCTCATGCGCGCCGCCGCCGACCGCACATGGGCCGCGTTCTCCGGCGTCAGGGTCAGCAGCGTCACCGCCACCGTGCGCGCCATGTCCTCGAGATAGCGCACGCCGGCGGGACCCATGCCCGCCCCGCTGCCGCCGACCTCCCAGGCCGGACCCGCCGCCGCCGGCACCATGACCGTGACGGTCTCGCGTCCGGCGAACCCCACCGTCAGCGCCAGGTTCGCCGTCATGGAGAGCACCAGCAGACCGGCCAGCGCGAGCCGGATGTCGCGCACCCGACGGACGGCAAGATCGAGATCGGCGCGCCGCATCGTCCCGCCTCAGCCCGTGAACCGGCGCAGATGGCTCGGCGGGGTGCGTTTGAGGCGCAGCACGAAGTCCGGCAGGAACCAGTAAAGCGCGTAACGCGCGATGTTGGCCCCGCCGCCGCGCTTGACCCGGCGCAGCACCAGCCAGCCGGCGACGCCGGCGACCAGCCCGGTCGGGAACTGGTTGGCCGCCAGACCCAGCAGGGCCGGGCCCATCAGCACGGCCGCCTCGTCCACGGTCCAGAACAGCCAGCGCTCCGGGTCGTCGAGCCGGCGCGGGATGACATGGCTCCTGGCGTCGCTCATCGTCGCGGCCTCAGACGATCGCCGTGCCGACCAGGCCGGTGACGATGCCGGTGCCGGCGCCGGCCGCGACGCCGACCCCGACCGCGCCCATCAGCTGCATGGCGTTGAAGCGCAGCACCGAGCCGACCAGAGCCGCGCCGACGGCGAGCGCCGCCGCCAGCTGCCCGCCGGTGCCGCCCACGATGCCTTCCACCGTGTCGAGCGGCGCGTCGAAGGTGGTGTCCGTAGTCGCCAGCGCGAGGTCCGGGCCGACCAGCACGGCCGCCACCGCAAGCGTCGCGACGGCCGCCCCGCGCCATGCGCTGCCGGAAGACGCCATGCAGGCTGCCGGCCCGCTCATCGCGCCGCTCCGGTTCCCGGATCGGTGTCCGGGCCGGCAAGCGCGGTGCCGTCGTCCGAGGTCGACTTGCGGCGCCGCTTCCGCACCCACGCATCCAGATCTTCGCGCAGATAGCGCACCCGCCGGCCGAGCAGGTGGTACACCGGCCCCGCGCCGGTGACCCGGTAGCGCGCCAGCGTCTTCGGAGCGAGGCCGACCACCAGCGCGGCCTGCTCCGTATTCAGATATTCCACTCCGTTCATCGTCTCCGTCTCCTGCCTGCCCGGACACCGGTCCGGGGCCTTCGCCGGCGCCCGGACCGCTCCGGGCGCACCGGGGACCATCGAAGCGCAGAAAACGGATCGCGGGGACGGTCGTTTTGCATTTTGAAAACGACCACCCCCGGGAGGATGCTGGAGAGCCCTTGAGAGCCCCCGAGGATGATCGCAATTGCGAATGCCCCGGCGGAGGCCGGCCCGGAGCGGCCTCGTCCGGTCCCGGAATCGACCGCCAAAACGCGGTTGAGGGCGAATCCGTCGACGTGCCGGGATGCGGCGCGACGGGACCGGAGGGTTGTGACAGGGATGCCAGGCCGGCGCTTCCCTTCAGCGACCCGGCCGGAACGATCGGCTATCCCGGCGGCATTCGGCAGGCTAGATTGACGGGGATCGCCGTCGACGAGGCGATCGCGGAGACGCTCATTGGTCGACTATTCCGATTTTGTCGTTTACGCCGACGAGAGCGGCGATCACGGGCTCGTCTCCATCGACCCGCAATATCCGGTGTTCGCGCTGGTGTTCTGCGTCGTGCGCAAGATCGACTACGCCGCCACCGTCGTGCCCGCCATCCTGGAGTTCAAGTTCGGCGTCTGGGGCCACGATGCCGTCGTGCTGCATGAGCGCGACATCCGCAAGAGCAACGGGCCATTCGCGATCCTGATGACCGATCGCGCACTGCGCGAACGCTTCCACGACAATCTGAACCGGCTCATGGAGGCAATGCCGATGACCATCTTCGCCGCGGTCATCGACAAGCCGCGCCTGCGCAGCCGAGAGGACGGCCCCGCGAACCCCTACCGGATCGCGCTCCGCTTCTGCATGGAGCAGCTGCATGGCCTGCTGGGCGCCGCCGGCCAGCAAGGCAAGGCGGTCCATGTCGTCTTCGAGAGCCGGGGCGGGAAGGAGGATCGCGACCTGGAACTGGAATTCCGCCGCATCGCCGCCAGCCGGGCGCCGCGGGACTTCGGGCGCTTCGGACTCCACCCGGTATTCGTCTCCAAGGCCGCGAACTCCGTCGGCCTGCAACTCGCCGATCTGACCGCCCGCCCCATCGCCCTGTCGCAACTGCGCCCGAACCAGTCGAACCGCGCCTTCGACATCATCCGGCCCAAGATCGGCGAGATGAAATGCCTTCCCTGAAACCCGCACCGCAAAACAAAAGGGCCCCGGAAGTTCCAGGACCCTTCTGTCGACCGGGCAGTTCCCAATCCTTTGATCGGAGCCTAGTTGCGCCGGGCACCGAAGGCAAGCGGATTCACCGCCCGAACTCCCGTGTTGACTATGTGTTGACAGCGGGATTTCTGGACGAGCCCGAGAATCGAAAAGCCCCTGAAAACATCAATGTTTTCAGGGGTTTCGGTGGTTGCGGGGGCAGGATTTGAACCTGCGACCTTCAGGTTATGAGCCTGACGAGCTACCGGACTGCTCCACCCCGCGTCATGGCTCGGCTCAGGAAGCGTGACAGAGGCTCTGTTGCTCGGGTTGTGTGCGCTTACGGTTGGCGTACCGCGGGCGGCAGTGTGCTTCGATGACCTGGCGGCGACCTACTCTCCCACGCCTTAAGACGCAGTACCATCGGCGCTGAGGGTTTTCACGGCCGAGTTCGGGATGGGATCGGGTGCTTCGCCCCTCGCCATGACCACCAGGTCATCGAAGAACACTATCGCGCAAACGATGCCGGATGAGGCCGCACGGAGCGGCGCCCCGAACGGCAGCGCGGGCCACAGGGTGAAACCGTCCGGCGGCTGTCGGAATTGTTGCTGATCAAGTTCGGCGTCGGGCGCACTTGACGCCACGCACAAGGAATCAAGCCGATCGAGCGATTAGGACCGGTTAGCTTCACGCGTTACCGCGCTTCCACACCCGGCCTATCAACGTGGTGGTCTTCCACGGCTCTTCAGGGAGAACCCGTCTCGAGGGGGGCTTCCCGCTTAGATGCCTTCAGCGGTTATCCCGTCCGGACTTAGCTACCCGGCGGTGCGGCTGGCGCCACAACCGGTCCACCAGAGGTCCGTCCACCCCGGTCCTCTCGTACTAGGGGCAGATCCTCTCAATTCTCCAACGCCTACGGCAGATAGGGACCGAACTGTCTCACGACGTTCTAAACCCAGCTCACGTACCACTTTAATCGGCGAACAGCCGAACCCTTGGGACCTGCTCCAGCCCCAGGATGTGATGAGCCGACATCGAGGTGCCAAACCTCCCCGTCGATAGGGACTCTTGGGGGAGATCAGCCTGTTATCCCCGGCGTACCTTTTATCCGTTGAGCGATGGCCCTTCCACGCGGAACCACCGGATCACTATGGCCGACTTTCGTCTCTGCTCGGCCCGTCGGCCTCGCAGTCAGGCGGGCTTATGCCATTGCACTCCACAGCTGATTTCCGACCAGCTTG
>JAJDVB010000059.1:20000-50123 GCA_022826345.1 Alphaproteobacteria bacterium
TGGAACCGTCGGTATCGAAGGGGCCGATCTGGGGCACGACGTTGAAGGCGATGGTCTTGGCGAAGGAGCGCGGCTCCTCGCGGGCGTTCATGTAGATGGCCCGCGTGTGCTCGAAGAGCTCGTCCATCGCCTGCTTGCCGGCGCCGGAGGTGGACTGATAGGTGGAGACGACAATGCGCTTGATGCGCGCGTGATCGTGCAGCGGCTTCAGCGCGACCACCATCTGGATGGTCGAGCAATTGGGGTTGGCGATGATGTTGCGCGCGCCGTAGTCCGCAATCGTCTCCCCATTCACCTCGGGCACCACCAGCGGCACGTCCTCGTCCATGCGGAACTGCGAGGTGTTGTCGATGACGACACAGCCCTGCTCGGCGGCGCGCGGTGCGTGAACCTTGGAGACCGCGCCGCCCGGTGAGAACAGCCCGATATCGGTGCCGGTAAAATCGAACTCGGCGAGATCGTGCACCTTGAGGGTCTCGTCGTCGCCGAAGGAGACCTCCTTGCCGACCGAGGCGCGCGAAGCGAGCGCGATCACCTCGTCGGCGGGGAAGTCGCGCTCGGCAAGCACCGAGAGCAGCTGGCGCCCGACATTGCCGGTGGCGCCGGCGATGGCGACGCGATAGCCCATGGGCCCTCTCTCCCTTCCCTGCGCTCAGGCGGCGCGCGCGTCGAGCGCGGCGAGGACGGCATCGCCCATGGCATCGGTCGAGGCCGCGGTCATGCCGTCCTGCATGATGTCGGCGGTGCGCAAGCCCCTCGCCAGCGTGTCCTGCACGGCTGCCTCGATGAGGTCTGCGTCGTCTGCGGCGTCGAAGGAATAGCGCAGCATCATGGTGAAGCTGAGCAGTGCGGCCAGCGGGTTGGCCAGGTTCCGGCCCGCGATGTCCGGCGCGGAGCCGTGCACCGGCTCGTAGAGCGCCTTGCGCTGGCCGTCCTCGCCCTGCGACCCGAGGGAGGCCGAGGGCAGCATGCCGAGCGAGCCGGTCAGCATCGCCGCACAATCGCTCAGGAGATCGCCGAACAGGTTACTGGTGACGATGACATCGAACTGCTTGGGCCGACGCACGAGCTGCATGGCGCAGTTGTCGGCGTACATGTGCTCCAGCGTGACGTCGGCATAGTCGGCCGCGTGCAGCGCCGTCACCTCGTCGCGCCAGAACTTGCCGGACTCCATGACGTTGGCCTTCTCGACCGAGTGCACCCGGTTGCTGCGCCGGCGCGCGAGCTCGAAGGCGACGCGTGAGACCCGCTCGATCTCGGGCGCGCTGTAGATCTCGGTGTCGTAGCCCTGCCTAGTGCCGTCGGGGCGCGTGTCCACGCCGCGCGGCTCGCCGAAGTAGATGCCGCCGGTGAGCTCGCGCACGATCATCAGGTCCAGGCCGCGCACCACCTCGTCCTTCAGCGTGGACGCCTCGACCAGCGGATCGAAGACCAGCGCGGGCCGCAGATTGGCGTAGAGGTCCATCTCCTTGCGGAGCCGGAGGATGCCCATCTCCGGCCGCACGTCGCGGGCGACGTTGTCCCACTGCGGGCCGCCGACCGCGCCGAAGAGCACGGCGTCGGCGGCGAGCGCATCCGCCATGGTTTCGTCGGTGAGCGGCGTGCCGTGGGCCTCGTAGCAGGCGCCGCCGACCAGCCCGCTGCTCACATCGAAGGAAATCGAGCGCTGTGCGGAGAGCCACTCCATCACCCGCTCGACCTGGCGCATGACCTCGGGCCCGATGCCGTCCCCGGCAAGGATGAGAACCTGCTTGTTGCTGCTCATCGTCCCCTCCGCGCCCAATGCGCCGCCCAGCGCAATAGCAAGCGGCGTTCCCTATAGGGTCAGGCGCAAGGGGTCAAGCGGGACGCCGCCGTTCCGCTGCGTTGGGCAGGCTTGGCTAGAGAGACCAGACGCTCGTGCCGGGATGCCGGTTGCGCCAGGGCCGGGCTTCCTCGAGCTGCGCAGAGAGGCGGAGCAGCGTCGCCTCCTCGGCCATGCGGCCGCCGAAGTGAACGCCGATGGGGAGGCCGTCGGCATTCCAGCTGAGCGGCAGTGTGATCGCCGGATTGCCGGTGCAGTTGAAGATCGGCGTAAACGGGATGAACGCCATCAGCCGCTCGAAGAAGACCTCGGCATCGTCGTCGGCGAAGAGGTGGCCGTGCGGCGGCGGCGCGGTGCCGAGCGTCGGCGTCAGCCAGATGTCGAAATCCTCGTAGAACCGGGCGAAGTCGCGCGTGGTCGCGTGAACGTCGCTGATCCCCTGCACCAGATCGGCGCCGGTCAGCTTGCGCCCCTCCTCCAGCAGATGGAGGTTGTTGGCCTCGGTGTTCTCACCCGACGGCGTCGTGCCGGTCGCTTCGGCGTAGCCGTCGAAGGCCCAGGCCTCGTTGGCCTGGAAGATCTTGGTCCAACCGTCGAACATCGTCTCGACATCGAAGCTCGGCGCCGCCGGCTCGACAACGTGGCCCAGGTCCTCCAGCAGCTTTGCGGTTTCTTCCGCCGCGCGGACGCAGTCGGCATCGACCTCGGTGCCCGAGGGCGCCTTCGTGGAGATGCCGATCTTGAGAGCGCCCGGCTCGGCGCCCACTTCGTCGAGGAAGGGCCGCGTCGGCGGCGGCGCGTAGTAGGGCTCGCCGACGCCGGGGCCGGCGGTCGCGTCGAGCAGGGCGGCGCAGTCCCGCACGCTCCGCGTCACCACGTGCTCGACGGCGATGCCGTTCCAGAGCTCGCCGAAATCGGGGCCGTTGGGGGTGCGCCCGCGCGAGGGCTTGAGCCCGACCAGGCCGCAGGCCGACGCCGGGATGCGGATCGACCCGCCGCCGTCATTGGCGTGGCCCGCCGGCGCGATGCCTGCGGCGACCCCAGAGGCCGAGCCGCCGCTGGAGCCGCCGGGCGAGTAGCCGAGCTTCCACGGGTTGTGCGTGGGACCGTTGGCCACGGGCTCCGTGGAGCCGCTGGAGCCGCCCTCAGGCGTGTTGGTCTTGGCGAAGATCACCGCGCCCGCGCGCTTCCACCGCGCCACCATCTCGCTGTCGAAATCGCGGGTCCAGCCCTTGAAGAAGCGGCTGCCGCAATCGGTCGGCACGCCGGCGTATGACTGGGTCAGGTCCTTGAGCAGGAAGGGGACGCCCTCGAACGGGCCGGCCGGCACGCCCGCCGCAATGGCGGCGCGCGCCTCCGACTCCATCGAGCGGACGATGGCATTGAGGTCGCCGTTGAGCGCCTCGCTCGCCTGCAGCGCGCAGTCTAGCAACTCCTCCGCCGTCACCTCCTTGTTCTTGACGAGCTGGGCCAAGCCCAAGGCATCGTGGGCGGCATAGTCCTTGAGATTCATCGTCTTCTCTCCCGATCGAGGGCTCCCGCTCATACGTGCCCGTCAGGCCGCCCTACTCTTCGTCGAGCCAGAGGATGGAAAAGTCGTACCAGTTCTCCGGCGGGTTCACGAAGCCCTTCACGCTGGGGTGGAGCACCAGCGGGTTGTAGTAGACGAACTTGGGCGCGTAGGCGAAGTCCTGGCCCATGATGATCTCGTTCGCCTGCTGATAGAGCGCCGCCGCCTTGGCCTCGTCCTTCTCGGCGAGCGCCTGGTTGAACAGCGCGTCCACCTCCGGGTTGCAGTACCAGCCGACGTTGAAGCCGTTGGGTGGCTGCGAATCGCAGCGGGACATGACCTGAGTCCAGTAGGGAACCGACCAGCCCCAGCCAACCTCGTTCATGTGCAGGCCCTCGGGCATGCCCTGGACCCACTTGCCGAGGTAGGTGATCCACTCGATCTTGTTCAGCTTGACGTCGATCCCGATCTTCTTGAGGTCGCGCTGGATCCACTTCTCCCAGACCTCGTTGTAGCCGTACTCGTAGATGTCGAACTCGATGGCGAGCCCGTCGCCGTAACCGGCCTCGGCGAGCAGCGCCTTCGCGCCCTCAGGATCGTAGGGAGCGGACACGTAGCCCGGCTTGTAGGCGAAGGTGCCGGGCGAGAGCATGCCGTATTCCGCCCGCCCGGTGTCCTTGAGGATTTCGTGAGCGATCCCCTCGCGGTTGATCGCCATGTTGATCGCCTTGCGGACCCGGACGTCGGACATGATCGGGTCCCTGTGGTTGAAGAAGAGCAGCCAGATCGAGGGGATGTTCTCGTTGGTCGAGATCACGAAGCCCTCTTCCTCGAGCCCTTCGAGCTCGTCCCACGGCGCCTCGTTGATCATGTGCACCTCGCCCGCGCGCATGGCGGAAAGCCGCGACGCCTGATCCGAGAGCGGCCGGAAGATCAACGTGTCGATATAGGCGTTCTGGCCCCAATAGTCGTCGAAGCGCTCCAGCACCACCTTGATGTTCTGCTCGCGCTCCACGAACTTGAACGGCCCTGTGCCCACCGGCGCCAGCGGGAAGCCGTCGTTGCCCACCTTCTCGATCTGGGTGGGGCTGATGATCATGGGCATGCCGCAGGCCTGCACGCCGAACTGGAGCCACTCGTAGTTGGGCTCGGTCAGCGTGATGGTGACCTCCATGGGGCCAGTCACCTCGACCGACTTCATCCAGCGCGTGTAGTAGCCCATGAAGGCGGCGGCCGTGTCGTAGAACTGCGGCGCGTCCTTGTTGAAGAAGCGGTCGTAGTTCCACTTGACCACCTCGGCGTCCACGCTGGTGCCGTCGTGGAACTTCACGTTCTCCCTGATCTGGAAGGTGTAGACCGTGCCGTCCTCGGAGCGCTCCCACGATTCCGCGATCGCGGGCTTGAGCTTCGCGCTCTTCGCCTCCGGATCGGCCAGGTCGAGCATGACCAGCCCTTCGAACATGTTGTGGATGGCGTTGGTGGTGTACCAGCTGCATGTGGCGTGCGGGTCCAGGATGTTCATCTCGCTGGACATGCCCCATACGAAGGTGCCGCCCTGCTTGGGCTCCTCCGCCCCTGCGGCGGTGGCACCGACGAGGCCGCCGGCAACGATGGCAACGCCTAGATATTGAGCCAGCCGTCTGCTCATGGATCGTCCCTCCCTCTCGCTCGCCTCATGGCCGCAGCGCGGCGGCTTCTCGGCGCTCCTGTCGGGGTGGGACACGAGCGAGCGCAGCGCCCCACCTTGAGTGGGACCGTAGCGCCGAAGCGGCGTGCGGGCAACAAACCAGAGTGTCACGCAGGGCTTTGCGACACTGTCACCCGAACAACTTTATGAAGTGCGCCGCGGCGCCCACGTACCAGGGCATCCGGCTTCCCGTTCCGTGAAACCCGACGTGGCCGCCGCCGCGCGTGACCACGACGCGAAGCGGTGGGCGCTCGGCGACCGACGGCGGCGGAACCCAGGGATCGTCGTCGGCGTGGATGACGAGCGCAGGAATGCCGAGGCCGCCCAGATCGTTCATCGGTGAGCACGAGGCGTAGTAGTCCACCGCGTCGCGGAACCCGGCCTCCTTCGCGGTGAGCGCATCGTCGAATTCATGAATATGCCGCGCGCCTTGAACTGCGGCGCGCACGGCCGCCGGCCCATCGCGCCAGAGCGGCTCGGTCTCGTGCTTGAGGCGCCGGAGCAGCCAGCATTCGTAGATGCGGTTGCGGGGGCGGGCGATCCGCTCAGCCGTCGCGGGGAGGTCGAGCGGTGCGGATACCGAGACCACGGCCTTCACGACGTCGGGACGGCAAGGCGCCTGGGCCAGGCGGAGGGCGAGGGCGCCGCCGAGCGAGAAGCCCACGATCACGACTCCCTGCCGCCGGATGCCGGGGTCGAGGTCGCCCACGGCGAGGCAGGCGTCGGCGAGGTCCTGCACCCGGTCCATGTGATAGTGACCCCTGGCGAGCGAGCGGCCCGGCGGCGAGCCCCGGAGGTTGAGGCGGACCACCGGCGCGCCTTCCGCCACCCAGGCATCTGCGGCTTGCAGCACGTGCCGGCTCGCCTCGCATCCCGTGAGCCCCGGCACCAGGATCACGGCCGGCGCCGGCGCGCGCCCCGGATGGTAGCGTGCCACGAGGCGGTCGCCGCTCCCGTCGCCGAGAGGGATCTCGATGCGCTGGCCTGAGTCCGGAGGAACGCCCGGAAGCCTGCCCGGCAGGACGTTCCGTACGGTCTGGAGGTCGGCCGTGACCCAGGGCCACCGAGCACGAAATTCTGCTGACGGCGTCATCCGTCGCCTAACCATCCGTGCTGCCAGCCAACGGCGACTGCGCTGGCCCGCCGGTGCGCGTTGCCATGCCTGTCCCCTCCACTCTTCCAGGACCGTTGCCTCGCGGCGCCTGCCGGCTCACCCTATCGCGTCGCGGGTCTCGAATCGTAGGCCGGGCCGGGGAGAAGCCAATGCGCGTCGTGAGCTGGAACGTCAACGGGATCAGGGCCTGCGTGAAGAAGGGGTTCGCAGGCTTTCTGGAGCGCGCGGAAGCCGACATCATCGGCGTGCAGGAAGTCCGCGCGCTCTACGAGGAGATCCCCGACGAGGCCCGCGCACCGGCCAGCTGGCACACGGCGTTCGTCGCGGCCGAGCGCCGGGGCTACAGCGGCGTCGGCATCTATTCGAGGCTCGCGCCCGAGCGCGTGGAGACCGCGCTCGGCGAGGCCCAATTCGACATCGAGGGCCGCTACATCGCCGCCCACTTCCGCACCGGGCAGGGGCGCTTCGCGGTGGTCAACGCCTACTTCCCCAAGGGAGACGGCAAGAACCGGGACAACAGCCGGGTCCCCTACAAGCTCGATTTCTATCGCGCGGTGTTCGAGCGGGTGCAGCGCATGCGCCGCCGCTGCCCGGTGCTGGTGATCGGCGACTACAACACTGCACACCGGGAGATCGACCTCGCGCGGCCCAAGGCCAACGTCAAGAACAGCGGCTTCCTGCCCGTGGAGCGGGCCGAGATCGACCGCTGGCTGGAGGCCGGCTGGGTGGACACCTTCCGTGCGCTCCATCCGGACGAGCCGGATCATTACAGCTGGTGGACCCAGCGCGGCGGCGCGCGGGAGCGGAACGTCGGCTGGCGGATCGACTATGTGATCGCCTCGCCGGCCGCGATGAAGCGGGTGGAGAGCGCCTTCATCTGGCCCGAGCAGATGGGCTCCGACCACTGCCCGGTGGGCATCGATATTCGCCTCTAACAGTGCAGTCGGTTGCGGTAGAACCGTGGTGCGCGGCGTTTCGATTCGCTTGGCGGAGCGCCCTGTCCCGACCTTCGGTCTCGCAACGGTGATGCACCATGAAGATCCCGCTGACCTGTCTCGGCCTCGGCGTCGCGCTGACGCTCGGCGCATGCATTCACCGAAGCGACGACGCGCGGTCTCCGGAGACTCCCGCGCTGCCGCTGCGAACGCCGCTTCAGGCGCCCCAGGCGCCCATCGTGGCTCTCGGTGACACGATCCACGTGGGGGCCGACGTCGCGCCGCCGGCCGACGCGCTGCCGCAGGCCGCCCTTCATGGCGACGCCGGGGTCTCCCACGGCTCGGTGCAGGACGGCATCGGTGCCGCCGAGTTGATCGCCTACCTGGAGGCGGATTCCTCCCCGCCTCAAACCGGGGAAGAAGAAGACGGCATGCCCGCCGATATGATTCTTGAAATCCCGCTCCTACGCTTCAGCATCAATCCGCCGACCGTGCGGGTCGCGGACGGCACGCCGCCGGAGCTCGTCGACCAGACAGTGCGAGCGGTGCAGGCGATCAACGCTGCCCTGCCGCAGGACTGGCAGCTCGGCTTCAGCCCGGACCCAGCGCCCGCCGGCGCGCCTGAACCCGCGGACGGCGACATCCTGGTCACGTTCGCGCCGCAGGAGGACTGGCAGACGGATGCCGTGCCACCGGACGGCGAGGACATCGGGCTGGCGGAACCGAAGTATTCGATCGAGCAGACCGGCGACCCGACGGCGCCACTCAAGATCGAGATCGCCGCGGGGCGAGTGTTCGTGGATTACACCCGGACGGAGGGGCTGGAGCGACTCGGCGTCATCGCGCACGAGATCATTCACCTGCTGGGTCGGGGCCACGTGGACCCGATGCGCTTTCCGGGAACGATCACGGTGGCGGGCGGCAGCGAGGAGCTGTCGGAGCACATCCTGCACCCGCTCGACCGCGAGGCCCTGCTCGCGGTTTACGGTCGGCTCCAGCCGGGAACCGTGCCCGGCGACTACGCGGCCGAGTTGGGCGACTGGGCCGACACCTCCCTGCACGTGCGCGGCGCGATTGACATTGGGGAGGGCGAGATCGCGTTCGGCGCCGCGCTCCGGAACGGGCTGGCGCAGCCCTGGGCCTCCGGGTCGTCGCCCCATGCCGCCCTCGCGGACAACGCCGAACTCGCAGGCAGCGTAAGCTGGTCCGGCCGCCTGCTCGGCCTCACGCCGGAGACCGAGACTGTCGCCGGCGCCGCCGACCTGTCGGTGGACCTGGCGACTCTGACCGGCACGGCGGATTTCACGGCGCTCGAACATTGGGCGGCCGATGCAGCACCGGGTGCGCTCGGCACCGGCACCATGTGGAACGACGGCGACTTGCGTTACGACATTGAGGTGCGTCGCAACACCTTCGTGCAGACCGGCGGCGACGACGGCAGCGTGACGGGCGCGTTCTTCGGCCCCGGCCACGAAGGCATGGGCGGCGTGCTCGAACGCGACGACCTGAGCGCAGGCTTCGGCGGGACCCGATAGGGCACGAACCGACCATACCGGATCACGGCGACCCAGACGATTCCCACCTCCCCCTCCCCACTTTGTCCGATCCCCCAGGCGCCGGGCGCTCGCTCCGCTCCTGGCGATGGAGGGGGCTGGGGAGAAACGGGGTTTCTCAGGCCGCGCTGCCCGCGAAACGAGGGACAGTGCGGCAATTCGGTGCGATTCCGCACGGTCTGATCGAGCTCTAGCGTAGCGGGATGTCGCTCTCGTCCTTCGACCCCTGGTACGCCGACGAGAGCTCGTCGTAGAGCGTGCGGATGCGGGAGACGCGGTCGCTCAAATCCCCGCCATCGCTGCCGATCAGGTCTTCAACGGAGCGGCATCGCCAGAACGCGTTCTCGCGGGCGTAGTTCCCGTTCTCGATGCGGAAGACCTCGCTCAGGATCCGCAAATCATGGGGGATGTTGAAGGCGTCACGAGTGTCCACGTAGCCGAAGAGGTAGTGGAAGTTGTCGAATCCGGCCCAGGTGATCGCAGACAGGCACAACGAGCAGGGCTCGTGGGTCGAGAGGAACAGGCAGTCCTCGGGCGCCGGACGCGCCTCGCCGGGCAGCGCGAAGAACGCGTTGAGCGTCGAGATCTCGCCGTGGAAGAGCGGATTCTCGGTCTCGCGGTTGGTCGCGGCGATGACGAGCGCGAGGTCCGACTTGCGGAGGATCGCGCCGCCGAACACCTTGTCGCCGCGCGCGACGCCCGCCCGCGTCAGCGGAACGATGTCATGCTCGATCACGTCGAGGAAGCGGGTGGCGAGCGCCTGATCCGAATGGGTCATGGTGAAGCTCTTGCCTCTGACGCCGCATACTCCTCCAGCCGGCTGAGCAAGGCACGCTGCTCCTCCGCCGGCAGCCAGCTCGCCTCGAAGGCGTTGGCGGCGAGCCGAACGACCTGATCCTTGGTCAGATCGGCCTCCTTTTGGGTCGCAACCAGGTTCTCCTGCACATACCCGAGGAAATACGCGGGATCGTCGGAGTTGACGGTGGCCCGCATGCCGTTCTCCAGCATGCGCCGCACCTCCAGCGCCTTGAGGCTGCCGGTGATGCACCTGTTGGAGATGGGGCAGACCGTGAGCGCGAGTCCCCGGCGCATGATCTCATCGCAGAGCGCCTCGTCCTCCAGCGAATTGACGCCGTGGTCGATCCTGTCGACCCCGATGTCTTCAAGGGTCTGCCAGATGTGCCGGGTCGAGTTCTCCTGATCCACGTCGCAGTGCATGGTCAGCCGGTAGCCCTCGGCGCGCGCGCGGTCGAACACGTCCTTGAACTTGATCGGCGGATTGCCTTTCTCGTCCGAGTCCAGGCCGACGCCGACGATCCAGTCCTGGTACGGCAGGGACTGCTCCAGCGTTGCCATCGCGGAGTCGGCACTCATGTCTCGCAGGAAGCACATGATGAGCTGGGTGCGGATGCCGAGCCCGTCTTCGGCATCCACCTGCGCCCGGCGGATTCCGCGGATCACGGTGTCGTAGTCGATTCCGCGCACGGCGTGGGCCTGGGGGTCGAAGAACATCTCCGCGTAGATCACGTTCTGGGAATGCGCCTTGGTCAGATAGGCGGTGGTGAGGTCGTAGAAATCCTGCTCCCTCACCAGGACGCTCATGCCCTCGTAGTACATCTTGAGGAAGGACGGCAGATCGTCGAAATCGTAAGCGGCCCGCATCTCGTCCACTGATCGGTAAGGCAGCGCGACGGCATTGCGCCGGCCGAGCTCGAACTTCATCTCCGGCTCCAGCGTCCCCTCCACGTGGACGTGCAGCTCGGCCTTCGGCATGCGTTCGATGAAGCGCTTCATGTCCGTCATGACTTCAAGCCTATGGTTCGGTGTCGAACGATTGATCTCTCGAATACGTGATAATTCAACAGGTTGCCACACTGTTTGGCGTCCGACCAGCGCGCCAGACATCCGAACGGAACCTCAATTTGCCGCCGATAATTGCAACCGCCCGTTCACGCACTATGCTAGAGACTTGCGATTCGGAATTGCAGGGGGGCACCACACATGACCAACCCGCTGACATCGCTTACGAAAACCGTGATCATGGGGGTCGCGCTCACCGTGATCATCGTCGCGATTCTCTATGGCATAAGCTGACCGGGGGGCGAGGCGATGGACATTCCATTGGTCGACTACCACTGGTGGACATTCTTCTTCCGCTGGACCCACGTGCTCGCGGGGGTGATGTGGATCGGGCTGCTCTGGTACTTCAACTTCGTCCAGATCCCGAACATGCCCAAGATACCGGACGAGCAGAAACCCGCGATCGGCAAGGTGATCGCGCCGGCGGCGCTCTTCTGGTTCCGCTGGGCGGCGCTCGCCACGGTCGCGACCGGCATCGTGCTCGCGCTGATGAACGAGTATTTCTCGGACGCCATCACCTTCGGCATTCTCGGCGCGGCCACCGACGGGCACGTGTTGAGACACACCGCGATCGGCATCGGGATGTGGCTCGGCATCATCATGATGCTGAACGTCTGGCTCATCATCTGGCCAAACCAGAAACGAGCCCTCGGCATCGTGGAGGTGGAGGCGGATCGCAAGGCGCGGTCGGCGCGCTACGCCATGCTGGCGTCGCGCACCAACACGATGCTTTCGATCCCGATGCTCTACTCCATGGTCTCGGCGCAGAACGTTTACTGACGCGATAGACCGAACGCCTTCGCCCGCCGGCCCATGATCGGGTCGGCGGGCGGGGCGATCTACCTTCTCAGGCCGCGGTGAGCGCGCGCAGCGCGTGCCGCGCCGCGGTGACGCCCGAACGCACCGCCCCCTCGATGGTGGCGGGCAGCCCGGTCGCGGTCCAGTCTCCGGCGAGGAAGAGGTTGCGCAGGCAGGTCTCGGCCGGCGGGCGCAGCGGCAGGGCGGATGGGATCTGGGCGAAGGTCGCGCGCTTCTCCTTCACGATCCGCACCGCAGGCATGGCGGCCGGCCGGTAATCCAGCGCCCGGGAAACGTCCGCCCACAGCATCTCGGCGATCTCCGCCGCCGGGCGCTCCGTCAGCGCGCCCGCCGCGCTGACGGTGACCGAGGCGATATCGCCGCGGGCGAAGATCCACTGCGCCGTGCCGCCCACCACGCCTAGGATCGCGCTACCCCCCGGCATCGGCACCGGCCGGTCGAGGCGGAAGTGCGCGTTGACGATGGGCCGGGTCTCCAGCGGCGCCGGAACCTCGGGCAGAAGCTGCGTGCAGACCTGCGGGGTCACCGCGAGCACGGCGACATCGCCCGGCGCGAACGCCGCCTCATCGTCGTCATTGCCGGCGAAATCGAGGGCCGTTACCGCCCGCCCGTCGTGCTCGATGGCGCGCAGCCGGCGGTTGTAGAGGAGCCGGCCGCCGCCCCGCTTCAAATAGCGAACGCCCGGCTCCACCAGATTGGGGCCGAGTCCCTCGCGGGTGAGATAAGCGCGGCAGGCCGCCTCGCCCTGGCCGAAGGTGAGGCGTACCACCGGCCAGAGCAGGCGCGCGGACGCCTCCCCCACCGAGGCGTTGAGCACGGCCACGGTGAGCGGCTCCCACAGCCGCTCCAGCAGCGGCCCGGTGCCCTGCAGCCGCTCGGCGGCGGTGTCGCCGTCCCGCGCGCGGGCGAGGGCGAGGCCCGCCAGGTAATGGCGCGCGCGGCTGCCCGGCACGCGGCGCCCCGGCACCATGATCCACCAGGGCAATGGCCCGGCATTGGGGCGCACGGTCCAGCGCTCGCCCGAGCGCAGGTCGACGAAGGGGAAGGCCGCGCGCTCCTGGCCCACCAGCCCGCCGCGCGCGCCGACGGTCTCCAGGTAGGCGAACACCGCGGGATTGGCGCCCAGGATCAGGTGGTTGCCATTGTCGATGGTCCGGTCCAGGGTGGCGTCGTGAAACGAGCGGCAGCGGCCGCCCGCTTGCGACGCCGCTTCCCAAAGGACGACGCGCTGCCTCGCCTTCACCAGCTCCACGGCGCAGGAAAGCCCCGCCATGCCGGCGCCGATCACGTGAACGGTCGCCATGCTCCCTCGCATCCCTCCCAGCGCGTCCATGTATAGGGGAGGGGAGGCGCCTGGCAAACGAGCGGTGGGGCGGGGAAGGGCCTGAGTGACGCCCTCGCTCTCATCCGTCGGTGCGCTCGCGCGGGCGGGCGACTACGACCGCTACCTTTCCGCCGTGTTCGCACCCGCCGCACGCCGCGAGGCGCTGTTCGCGCTAATCGCCTTCAACCACGAGATCGCGCGCATTCCCGAGGCGGTGAGCGAGCCGATGCTGGGCCGCATTCGGCTGCAATGGTGGCGCGAGGTCCTCGACGCGGTCTATGCCGGCGAGCCCGCCAGGCGCCACGAGGTGGCGCTGCCGCTGGCGGACGCGATCAATGCGCGGGGGCTCGACCGCGCCCCGTTCGACGCGCTGTTAGATGCGCGGGAGGCTGATCTTGAGTCGGACGGCCCGGCCGATCTCGCGGCGTTGGAGCGCTATGCCGCCACCACCGGCGGCAGCCTGACGGAACTCATGGTGCGGGCTTCTGGTGTCGACTCCGGACCAGCGCTGGAGGTCGGGCGGCAGGTCGGTACCGCCTGGGCGCTGATCGGCACCTTGCGTGCCGCGCCGCACGCGGCGATGCAGGGCCGGGTCACGCTCCCGTCCGACCTTCTCGCCGGCGCGGGGATCACGGCCGAGGACGTGCGGGCGGGCCGGGGGTTCGAACGTTTCGCCGTCGTCGCCGAGCCGGTGGCAGGCCGCGCTGCCGATCTGCTCGCTGCGGCGCGGCAGGCCCGGCGTGCGGTGCCCCAGCAGGGCTTAGGCGTGCTGCTGATCGCCCGCCTCGCCGATCTCTACCTTGCTCGTCTGCGCCGCGCCGCGTGGGACCCGCGCGACCGGGGCGTCGCCTGCGGCCCGCTCCGCAAGCAGGCGGCGATGCTGGCGGGCGCGCTCTCGGGCCGGTACTGACGCCTTTGCTCAGGCTGCCGCGGCGCGGCACTCTCCCAGCCAGCGGCCGAGATCGGTGCGGGCGCGTTCGACCATCGCGGTCTTGCGTGCGCGCTTGGGCACGCGGCCCGCAAGCGGCGGGAACAGGCCGAAGTTGACGTTCATCGGCTGGAAGGTTCCGCCCGCCCCCAGGTGCCCGCCGGTGATGTGGCTGATCAGCGCGCCGAGCGCTGTGGTCGGCGGCGGAGACGGGGCGGTAGCGCCCGCAACCTCCGCCGCGGCGAAGCGCCCGGCGAGCAGGCCGATCGCCGCGCTCTCCACGTAGCCCTCGACGCCGGTGAGCTGACCCGCGAAGCGCAGGTGCGGCGCGCGGCGCAGCCGCAGCTCGGCGTCCAGCAGCACCGGGCTGTTGATGAAGGTGTTGCGGTGAATGCCGCCGAGCCTGGCGAAGCCGGCCTGCTCCAGCCCCG
Organism: Alphaproteobacteria bacterium; assembly: GCA_022826345.1. Next base: position 33,966 of record JAJDVB010000059.1, read on the forward strand.
GGATCAGGCGGAAGACCTGCCTCTGGGCGCCATGCGTGAGCTTGGTCTGGAAGCCCACCATGTTGAAGAGGGTGCCGAGCGCGTTGTCCTGGCGCAGCTGCACCACCGCATGAGGGCGGGCGCCGCTGGCGGGGTCGGTGAGACCCACGGGCTTCATCGGGCCGAAGCGGAGCGTGTCACGGCCGCGCGCCGCCATCACCTCGATGGGCAGGCAGCCCTCGAAGTAGGGCGTGTCGCGCTCCCAGTCCCGGAACGGGATCGTGTCGGCGGCGAGCAGGACATCGATGAAGGCCTCGTAGCGCTCGCGGTCCAGCGGGCAGTTGATGTAGGCGGCGCGGTCGCCGCCCGGCCCCGCCTTGTCGTAGCGGGACTGGAACCACGCCCGCTCGAAGTCGATGCTCTCACGGTGGACGATGGGCGCGAGCGCGTCGAAGAAGGCGAGGTGATCCTCGCCAGTCGCATCGAGGATCGCCTGGCTCAGCGCCGGCGCGGTGAGGGGGCCGGTGGCGACGATGGCCGGTCCCTCTGCCGCGTCGGGCAGGCCGGGGGCTTCCGCGCGGCACAGCTGGATGGCGGGCTCGTCCTCGATCGCCTGCTGCACCGCGTCGGCGAAGCCCGAGCGGTCTACGGCGAGCGCCTGCCCAGCCGGCACCTTGTGGCGGTCGGCGGCGGCCATCACGAGCGATCCCGCGTGCCGCATCTCCTCGTGCAGGAGGCCCACCGCATTGCGCTCGGCGGCGTCGGAGCGGAAGGAGTTGGAGCAGACCAGCTCGGCGAGCCGGTCCGTGACGTGTGCCTCGGTGCCGCGCACCGGCCGCATCTCCCAGAGCTCGACCGCCCCGCCCTGCCGGGCGATCTGCCACGCCGCCTCGCAGCCGGCGAGGCCGCCGCCGATGATGCGGATACGCTCTACCACCCGTTGCTTCCCCGTGCTCCGTTGCCGGGCTCAGGCCACCTTGCGCCGGGCACGACGGGGGCGGCGTGCTCCGTGATGCGCCTCGCGGGCCGGCGCGGGGCCGAGCGCGCGGCGCAGGAACTGCCCAGTGTAGCTCTCGTCCACGGCGGCGACCTCGCCGGGCGTGCCGGCCGCGACCACTCGCCCGCCGCCGTCGCCGCCCTCCGGCCCGAGATCGACGATCCAGTCGGCGGTCTTAATCACCTCCAGATTGTGCTCGATCACCACCACGGTATTGCCGCTCTCCACCAGCGCGTGCAGTACCTCCAGCAGCTTGCGCACGTCGTGGAAGTGGAGGCCGGTGGTGGGCTCGTCGAGGATGTAAAGGGTCTTCCCGGTGGCGCGGCGCGAAAGCTCTTTCGCGAGCTTGACCCGCTGCGCCTCGCCGCCGGAGAGCGTGGTCGCCTGCTGGCCCACCTGGATGTAACCGAGCCCCACCCGCTGCAGGGTCTCGAGCTTGTTGCGGATGGCGGGCACCGCCTTGAAGAAGGCGGTCGCATCGTCCACGGTCATCGCCAGCACGTCCGCGATGGACTGGTTCCGATAGAGGATCTCCAGGGTCTCGCGGTTGTAGCGCCGCCCCTTGCACTCCTCGCACTGGACGTAGATGTCCGGCAGGAAGTGCATCTCGATCTTGATCAGGCCGTCGCCCTGACAGGCCTCGCAGCGCCCGCCCTTGACGTTGAAGGAGAAGCGCCCCGGCTTGTAGCCGCGCGCCTTGGCTTCGGGCAGTCCGGCGTACCACTCGCGGATCGGGCCGAAGGCGCCGGTGTAGGTGGCCGGGTTCGAGCGCGGCGTGCGGCCGATGGGCGACTGGTCGATGTCCACCACCTTGTCCAGGAACTCGAGTCCGTCGATGTCGTCGTGGGCGCCGGGCTGGACCCGGGCCGCGAACATGCGCCGCGCGGCGGCGCGATAGAGCGTGTCGACGATCAGCGTGGACTTGCCGCTGCCGGAGACGCCGGTGACGCAGGTAAAGGTGCCGAGCCGAAACGCGACGTCGATCGATGCGAGGTTGTTGGCCTTCGCGCCGCGCACCGTAACCGTCTGGCCCTCCTTGCCGGGGCGCGTGGTCTCCGGCACCGGGATCGCCTCCTCCCCGCTCAGGTATTGGCCGGTCAGGCTCTCCCGGCTCGCGATGATGGCGGCGGGCTCGCCTTCGGCCACGATCTCGCCGCCGTGGACGCCCGCGCCCGGCCCCATGTCCACGACGTAGTCCGCGCTCCTGATCGCGTCCTCGTCATGCTCGACCACGAGCACGGTATTGCCCAGGTCGCGCAGGTTCCGCAGCGTGCCGAGCAGGCGCGCGTTGTCGCGCTGGTGCAGTCCGATGGAGGGCTCGTCCAGCACGTAGAGCACGCCGGTGAGCCCGGAGCCGATCTGCGAGGCGAGGCGGATGCGCTGGCTCTCGCCGCCGGAGAGCGTGCCGGCGGTGCGGGAAAGCGTGAGGTACTCCAGCCCGACATCCACCAGGAACTGCAGCCGCTCGTTGATCTCCTTGAGGATGCGCCGGGCGATCTCGCGCTGCTTCGGCGTCAGGCTATCGTCGAGCGCTGCGAACCAGCGCGCGGCTTCCGCGATCGAGAATTGCGTCACATCGCCGATGTGCAGGTCCCCAACCTTGACGCAGAGCGCCTCCGGCTTCAGCCGATGGCCGCCGCAGCTCTCGCACGCGGCGGTGCTCTGGAACTTGCCGAGCTCGTCGCGCAGCCAGGCGCTGTCGGATTCGCGCCAGCGCCGGTCCAGGTTAGGCACCACGCCCTCGAAGGGCTTGGTTGTGCTGTACTGCCGGATGCCGTCGTCGTAGGTGAAGGTGATTCGCTCCTCGCCGGAGCCGTGGACGATGGTTTGCCGCACCTTCACCGGCAGATCGCTCCAGGGCACGGTCATGCGCGCGCCGTAGTGCTCGGCGATGCACTCCAGGGTTTGCCGGTAATAGGGAGAGGACGAGCCTGCCCAGGGGGCGACGGCGCCCTGGGCGAGGCTGAGGCGCTGGTCCGGCACCACCAGCTCGGCGTCGAAATAGAGCCGGATGCCGAGGCCGTCGCAGCTTGGGCAAGCGCCGAAGGGATTGTTGAAGGAGAAGAGCCGGGGCTCGATCTCCTCGATGGTAAAGCCCGAGACCGGGCAGGCGAACTTGGCCGAGAAGACCGTTCGCTCGCCGCTGTCGGCGTCCTCGGCCACCACCAGCCCGTCGGTGAGCCCGAGCCCGGTCTCCAGGCTGTCGGCGAGCCGGGTGCCGAGCGTGGGCGAGACCACCACGCGGTCCACCACCACCTCGATGTCGTGCTTGCGCTTCTTGTCGAGCGCGGGTGCCGCGTCGATGTCGTAGGTCTCGCCGTCGATCTTGACCCGCGTGAAGCCGCGCTTGAGCAGCTCGGCGAGGTCCTTCCTGTACTCGCCCTTGCGGCCGCGGATCACCGGCGCGAGCAGGTAGAGCCGCGTGCCCTCTTCCATCGCCAGAATGCGGTCCACCATCTGGCTCACGGTCTGGCTCTCGATGGGGAGCCCCGTCGCAGGCGAGTACGGCACCCCGATGCGAGCGAAGAGCAGGCGCAGGTAGTCGTGGATCTCGGTCACCGTGCCCACGGTGGAGCGCGGGTTCCGCGACGTGGTCTTCTGCTCGATGGAGATTGCCGGCGAGAGCCCGTCGATGGACTCCACGTCGGGCTTCTGCATCAGCTCCAGGAACTGGCGTGCATAGGCCGAGAGGCTCTCGACGTAGCGCCGCTGGCCCTCGGCGTAGATCGTATCGAAGGCGAGCGAGGACTTACCCGAGCCCGACAGCCCAGTAATGACGATCAGGCGGTCGCGGGGCAGGTCAACGTCGACGCCCTTTAGATTGTGCTCGCGAGCGCCGCGAACGCTGATGGTCTTGGCCATGGGCGCGGACGAAATGGTTCGGGGATCGAAGCCGGACTATAGGTTCTTCGCCCGGCGAAGGCGAGAGGGCGCCGACATTTGGAGGCTGGTTTGAGGCGCCTCTGGCTATGGGCTAAAAGTTGTCGGGGTAGCTTGTAAGCACAGAAGGAGTTTGGGTTATGGCGGGTAGCGTCAACAAGGTCATTTTGGTCGGCAACCTGGGACGCGACCCCGAAACCCGACAGACACAGGACGGCAGGCCCATCGTCAACTTCACGGTGGCCACCAACGAGACCTGGAAGGACCGTCAGACCGGCGAGCGCCGCGAGCGCGTGGAGTGGCACCGCGTCGTGATCTTCAACGAGCACTTGGCCGAGATCGCCCAGCGCTACCTGCACAAGGGCTCCAAGGTCTATCTCGAAGGCCAGCTGCAGACCCGCAAGTGGACCGACCAGTCGGGGCAAGAGCGCTACACCACGGAGGTCGTGCTCGGCCGCTTCCGCGGCGAGCTCACCATGCTGGACAGCCGCGCCGACAGCGGCGGCGGACGCGACTACGGCGGTGAGCCCGCCGGCGCCCCGGCCGCTGCCCGCGACAGCGGTCCTTCATCCACCGACCTGGACGACGACATCCCGTTCTAATTGGGCGAAAAATTCTGCCCAGCGGTGGGATCCGCGACGTTGTGAATCAGGGCCGATTCCTGTAGTCTTCCAGGCATGAGGACCGAGTCGTCAAGCGTGGCCTAACTCCTTGTCTTCCAATAATCTTTTCGGTCATTCGTGACAGAGATACCGCCCTCCGCGCCACCTCGGGAACCGCCCGACGGCGGCGCGCCCCTGACGCCCCCCGTCGCCATCGAGGAGGAGATGAAACGCTCCTACCTCGACTACGCGATGAGCGTGATCGTGAGCCGCGCGCTGCCCGACGTACGCGACGGGCTGAAGCCGGTGCATCGCCGCATCCTCTATTCGATGCACGAGAACGGCTACGACTGGAACAAGCCCTACCGCAAGTCGGCCCGCGTGGTCGGCGACGTCATGGGCAAGTACCACCCGCACGGCGACGCCGCGATCTACGACGCCATGGTGCGCATGGCGCAGGATTTCTCCATGCGCCTGCCGCTGCTGGACGGGCAGGGCAACTACGGCTCGATGGACGGCGACCCGCCGGCGGCGATGCGCTACACCGAGGTCCGCCTAGGCGAGCCCGCGCACGCGCTGCTCACCGACATCGACAAGGAGACGGTCGACTTCCAGGCCAACTACGATGAATCGGCGCACGAGCCCGTGGTGCTGCCGGCGGCCTTCCCCAACCTCCTGGTCAACGGGGCGGGCGGCATCGCGGTCGGCATGGCGACCAACATCCCGCCCCACAACCTGGGCGAGGTCGTCGACGCCGCCTGCGCCTATCTCGATGACCCGGATATCACCATCGATGCCCTGATGAAGCACGTGCCGGGACCGGACTTCCCCACCGGCGCCATAATCATCGGCGCCGCCGGCATCCGTCAGGCCTATCACTTTGGCCGCGGCTCGGTGGTCATGCGCGGCCGGACGACGATCGAGCAAGCCGGCAAGGACCGCGAGGCGATCATCGTCACCGAGATCCCCTACCAGGTGAACAAGGCGCGGATGATCGAGCGCATCGCCGGCCTCGTAAACGAGCGACGCATCGAGGGGATCGCCGACCTCCGCGACGAATCGGACCGCGATGGCGTGCGCGTCGTCATCGAGCTCAAGCGCAGCGCGATGGCTGAGGTGGTGCTCAACCAGCTCTACCGCTACTCGCCGCTGCAGACGAGCTTCGGCGTGAACATGCTGGCGCTCCGCGGCGGCCGCCCGGAGCTGTTGACGCTAAAGGACATCGTCGCAGCGTTCATCGAGTTCCGCGAAGAGGTCGTCACCCGGCGCACCGCCTACCAGCTCGCCCAAGCGCGCACGCGGGCCCACGCGCTCGCCGGCCTCGCCATCGCCGTCGCCAACATCGACGAGATCATCGCGCTGATCCGCAAGGCGAAGGATCCGGCCGAGGCCCGCGCAGGCCTCACCGGCCGCGACTGGCCGGTAAAGGATGCGGGCCCCCTGATCGCTCTGATCGCCGATCCGCGCCAGCGGGTGACGGAGGCGGACACCTGCCGGCTCACCGACGAGCAGGCACGGGCGATCCTGGAGCTCCGCCTGCAGCGGCTCACCGCCATGGAGCGCGACAAGATCGCAGACGAGCTCGCCGGCATCGTCGAGCAGATCAAGGATTACATCGACATCCTGCAGAACCGGGAGCGCTTGCGCTCCGTCCTGCGCGAGGAACTGGTCGCCACGCGCGAGAAGTTCGCCGACGCGCGGCGGACTGAGTTGGGCGAGGCCGAGTTCGAGCACGATGTCGAAGACCTGATTCAGCGTGAGGAGATGGTGGTCACGCTCAGCCACCGCGGCTACGTCAAGCGGGTGCCGCTCTCGACCTATCGGGCGCAACGGCGCGGCGGCAAGGGGCGGGCCGGCATGAGCACCCGCGACGAGGACTTCGTCTCGCAGGTCTTCGTCGTCAACACCCACACGCCGGTGCTGTTCTTCTCCACCGCCGGCAAGGTCTACAAGCTCAAGGTCTATCGCCTACCCCAGGCCGCGCCGCAGGCGCGCGGCAAGGCGCTGGTCAACCTGCTGCCGTTGGCGAAGGGCGAGACCATCTCGACCATCCTGCCGATGCCGGAAGACGAGGAGGAATGGGCGAGCCTCCAGCTCATGTTCGCGACCGCTGCCGGCTCGGTGCGTCGCAACAGCGCGAGCGACTTCGTGAACGTGCCGTCCGCCGGCAAGATCGCCATGAAGCTCGGCGACGACGATCGCATCATTGGCGTACAGACTTGTTCCGACAGCGACGACGTGCTGCTCGCCGCCCGCGGCGGCAAGTGCACCCGCTTCACCGCTTCCGATGTACGCCTGTTCCGGGGGCGCAGTTCGTCAGGTGTGCGCGGGATGGACCTCGCCGAGGGCGACCGGGTGATCTCCATGAGCGTGCTCGCGCACATCGATCTCGACGCAGCCGAACGGGATGCCTATTTCAGACGCGCGCGCGAGGGAGAGGCACTCAAGCTCACGAAGGAGCGCCGCGCGGAGCTCGCCGCCCAGGAGCAGTTCCTCCTCACGGTCCGCAGCGACGGCTTCGGCAAGCGCACCTCAAGCCACGACTATCGCCTGACCCGGCGCGGCGGCAAGGGTATCATCAATACCGCAATCGGCGCCGGCGAGACCGAGGTCGTCGCCGCCTTCCCAGTGGCTGACCAGGACGAAATCATGCTCGTGACTGACGGCGGTCAGTTGATCCGTTGCCCGGTGAAGGGCATCAGGAAGGCGGGCAGAGACACGCGCGGCGTGACCATCTTCCGGCTGGGCAAGGGCGAGCGGGTGGTGTCAGCGGCGCGGCTTGCCGACGTCAACGGTAACGGCGCGGCGGGCGAAGCAGCCGCGAACGCGGGAGCGGCACAGGATGGCTGAGCGGATCGGCCTCTATCCCGGAACCTTCGACCCGATCACCACGGGCCATCAGGACATCATCAGGCGTTCCCTCAGAGTGGTGGACAGGCTGGTGGTCGGGGTTGCCGTCAACGCGGGCAAGAATCCGCTGTTCGATGTGGACGAGCGGGTGGCGCTCACTGCGCGGGACCTCGCGGCGCTCGGGCTCGAGCCGCCGCAGCTGGAGGTGCGCAGCTTCGACAGCCTGCTTATGCACTTTGTTCATGAGGTCAGTGCCACGGTGATCGTGCGCGGGCTCCGGGCGGTCTCCGATTTCGAGTACGAGTTCCAGATGGCGGGCATGAACTCCAGGCTCGACCAGGATGTGGAGACCGTGTTCCTCATGGCCTCGGAGCGGCACCACTTCATCGCCTCCAAGCTGGTGAAGGAGATCGCCTCCCTCGGCGGCGACGTGTCGAGCTTCGTCTCGCCGCTCATCGCCCAGCGTCTCGCCGAGCGGTTCGGGACGCCGCCTCCCTGAGGCCGGCGACGCCGGCGGCCATCGGTGCGGGTCGACGCCTTCGATTTCGACCTCCCGCGCGAGGCGATCGCGACGCGCCCCGCCCGCCCGCGCGATTCGGCGCGGCTGCTGGACCTGACTGCAGGCCTCGCCCACCGCGGCATCGCAGACCTCCCGGCCCTCTTGCGGCCGGGCGACTTGATGGCCTTCAACGACACGCGGGTGATCCCGGCACGTCTGGAGGGCACGAGGGGCGAGGCGCGGGTCGAGCTCACCCTGCACCGGCGCGTAAGCGACGATCGCTGGCAGGCCTTCGCCAAGCCCGCACGGCGGCTCAGGCCGGGCGATAAGGTGCGCGTCGCCGAAGGATTCTCCGCCAACGTCGAAGCGCGGGATGGGCCCGAGGTAAGCTTGGTTTTCGACCGGGGCGGTGCGGCGCTCGCCGAGGCGCTGCAACGCCATGGCGCGATGCCGCTGCCGCCCTATCTCCGTCGCGAAGCAGACCGGCGCGACCGTGATGACTATCAGACCGTATTCGCCCGTGAGGAGGGCGCCGTCGCCGCGCCGACCGCCGGGCTCCATTTCACCGAGCGCCTGCTGCGGGCCGTCGACGCGCGCGGCATCGCACGGCACTTCGTTACCCTCCACGTCGGCGCCGGCACGTTTCTCCCGGTCTCGGTCGAGGACACTGCCGATCACCCGATGCACAGCGAGGCCTGCGTGCTCACGCCCGACACAGCCGCTGCCATCAACCGCTGCCGCGCGGCCGGCGGGCGCATCGTCGCGGTCGGCACCACTGTCGTGCGCCTCTTGGAGAGCGCTGCCCGGCCCGACGGGACCGTCGAAGCGTTCACCGGCGAGGTCGATCTCTTCATCGAGCCGGGCTATCGCTTCAAGGCCGTCGACCTGATGCTGACCAACTTCCACCTGCCCCGCTCGACACTCTTCATGCTGGTCTGCGCCTTCGCCGGCACCGAGCGGATGAAGGCGGCCTACGCGGAGGCGCTGGCTGCAGGCTATCGCTTCTATTCCTACGGCGACGCCTGCCTGCTCGCGCGGGGGGAGGCCCAGTGAGCCTCGGCTTCTCAGTGGAGGCGACCGACGGCGGCGCCAGGCTCGGCCGGTTGGAGACCGCCCACGGGCCCGTGCACACGCCCGCCTTCATGCCGGTGGGGACGCAAGCCGCGGTCAAGGGGCTCACGGTCGATACGGTGCGGGCGAGCGGCGCCGAGATCGTGCTCGCCAACACCTATCACCTGATGATCCGCCCTGGCGCGGATCGCATCGCCCGCCTCGGCGGGCTGCACGAATTCATGAACTGGCCGGGACCGATCCTCACGGATTCAGGCGGCTTCCAGGTGATGTCGCTCGCCCAGCTCCGCACCGTGCAGGAGGACGGCGTGGTGTTCCGCGCACACACCGACGGTTCCCGACACCAGCTGACCCCAGCGGGCGCCGTGGAAATCCAGCGCGATCTGGACAGCGACATCACCATGGTGCTGGACGAATGCACGCCCTATCCGGCGAGCAAGGAGGAAGCCGCGGAGTCGATGCGCCGTTCCATGCGCTGGGCCGCGCGCTGCAAGGAGGCGTTCGTGCAGAGGCCGGGCTACGGGCTCTTCGGCATCGTGCAGGGCAGCGTTTACCCCGAGCTTCGCGCGGAATCGGCGGCAGCGCTCGTGGAGATCGGCTTCGACGGCTACGCCGTGGGCGGGCTCGCGGTGGGCGAGGGTCAGGCCCAGATGCTGGCGGTGCTCGATGGACTCCAGGGCGCGCTGCCGGCGGAGCGGCCGCGCTACCTGATGGGGGTGGGCACGCCGGACGACATCGTGAAGGCGGTCCGCCGCGGTATCGACATGTTCGACTGCGTGCTGCCGACCCGCTCGGGCCGCACCGCACGCGCCTACACCGCGAGCGGCCCCCTCAACATGCGGAACGCCCGCCACGCGGAGGACTCATCGCCGGTCGATGCCGCCTGCGCTTGCCCGACGTGCGCGGCGTACAGCCGCGCCTACCTGCATCACCTGTTCCGCACCGGCGAAATGCTCGGCCCCATCCTGCTAAGCCAGCACAACCTCTATTTCTACCAGCGGCTGATGGCCGACCTGCGCGCCGCGATCGATGAGGGGCGCCTCGACGCCTTCACCGCGGCGAAGGGAGAGGGTGGGGAGTTCAAGGAAGACGACTGACCGGTGCGGTCAGTCGCCGAAGCGCTTGACCCGCTCGGCCGTCTCGGGGTCGAGGAAGCGCCGCACCGTCGCCTCGGTCTCCAGCGCCAATGCGCCCTCGATGTCGAAACCGCCGGCCCGGTTGAGCACCCGCTTGAGGTCGCGCACCGCACCTTGCGGCAGGGCGGCGATGCGCGCCGCCGTCTCGTGCGCGGTCTCGAACACCGCATCGTCCGGCACCACGCGCCAGGCGAGACCCATCTCGTTCGCTTCTGCGGCGCCGAAGGTCTCGCCGAGCAGGAGCAGTTCACGGGTCTTCGCCAACCCCACGATGCGCGGCAGGATCGCCGTCACGCCGCCGGTCGGGAACATGCCCCACTTGATCTCGGGGAAGAAGCACCTGGTGCCCTCGCCGAAGACGGCGAGATCGCAGTTGATCGCCCACTCAAGCCCGCCGCCCACGGCCCAGCCGTGGATCGCGCCCACCACCACCTTGTCGCCCAGCACCAGGCGGCGCGAGACCTCCTGAATCGCCTCGATGAAGACCCGGGTCTCCGCCTCGCCGGCGGTCTGGTTCTCGATCTCCTTGAGGTCGTCGCCGGAGCAGAAAGCGCGACCCGCCCCGCGTAGGACCAGCGCACCCACCTCGTCGTCGGCAAGTGCCGTATCGAGCGCCGTGCAGAGATCGGCGAGCAGCGTGGCGTTGAGCGCGTTGAGCCGCTCCGGCCGGTTGAGCGTGAGCGTGGCGACTCCCGCCGTCACGCCGGAGAGCACGGTACCCGTCATCGTCAATCCTCCCGGATCAGCCGCTGCGTCTTGCCGCCGGTGCGTGGCAGCGAGCCCGGCGGCAGCAGGGTTACGTTGGCCGAGGCGCGAAGCGCCGCTTTGATCGCCTCTTCCACTTTCGTGGCAAGCGCACCGGAGGATTCGATGCCTTCCGCCAGCTCGGCCTCCACCGGCAGGCGGTCGTAGGGGCCGCCGCCCTTGAGGCGGATGCGGAACTCGCCCGAGAGCGCGTCGAATCCGGCGATCACACCGCCAACGGCGGTGGGGAAGATGTTGACGCCGCGTACCACCACCATGTCGTCGCTGCGGCCGAGAACGCGGAAGCGGGTCGCCTCCCGCCCGCAGGTGCACATGCCGGTGCCCGTAATGACGATCACGTCGTTGGTACGGAAGCGCACTAGCGGCTGCGCCTCCCGCTTCAGGTGCGTCAGCACCAACTCACCGCTCGCGCCCTCCCCCCAAGGCACCGGCTCGCCGCTCTCCGGCTCGATCAGCTCCGGGTAGAGCACGTCCTCGCCCAGGAAGTGCAGGTCGTTGTTGGCCCAGCACTGGCTCGCGAAATTGCTGAACACGTCGGAGACGCCGTAGTTGGCGTTGCGCGCGGTAAAACCCCAGACGCTCTCCAGACGCCCGCGAAAGCTTGGATCGTCCAGACCCGCCTCGCCGCCAAAGAGGCCGAGCGTGAGCCCGAGGTCGCGTGGCGCGAGGCCGGGGAAGTGTTCCGCGATCGTCTGTTCCAGCGCGGCGGGGTAGGAGGGTGTGCAGTGGATCACGCGGACCTTCAGGTCGAGGATCGTGCGTATCAGGAGCTGGCTCTCGCCTGCGCCGAAGGGAATCACGGTCGCGCCGGCGGCTTCGAGGGAGAGGTGGTCGCTCACCCCGCCCATCCACATCCGGTAGTTGAGGCAGTGGACCGTGAGCGTGCCGGTGGTGAGCCCTGCGGCCTGGAAGCAGCGCGCGCCGACCTCGGCCGTCTGCGCCGTGTCGGCCTCCGTCTGGGCGATGTTCATGGCCTGGCCGGTGGTGCCGGAGGTGCGATGCAGGCGAATGACGAACTCGCGCACCGCAGCGAGGTAGTCACCGAAAGGCGGATGCGCGGCCTGGGATTCCCGCAGCATCGCCTTGTCGCAGAGGGGGAGTGCCGGCAGGTCCTCCAGCCGCCCCGGCACGTGCTTGCCGGCCCAGAGCCGCGCGAAGAAGGGCGATTGTGAAATGACGTAGGCCCGCTGGGCCTGCCAATGCTCTTGCTGGAGCGTGGCAATCTCCTCGGGCGGCCGACGCGCCTCGTCTATAGGGCTCATGCGTCGCACCCCCGCCCGCTTGCGGCTGTGTCTGCGACCGGCTCAGGCGATTTCGGCTTGCGCCTCGTCGACCAGCGGGTGGGACAGGCGGGAGATCATCTCCCGCGGGCAGATCTGCCAGAAGTTGCCGATCTCCAGGGTCCAGTCGGCGAGAAGGCGCTCGCTGTAGCGCGAGCGGGTCTCGGCATGGTGCTCCTCGACGAGCGCCCGGCACTCGCGTTCCCAGTGGGCGCTGGCGATGCGTTGCCAGACCACAGTGTCGGCGTTGACGCGCCGCTCGAAGGTGGCGTCGGGGTCGTAGACGAAGGCCATGCCGCCGGTCATGCCGGCGGCGAAGTTGTCGCCCACGGGCCCGAGGATGACTGCGATTCCACCGGTCATGTATTCGCACCCGTTCGATCCGCAGCCCTCCACCACGGCGCGCGCGCCCGAGTTGCGCACGCAGAAGCGCTCGCCCGCCTGGCCGGCGGCGAACAGCTTTCCGCTAGTGGCACCGTAGAGGACGACATTGCCGATGATCGTGTTCTCGTTGGAGGCGAGCGGGCTCGAGGTCGGTAGGCGCAGCACGATGGTGCCGCCGGAGAGACCCTTGCCCACGTAGTCGTTGGCGTCGCCGCTCACCACGATCTTGAGGCCCTGGACGGCCCAGGCGCCGAGCGATTGGCCGGCGGAGCCGCGCAGGCTCACCGTGAAGTAGTCGGGCGGCAGCCCGGACATGCCGAAGCGGCGAGTCAGGTGGGAAGAGAGCTTGGCCCCGATCGTGCGGTGCGTGTTGCTCATCGTGTAGGCGAGCTGCATCTTCTCCGGCACTTCCAGCGCGTCGTCGGCGTCGCTGATGATCTGCTCGTCGAGGGTGCCGGGCACCTCGATCCGCCCCTTGCGCGTGGAGTGGCGGGGGTGGCCGCCGGGGTCCGCCTGGGCGAGCAGCGGGTTGAGATCGAGATCGTCGAGATCGGCGCTGCCGCGGCTGACCTGGCGCAGGAGGTCCGTGCGGCCGACGATCTCGTCGAGCGTCGCAACCCCCAAAGACGCCAGGATCTCGCGCACCTCCTCGCCGATGAAGGTGAACAGGTTGACCACCTTCTCCGGCGTGCCCTCGAACTTGGCGCGGAGCGCCGGGTCCTGCGTGCAAACGCCGACCGGGCAGGTGTTGCTGTGGCATTGGCGCACGAGAATACAGCCCATGGCGACCAGCGAGGTGGTGCCGATGCCGAATTCCTCGGCGCCCAGCATTGCGGCGGTAACCACGTCGCGGCCGGTCTTGATGCCGCCGTCGACCCGGAGTGTCACCGTGTGGCGCAGGCGGTTGAGGGTGAGCACCTGATGCACCTCGGCAAGGCCCATCTCCCAGGGCACGCCGGCGTATTTCACGCTGCTCTGGGGCGAGGCGCCGGTGCCGCCGTCGTGGCCCGAGACCAGGACCACGTCGGCCTTCGCCTTGGCGACGCCGGCGGCGATGGTGCCGATGCCGGCCTCGGCCACGAGCTTGACCGTGACGCGGGCGTTCGGGTTGATCTGCTTCAGGTCGTAGATGAGCTGGGCGAGGTCCTCGATCGAGTAGATGTCGTGGTGCGGCGGCGGCGAGATCAGCGTCACCCCCGGCGTCGAATGGCGCAGCTTGGCGATCTCCTCCGACACCTTGAAACCCGGCAGCTGGCCGCCTTCGCCGGGCTTCGCGCCTTGCGCCATCTTGATCTCGATCTCGCGGCAGTGGTTCAGGTACTCCGCGGTCACGCCGAAGCGGGCCGACGCGATCTGCTTGGTCGCCGACGACGCATTGTCGCCGTTGTCGCGCGGCTCGAAGCGCTCGCGTGCCTCGCCACCCTCGCCGCTGCAGGACGCGGCACCGATGCGGTTCATGGCGATGGCCAGCGTCTCATGCGCCTCCTTGGAGAGTGCGCCGTGCGACATGCTGCCGCTGCTGAAGCGCTTGCGGATCTGAGTGATCGATTCCACTTCGTCGAGCCCGATCTCCGGCCTGTCGGACTCGAAGCCCAGGAGGTTGCGTATCTGGATTGGCGGCAACGCGTACACGCCCTCGGCATACTTCTTGTAGGTCGCGTAAGAGTCGGCCGCGAGTGCCGACTGGAGCATGTGGATCAGCGGTCCGTCGAAGGCGTGGATCTCGCCCGAGCGGCGGTACTTGAGGAGGCCTCCCACCGGCAGCACTACAGGGCTCTCCTCGTAGGCCTTGCGGTGCTGGCGCAGCACGCGACGCTTGATGCCGCTGAGTCCGATGCCGGAGAGCCGCGCCGTCATACCGGGGAAGAAATCGGCGACCAGCGCCCGGCTGAGGCCGACGGACTCGAAGTTGTAGCCGCTCCGGTACGAGCTCAGCACCGAAATGCCCATCTTGGAGAGGATCTTGAGCAGCCCCGCATCCACCGCGCGGCGGTAGCGGTCCTCGCAGTCCGCCAAGCTGCGGTTGCCGAAGAGCCCGCGCTCCTGCCGGTCGGCCAGGCTTTCGAGCGCGAGATAGGGGTTGATCGAGGTCGCGCCCACCCCGATCAGCACGGCGAAATAGTGGACGTCGAGGCACTCGGCAGCGCGCACGTTGATCGAGGTGAAGGTTCTGAGTCGCTGGCGCACCAGGTGGCTGTGCACCCCGCCGGCCGCCAAGATCATAGGGATCGGTGCGCGCTCCTCCGAGACATGCTCGTCGGTCAGGATCAGGTGGGTCGCGCCGCCGCGCACGGCTTCCTCCGCCTGCGCGCGGATGCGCTCCATTGCCGCAGTGAGCCGGCCGCGGCCAGGGGACGCGTCGAAGCTGCAGTCGATCCACACTGCCTTGTCGCCCAGAAGCTCGGTCAGGCCTTTGAACTCGCCGTTGGTGAGAACCGGCGAATCCAGTTGCAGCAGCGCGGTCTGCTCGGGCTCGCCGGCGAAGATGTTGCCCATGTTGCCGAGCCGGGTGAGCAGACTCATGACGCTGTATTCGCGCAGGGAATCGATCGGCGGGTTGGTCACCTGCGCGAACATTTGGCGGAAGTAGTGATGCAGGCCCCGATACTGGCCCGAGAGCACGGCGAGCGGCGTGTCGTCGCCCATCGAGCCCGTCGGCTCCTTGCCGGCTTCCACCATGGGATGGAGCACCAGTTCGAGCTCCTCCATGGAGTAGCCCACCATGCGCTGGCGTAGCCGGAGCTCGTCGCGCGAGAACATACGGGATGCCGCCGTGCCGGAGACCAGCGCGCTCGCGTCGACCACGTCTGCGACCCATGCCGCGTACGGCTTGGCCTCGGCGAGCATGTCCTTCATCTCGCGGTCGTGATAGAGGCGGCCTTCGGAGAGATCGACGCAGATCATCTGACCGGGGCCGAGACGACCGTTCTCGGTAATCCGCTCGGGTGCGATGGGGACCATGCCGGCCTCGGAGCCGACGACGAGCATGCCGTCGACTGTCACGCTGTAGCGCATGGGGCGAAGCCCGTTGCGGTCCATTCCGGCGAGAATCCAGGTGCCGTCGGTCGCAGCGATGGCCGCAGGGCCGTCCCACGGCTCCATCACGCAGTTGCAGAAGTTGTAGAAGGCGCGGTGGTGGGCCGGCATGTCCTGCTTCTTGGACCAGGCGTCCGGGATCAGCAGGCTGTGGGCCGCCGGCACCGAACGCCCGGCTCGCACCACGCCCTCGAGCACGGCGTCGAGCGCCATGGAATCCGACGAGTCCGGCTCGATCAACGGGAAGAGCTCGCTGTTATGGGCGCCGAAGACGTCGCTCGCAGCGCGCGTCTCGTGATTCGCCATCCAGTTTTTGTTGCCGCGAATCGTGTTGATCTCGCCGTTATGGGCGAGCATGCGGAAGGGCTGCGCCAGCCGCCATGTGGGGAAGGTATTGGTCGAGTAGCGCTGGTGGAAGATCGCGAAGCGCGACACGAAGCGCTCGTCGAGCAGGTCCGGATAGAACGCCGTGAGCTGCTCGGCCAGGAACATGCCCTTGTAGATGAGCGAGCGGCACGACAGGGAGCAGATGTAGAAGCCGGTGATGTGACGGTCGAGCACCTGCTTCTCGATGCGCCGGCGGATGATGTAGAGGTCGATTTCGAACTGGTCGTCATCAACGCCGCGCCGGTTGACGATCATCACCTGCTCGATCTCGGGCCGGGCGGCGTTCGCCTTT
>JAJDVB010000086.1 GCA_022826345.1 Alphaproteobacteria bacterium
TCGTGCCGTGGCCGCAGACCGTCTTCGGCGATCTGTTTCCGGAACTCCGCTCCAGCGTCTGGCTCAACCTGTTCTAGAACCTGCCCGCGGATTTTTCCCAACGTCGTTGTCGGACATTGAAAATGCCAGCTAATTGCCTTACATTAGCCATATCATATATGGCAACAGTCGGCGCGGGCCGGCGAGGGAGACGAGATCATGGCGTTCAAAAAGGTGACCATGAACTTGACGGAGCGAGATATCGCCAATACCGAAGTTCTCACTGACCGGTTGAACACGAGAAACAAGGCGTCGACCGTCAGCAGCGCGCTTGCTATCGCCGAGGGAATCACGAAGAAGATCGAAGATGGAGGCGAGTTGATCGTCAAGAAGAAGGACGGTTCGATGGAGACGATCATCATCGCGGGTCTGAGCGGTGCGAACGCTTGACGGCGGTGGACGCCAAGCCTGAAAACACGAGAGACCCGACGGACGATTGGGGATCCGTCACGGAGAGCCCATCGGGTCTGTTGCGCTCCGGACCCGCCTATCTTCGCGACCGCTTTTTCTATCGGGTGGTCGGATCTTCCCTCGCGATACTCGCGGGCCTTGCGCTGGTCGGAGCGATTGTTCTCGCCGCCTACGACAAGAACGTACCCGATTTCGTGGTTGCTCTGGGATCGACGGCTATCGGGGCTCTGGCAGGTGTGCTTGTCGCAGATCGGCGTTGAACTCCATCGGAAGTCCGTTTCGCTCCGGCCTCGTTGCTACCCGCCCAGCCAGGGCAGCCACACCGCCAGCGGCGGGAAGACCACGATCAGCAGGGTGAGCAGCAGCGCGCAGCCCATGAAGGGCAGGGCGGCGAGGCAGATCTCGCCGAACCGGGTGCCGGGCGGCGCCACCCCCTGCATGACGAACAGCAGCAGGCCGAAGGGCGGGGTGGTGAAGCTGATCTCCATCGCCAGCAGCATGATGACGGCGAACCAGATCAGCTTCATGTCCAGCGCAAGGCCGAAATCGAGGCCGTGCACGATGGGGAAGAAGATCGGCACTGTCAGCAGCATCATGGCGAGCTGGTCCATGAACATGCCGAGCAGCAGAAGGATGCCGAACATCATCAGAAGCATGACGTAGGGCGAGACCTCGAAGCCCGCGACCCATTGGATCAGGGCCGCGCTCGAGCCCGAGGCGGCCAGCACGTTGGAAAACAGCGACGAGCCGAACAGGATCATCAGCGCGATCACCGTGACCCGCCCGGCGCCCCACAGCGACTTCCACATCGCCACGGCAAAGAACGGCCCGAACGCCCAGGCCGCTCGGAAATCGCCGCGCAGCAGCGGCACCGCGAACAAATAGCCGACCGCAAGCAGGATCACGCCGACCGAGCCGTAGGCGGCCGCCTCCGACGGCGTCGCCACGCCGCCCATGATCAGGGCGATGACGAACGCGATGATCGAGATCATCGGCAGCACGTCGAACAGGAACAGCAGGATGCGCCGGCCTACCGGTACCGTCTCGACCTCGTAGGACGGCGCGGCGGACGGATCGAGGGTCGCCCGGACGAAGATCAGGATGGCGTAGAAGACCGCCAGCAACAGCCCCGGCACGACCCCGGCGATCAACAGCTTGCCGATATCGATCTCGGCCAGGGTGCCGAGCAGCACGGCGAGCGCCGAGGGCGGGATCAGCATGGCGAGCCCGCCGGTCCCGAGGATCGGGCCGATCGACATGCTCTTCTTGTAGCCGCGCGCGGCCATCTCCGGGACCATCAGCGTGCCGAGAAGGGCGGTGGAGCCCATCGACGAGCCCGAGAGCGTGGCGAAGGCGGTGCCGCCGGCCACCGTGACGTAGGACAACCGCGCCGGAACCCGGCCCATCAGCTTCTCGACCGCATCGAACATCCGGTTGGCGAGGCCGGTATGGAAGAAGAGCTCGCCCATCAGCAGGAACATCGGAATCGGCACGATGGCGAAGATCGTCATGTTGCCGAAGGCGTTGTCGACATGCTGACCGATGGCCGACTGGACCCGCGTGTCGAAGTCTCCGAACCGGCCGAAGATGAAGAAGGCGGCGACGGTATTGACCGCGATGAAGGCAATGCCGACCGGCAGCCCGGCGAACATCAGCAGCAGGATGGAGCCGAACAGGGCGAGAAGTATCCAGTACCACTCCATTCAGCGCGTTTCCGTCAGGCTGCGCCGGGTTTCCTCGAGCTCGATCCGTTCGTTGGCGACGCCGGCCTCGCCGCTGTGCATGGTCTGCCGGCCGAAGACGAAGCGCAGGAACTCGATCGCCATGAAGAGGAAGCCCACGGGATAGACGACGGTGATCGTCCACAGGCGCATGCCGCGGTCGTCGCGCAGCTCGTCGAAGGCGAGCGTGTCCTCCAGATGCTCCAGAAAGATGCCCCACGTGTACCAGACCCAGACCAGGCAGATCGTGGCGCAGAGCGCGGCGATCCCGCGCGACAGCGCCGCCCGACTCCGCTCCGGAACGGCGGCGGTAAGGAGCTCGATATAGACATGCCCCCGGGTCCGGACGAGCCAGGGCGATCCCAGGAACAGGATGTACAGGAAGCCGTACTCGATCAGCGTGAACACGAACTGGTTGTAGTCCCAGCCCGCGCTGCGGAAGATCGTCACATAGACGATCGCCAGCATGATGAAGCCGACATAGAGCGCGGCCAGCGCCATCATGACCCACAGGAGCCCGGCCCAGGCCCTGTCGACGGCGCGCAGGACGGTCATCTGCCGCCTGTCCTACCAGCCACAACGGCTCCCCCGAGACGGGGAAGCCGGGATCGCGAAGAGACTATTGCTGCTGCCAGAGCTCGCGCAGCTTGGCGACGTGGTCGGTCGGCCGTTTCGCCTTCTTCAGCCGGTCGGTCATGCGGGCGTAGGCCGAATCGACCGCCAGCTTCGAATAGACCGCGGCGGCCGGCACGGTGTGGAATTTCATGCCTTCCTTGGCGAGCGTCGCCCGTTCCTTCTTCGATTCCGCGAGAAGGACCTCGCGCACCGCCTTCTCGTTCGCGATCACCATGTCCTGAACGAGTTTGCGGAGCCCGGAATCGAGGCCGTTCCACGTCTTCAGGTTTATGAACCAGCCGATGTCGGTGTGATAGAACTCCGGCTCCACCGCGTGGCGCAGGAACTTGTCCCATTTCAGCCCCTTGAGGCCGATGGTGGCCCAGGCGGCGGCGTCGACCACGCCCTTTTCAAGCGCCGAGTAGACCTGCGTCGCCGGCAGCGGATGGGTGGACGCCTTCATGGCGCGGAAAAAAGCGCCGTAGATCGGGTTGTCGCGCAGCTTGATCCCGGTCAAATCCAGCATGCCCTTGTCGTCGAACTTCGGCGCCTTCTCCATGTAGATGCGGAAGCGGCCGCCGGACGAGGTCCAGCCGAGATTCTTCACGCCGAAATATTTCTGCTGGATCTCGTCCAGCATCGCCATGCCGCCATTGGCGCGGACGGTCTCCGGGTTGGAGGAGGATGTCGACACCGCCTCGTTCTCCGGCACCGCGCGGGCGAAGAACGCGTAAGGGGTGCACATCATGTCGACCCGTCCTTTGCGGACCGCGGGCGGCTGCTGGAACATCTTGATCGAGTTGAAGGGCAGGACCTCGATCGCGAGCTTGCCCCCGGACGCCTTGGTGATGTCCGAGGCCAGCTGCTTGCACTGCTTGGTGTAGATCAGGAAATCCGGGAACGGATAGACCATGTTGAGCTTGACTTCGGCGGACGCCTTGGGGGCGCCGGCCGAGAGCACGGCCGCCATTCCGGCCGCCGCCAGGATCGCTCCGGCGAGCTTGGATTTCAGCATTTCGGATCTCCTCCCTTTCCCGAGACCGGGAACGATAGTCCCACAGGGCGGCGATGCGGAACAAGAACTGCCGCCGCGGGCGGGACGATCGCCCCGCCCGCGGCGACGCTCGAACGCTCTACTTGAAGCCGAAGGCGGCCTTCATCTTGGCGACCAGGTCGGGCGAGACATTCAGCCCGTCGTTCACGAGCTTGACCAGCTTCTCGCCCGAAATCGGGGCCACCGGGGCGCGCCGCTTCTTCGCGTCGGCCAGGAAGGCCGGGTCGTTCATGGTCGCCATGAACGAGGTCCGGAGTGCCGCCACCCTGTCCTTGGGCACCTCGGGCGCCACCCAGAAGCCCATGCCGATCAGCTCGCAGACCTCGATGAACTTGATCATCTTCTTGCCGTCTTCAGACGTCACCAGGTCGCCGATGCTGGGCACGTCGGGCAGCTCCGGGATGCGCGGACCGTACTGGATCAGGTGCTTGAGCTTGCCGGTCTTGAGCCAGTCGTTCTTGATCGTGGTCCAGCCGGTCCAGTAGTTCATCCGCCCGTGGACCTCGCCCTGCGCCATCGCCTTGTTGATCGAGGCGCCGCCCTTGTAGCCCTTGACGATCTTGAACTTGGTGTCGAGCAGGTGGTTCATCAGCTTGGGCATCAGATAGGTCTCGGAGCCGAAACCGGTCGAGCCCATGATGACCTCGGTCTTCTTCACCCCGTCCAGCGTCGTCGCCGGCGCATTGTGGAACACCGAGACCACGCTCGGCCGCTGGGTGATCGAGCCGAGCCACTGGAACTTGGTGGCGTCGAACTTCACGTTGCGGAGGATCGGCGCCAGCACCGAAGGCGCCAGCACCTCGGCGACCGTGGTGCCATCCTTGGGCGCGGCGTTGTAGACATAGGCCGCGCCCTTGGTGCCGCCGCCGCCCGGGCGCGACTGCACGATCACGGTCGGATTGCCCGGTATGTGCTTGCCCCAGTGCTCCGCCAGCAGGCGGCCGTAGAGCCCGAGCGAGGCGCCGAGGCCGGCCGGCACCACGACGGTCACCGTCCGATCCTTGTAGAAGCCCGCGACATCGGCCGAAGCCGGTCCGGTCGCACCGATTGCCAGCGCGCCGGCTATGGCCGCCAGGGCCGTGGTTGCGCGTTTGAACGACATCTTCTGCTCCTTGTTCGTCCTGGTCGTCGAATCGTCTCGAATTGGAGGCCAAGGATACGCCCGGCACCGCCGCCGCGCAAAACCCGACGGCCGGTTGTCACGGTCGGGGCGGGGGCATAGATTGCCGACCGCTTGGCCACCGGCCCAACGGTTTCCCGCGCGCCGGCCGGCGCGGCGGAAGGAGTCCATCGCCCATGTCGACGCCTGCGCGGGGCTACCGCGATCTCCACGAACATATCGCGGCGCTGCGCGA
>JAJDVB010000104.1 GCA_022826345.1 Alphaproteobacteria bacterium
TGCGCCTCAACATCATGCACCGCCGATGCATCCTCAACATCAAGGACCCGCCCAAAACCCCGCCAAACGATGACAGGCAAATCGAACTCCAACTTACCTCTGCCTAAACCGGACAGCAGTGGGACAAGCCCGGCCATGACGAGTTTGGGGCGCCGCGCGAGGACAGAAACTTTCGAAACGGGTCACTAAGCCGGACTTCTCGCCCTAGGTCTCGGGAGGCTCACGGCCTATGCTGCGCCGCCGGGCAAGGCGGCAGGGGGACGCAAGTACAAATGCGAGAGGACGAACGAGTATGAATGACGTGTCGAGGGCGGCCGTTCGCGTCGCGTGTGATGTCGGCGGCACCTTCACCGACGTGTGCGTCCTGGACGAGGCGTCCGGGCAGATGCGCGTCGCCAAGACTCCGACGACGCCCGACCCCATCGACGGCGTGCTGGAGGGCATCAAGGCCGGCGGCGTCGACCTCCAGGACATGGTGCTCTTCGCCCACGGCACCACGCTCGCCACCAACGCCTTGATCACGCGCAACTTCCCGCCCGCGATCATGGTCACCACCAAGGGCTTCCGCGACGTGATCGAGATTCGCCGCGGCACCCGCGACGACCTGTGGGATACCTACAAGGAAATGGCGCCGCCCTACATCCAGCGCCGCAACCGCCTGGTGGTGAGCGAGCGCATCGACTACAGCGGCGCGGTCATCGAGCCGGTGAACGAGGCGGAGGCGCGCGAGGCTGCACGCATCATCAACAAGCGTGGCGTCACGACCATCGCGGTCTGCTTCGCCAACGCCTTCGCCAACCCCGAGAACGAGCGCCGCATGCGCGACATTCTGGAGGAGGAGGTTCCCGGCGCGTCCATCTCGCTCTCCAGCGAGATCATGCCCGAGATCTTCGAGCACGAGCGCTTCTCGACCACCGTGGCCAATGCGGTTCTCGCCCCTGTCGCCGGCGACTATGTGGGGCGCCTCGCCACGCGGCTCCGCGAAGGCGGCTACGAGGAGGACATCTTGCTGCTGCATTCCGGCGGCGGGGTGATGACCGAGAGCACGGCGTCCAAGTTCGCGGCCCGGCTCGCAGCCTCGGGCATCGCGGCGGGCGCCATCGCGAGCCGCTTCGTCGCCCAGCTCGCGGGTTACGAGAACTCCATCAGCCTCGACATGGGCGGCACCAGCACCGACGTCTCGCTCTGCGACCGGGGCAACCTGCGCGTCACCACCGACTGGTACGTGCAGTACGGCTACCCCATCTGCTTCCCCAGCATCGAGGTGTTGACCATCGGCGCGGGCGGCGGCTCGCTCGCCTGGATCGACGAGGCGAACTCGCTCCGCAACGGGCCGCAGTCGGCAGGGTCTTCGCCGGGGCCCGCGTGCTACGGCCGAGGCGGCGTGGAGCCCACCAACTCCGACGCCAACATCGTCCTCGGCCGGATCAGCGACCGGCTCGCCGGCGGCGCCGTCACCCTCGACCGCGCGCTCGCCGAGGAGGCCATCAAGCGCCGCATCGCGGACCCGCTCGGGCTCACGGTGCAGGAGGCTGCGGTCTCCATCCTCCAGGTGGCGAACGCCAACATGGCGGACGCCGTGCGCCTGGTCTCGATCCGGCGGGGCTACGACCCGCGCGACTTCGCGCTCACCGTGTTCGGTGGCGCGGGACCGCTGCACGGCGTGGCGCTCGCCCGCGACCTCTCGATCCCGACCGTCCTCGTGCCGCCCAACCCCGGCGTCACGTCCGCGCTCGGCTGCCTGTTGGTGGATATCAAGCACGACATGTCGCAGATGTATCTGCGCTCCACCGACGATGCGAAGATCGAGGAGATCGAGGCCACCTTCAGCACGCTCGAAGACGAAGGCCGCCAGCGCCTGCTGCACGAGGGCGTGACCGAGGACCGCATGCAGTTCGAGCGCTTCGTCGACATGCGCTATCTCGGCCAGTGGCGCTCCATGTCGATCAAGCTGGACGCGCGTGCCGGCTCGCTCGAAGCCGCGATCGCCCAGTTCCATGAGGAGCACGGCCGCGAGCACAACTATTCCCGGCCCGACGCGCCGGTGGAGATCTACCGCCTCACCGTCACCGCCACCGGACTTTCGCAAAAGGCCGAGTTCGCGAAGGAGGAGACCGACCCTTCGGCGCCGGCGCCCGAGACCGAGCGGCTCGTGGTCTTCGACGAGGCGCCCGAGGCGATCAAGACCCCGATCTACGACCGCGACAATCTGCACGCAGGCGCGGTTGTCGAAGGGCCGGCGATCATCGAGCAGCTCGATTCCACGGTGCTGGTGCCGCCCGGCCTCAAGGCCGAGGTCGACCCCTGGCACACCATCGTCATGCACATTCCGCAGGCCGAAGGCTGACGCAGAGAGCGAGGAAGAAAAGATGAGCAAGAACGGCGAAGGCTACACGCTCGACCCCGTGACCTTCGAGGTGCTCAAGAACGCCTACGTCAACATCGTCGACCAGATGGCCGAGCAGATCTTCCGCACCTGCTACTCCTTCGTCATCTGGTCGCGGGATTTTTCCTCGGCGATCTGCGACACGGAAGGCAACACCATCATGCAGGGCTCGGGCGACATCGCCGCCCACGTCGGCACGCTGCACTACACCGCCCAGGCCGTCATCAACAAGTTCGGCGACGACATCCACCCCGGCGATACCTTCGTGGTGAACGACGTCTACCAGGGCGGCACCCATTTCAACGACACGCGGATCGTCCGCCCCATCTTCTACAAGGGCATCCACCTCGGCTTCTCCCAGGCCAACGGGCATTGGGCCGATGTCGGCGGCGCGGTGCCGGGCTCGTTCAACGTGAGCGCGCTCGACCACATGGCCGAGGGGCTCCGCATCACGCCGGTCCGCGTCTACAGCAAGGGCGAGTACCTCTCCGACGTGGCGGAGCTGATCGCCAACAACACCCGCGCGCCTGCCGACATCATCGGCGACCTCCAGGCTCAGGCGGAGGCCTGCAACGTGGCAGAGCGCGAGGTCGGCCGGCTCTGCGACAAGTACGGCGTCGACGTGATCCAGACCTCCTTCGCCGAGGTGCAGGACTACGTCGAGACGCTGACCCGCCAGCGCATCGCCAAGCTGCCCGACGGCGTGTGGGAGACCGAGGACTACATCGACGTGGACCCGGTCGCCGGCGAGGGGCTGATCCCGATCCGCATCAAGATGACCATCGACGGCGACAGCGTGCACTACGATCTCTCCGGCTCGCATCCGAAGACGATCTCGACCTTCCTCAACTGCTGCTACGGCGGCGCCTTCGCGGCGATCGTCGCCGGTACGAAGATGCAGTCGCCGGACATTCCGCTTAATTCCGGCTTCTACCGGGTGGTCACCGTGGATCTCGGGCCGAAGGGGACCGTGGTCAACGCGGACTGGCCGACGCCGGTCGCGGGCTTCTGCTCGGGCCCGTTCGAGAAGATCATGAACTCGGTGTTCGAGCTCTGGGCCGAAATCCTGCCCGAGCGCGCCATGGCCTGCACCTTCAACCTGGAATACCTGCTGATCGGTGGGCGCGACGGCCGCAAGGAGGATCGCCCCTACTTCATGTGGTACGACTGGATGGTGGGCGGCTGGGGCGCGCGCAACGGCCGCGACGGCTGGGGCGCCACCGGGCCGGTCTTCGGCGTTCAGCTCGGCACGCAGCCCTTCGAGGGGCAGGAGCGCCTCGCCCCGGTGCTGACCACCGGCCACGAGCTCATCGTCGATTCCGGCGGCCCCGGCAACTCGCGCGGCGGCCTCGGCGTCGAGAAAGGCGCGATCCTGACCAAGGCGGAGCGCTCTGTCGTCTCCTACTGCTGCGACCGCGAGCGCTCGGTGACCTGGGGGCTTTGGGGCGGGCTGCCGTCGATCCCCCACGGCGTTTGGGTCAATCCGGGCACGCAAGGCGAGCGCTACCTGGGCTCGATCTTCTCCGGCGTGCCGGTGGAGGCCGGCGACACCGTGACGCGGCCCTCCGCCGGCGGCGGCGGGCTCGGCGACCCGCTGACCCGCGATCCCGAAACCGTGTGCGACGACGTGGCCGACGGCTACGTCTCCATCGAGCGGGCGAAGAAGGACTACGGCGTCGTGATCCGCGAGATCGACGCCGACCTTGCGGAATACGAGGTGGACGAAGCGGCGACCGAGGCCGAGCGCGCGCGCATCCGCGAAGGGCGCCACGGCTGGCTCGACGTGGATGCCGAAGAGATCGCGGCCAAGTACCGCAGCAAGGAGCTCGACGCGCTCGACCTGATCCGCCAGTACGGCGTGATCGTGGACTGGGGCACCGGCGAGCTCCTGCCCACGACCACCCGGCAGTTCCGCGACATGCTGAGGCGCCGCACCGCGGCCCACTGGGAGGTGCCGGGCCAGGCGCGCAACGAGCAGCCCACGCTCCGCGTCGCCTAAGTGTGATCCCTCAACAGAGTGTCCATCCGGGATCAATTTTCGAATGCGGCCCGGATGCGGGGGGGGCGCCCCCCCCCCCGCCCCCCCCCCCGGGGGGGGGGGGGGGGGGGGGGGGGGGGGGGTGGGGGGGGGCCTCCCGCCCCACCCCCTGGGGGTTTAAGGCCCACACCCAGGTGGGGTGTCCAGGCCCAGGCCCAGAAGGGGGGTGTAT
>JAJDVB010000075.1 GCA_022826345.1 Alphaproteobacteria bacterium
TACCACGTGGGCGTGATCCACAAGGACTCATTCGGCGGCCACTTCCCGGTCAACGACTTCCGCTTCAACCTGCAGAGGAACGGCTACAACGCCGCCTACGAGAGCTACACCATGGCGCCCAAGGGGGCGACGCTCTTCGACACCATGCCCTGGCTCAGGGGCAAGGTGACGGACAAGTTCGCCTGCACCACCTGGATCAGGCCGACCATGAACATCTTCGGCCGCCACGACCTGATCCAGCCCTGGGTGGCCCATCCGATCGATCACGCCAACACCCGGATCTTCATCTACACACAGCTGCCGGGCGAGTACTTCGACGGGCCCGCCTTCGAGGAGAAGAACCAGATCTATGCCGATTTCATCCGGCTGGTCGCGAACGAGGACCGGGCGATGCTGGAATCGCTCCAAAATGGGGTCGGCTCGCGTGCCTTCCGACCGGGGCCGACGGCAAGGCTGGAACGCGCCATCCACCATCTTCTCAACTACTATCTCGACAAGCTCTTGAGCGAGGACGACGAGGCCCGCGCCAGGCGCCACCGGGACGGTGAGGACGCCCTGCGCGAGAGCGCCTCGCGCAACAGGGAGCCGCGCGACGGCGGCTACACCGCGCTGGTGAGCGCGGCGGAATAGGAGCCGGAATTATGGGCATACAGCAGGACCAGGCACGACTGACGGAGTTGTTCCGCAAGAATCTCGAGCTTTGCGAGGTGGGGCCGGGCGAGACGGTCGCCGTCCTCTCGGAAGGCGATCAGCTCGGAAACTACCGGCAGGCGTCGCTCGCAGCCGCGCGCGACCTCGGCGCGGACGTGGCCGACGTGCACCTCCCCTCGGACGGTGCGGAGGACCCGGCGGTCAGAATCGCCAACATCGGGCAGAACGCGCTGAGCAAGCACCCGGAGGCGATGCAGACCTGCAAGGACGCCGACATGGTGGTCGACCACATGCTCCTGCTCTTCTCCCACGAGCAGATCGCGATGCAGGAGGCGGGCAGCCGCATCCTGCTGATCGTCGAGCCCGAGGAGATTCTGGAGCGTCTGTTCCCGACCGCCGAGATGCGCGCGCGCGTCGAGGCCGGGGAACAAAGGCTGAAGGCGGCGCAGAGCCTGCGCTTCACCAACGATGCCGGCACGGACGTGACCTACACGCTCGGCGACAAGTTCATCCTGACGGAATACGGCTTCACCACGGAGCCGGGGCGCTGGGACCACTGGCCGGGGGGCTTCCTCGCCACTCTCGCCGCCGAGCAAGGCGTAAACGGGCGGGTGGTGATGGAGGCGGACGACATCGTCTTCCCGCTGCGCGAGTTCACCGGAGAGCGCATCGCCTTCGACATCAGCGATGGCATGGTGACGGAAATCTCGGGCGGCGCCCGCGCCGATCACCTGCGGAGCTTCATCGAGGGCTATAACGACCCGCGCGCCTACGCGGTCTCGCACATCGGCTGGGGGCTCAACCATCACTGCATCTGGCGGCCCGACCTGCCGGGCATCGGCATGGACGGCCGCGCGCACTACGGCAACGTGCTGTTTTCGCTGGGACCCGACACCGAGTTCGGCGGCGAGAACGACACCCCCTGCCACCTCGATCTGCCGATGCAGGGCTGCTCGCTCTGGCTCGACGACGAGCTCATCGTGGAGAACGGCGCGGTCGTAACGGAGGACATGCGGGCACCTGCCCACTGACCAGCCAAGTGGGGGCAAAGGGCATTTGCGCTTTCGTCGCCGGCCCGTAATATGCCCTCCACACGGAGACGTGATTGTGTGGGCGCCGGCGAAGTTCACCGGCGCCTTCGCCGATATGGGTCCATGACCAGAGGGAGAAACGACCATGTGGAAACTTACGTTAGGCGCCGCCGTCGCGGCGGGCATGGCCATCACCGGCTTTGCCGCGTCCGACGTGCAGGCACAGGACGACGGCGTCTGGTGGCCGGCGCAAGTCGAGATTTACAACCCGTCATGCACGGACGGCGATCCGGCATGCTGGACTGACCCCGCCAACCAGAACCTTGAGATCGTCGACTACGTGCCGCTGATGCCCGATGAGGTGGACGCGAAGCACCATATCTGCGTGTCTTTCCCCCACCTCGTGGACTCCTACTGGGTCGGCGCGGCCTACGGGATCATCGAGGAAGGCAAGCGGCTGGGCCAGAAGATCTCCCTGATCGAGGCCGGCGGCTACGACAAGCTGGAGAAGCAGCTCTCGCAGGTTGAGGACTGCATCGCCAACGGCGCCGAGATTCTCGTACTTTCGGCGATTTCGGCGGAAGGCAACATCAAGCAGGTCGACGAGCTGCGTGCCAGGGGCATCAAGGTTGTCGACCTGATCAACGGGATCAACACCGAGGTCGATGCCAAGTCGCTGGAGAGCTACTACAGCATGGGCCGGATTGCCTGTAAGTGGGTCGCCGACCAGCACCCCGCAGGCAGCGGCAACGTCAAGATCGCCTGGTTCCCGGGCCCGCCCGGAGCCAGCTGGTCGGTGGCCGGCAACCAGGGCTGCCACGACGCGGTCGTCGGCTCCGACGCCGAGATCATCTCGACCAAGTGGGCCCAGACCAGCAAGGAAGCCCAGCTCAGCCTCGTCGAGAACGTGATCCAGGCGCAGACCTCGGGTAGCGATGTCGATCTCGACTACATCGTTGGCGTGGCGCCGGCGGTCGAGGGCGGCATGGCTGCGCTCCGCGACCTGGGCCTGCAGGACGAGGTCAAGCTGGTTTCCTACTACTACACCCCCGGTATGCATCAGTTCGTCGGCCGTGGCAGCGTCGCCATGGCGCCGACCGATCAGATGATCATCCAGGCTCGGATCTCCATCGACCAGGCGGTCCGTCTGCTCGAGGGCAAGCCGTCCGCGACCGGCGGCCGGCCCGAGTTCAACGACACCGGCCGGATGATCGAGCATGTGCAGCCGGTGGCGATGCAGGTGACGCCTGAGAACCACGCGGACTTCGACACGTCGACCACGCTCGCGCCCAAGGGCTGGACGCCGGTGTTCAGCACCGACTAGGCGTGCGTTCGTCCGACAAAGTACGAGACTGATGGAGGCCCATAGCAGTGGCAGAACCATCAGCAGTATTTGAAGAGTCCCCGGAGCCTCAGAGCTCCGGGGACACCCTTCTCAGATTAGAAAATCTCTCCAAGCAATTTCCCGGTACGCTCGCGCTGGATCGCGTCAATTTCGACGTGCAGGCTGGCGAGGTGCACGTGCTGTTCGGCGAGAACGGCGCGGGCAAGTCGACGCTGATCCAGATCGTCGCCGGCGTTCACCGGCCCTCCGGCGGAACCATCCACCTACGCGGCGAGCCGATCAATATTCACTCGGTGCACCACGCACGCCAGCTCGGTGTGAGCGCCGTGTTTCAGGAATTCTCGCTGGTGCCGCACCTCACGGTCGAGGAGAACCTGTTCCTTGGCGACGAGCTGACGCGTGGGGGCCTACTCAACAAGAGGGCGCTCGCCAGGCAGGCACGCGAAACGCTCGACCGCCTGGGCTTCCCGCTCAGGCCGCGCGACGAGGTGATGTACCTCTCCCGCGCCGAGCAGCAGATGGTGGAGATCGCCAAGGCCTTCCGCACCCGGCCGAACATCATGATTTTCGACGAGCCGACCGCCTCGCTCACGGAACGCGAGACCGACCGGCTGTTCAGCCTGATCGAACAGATCAAGGCCGAAGGCATCGGGATCATTTACATCACCCACCGGATGAACGAGATCAAGCGGATCGGCGACCGCATCACCGTGCTGCGGGACGGGGTGCATATCGATACGATCCCGGTCGAGGAGGCCACCGACCAGAAGCTCGTCGAGCTGATGACCGGCCGCGTCATCGACCAGATTTTCCCGGACATCAAGCGCAACCCGGCTGAGACCCTGCTGGAGGTCGAGAACCTCGTCACCGCGAAGCACTTCGTGAACGACGTATCGATCAACGTGCGGCGCGGCGAGGTGGTCGGCCTCGCCGGCCTGGTGGGCTCGGGCAAGTCCGATCTGGGCCGCGCCTGCTTCGGCCTCGAGCGGATCATGGCGGGCAAGATCACCTTCGACGGCGATGTCGTCTACGACCGGGCCAAGCACGTGAACAAGCTGGGCACCCGCCGGATGCTCGATCGCGGCCTCTACTACCTGCCCTCGGACCGCCGGCAAGAGGGCCTGGTGATGATGCAGAACGTGCGGGAGAACGTGTCACTGCCCTCGCTCGGGCTGGGCAAGTTCTCGAACCGCCTGTTCCTGCGCCGCAACAACGAGCGCAAGGTCGTGCGCGACATCGCACAGAAGCTCGACCTGATGCCGCTCAACATCGAGCGCGACCTGGAGCACTTCTCGGGCGGCAACCAGCAGAAGGTGCTGGTCGGCAAGTCGCTCGTGCGGGACGTGAAGCTCTTCGTCTTCGACGAGCCGACGGTGGGCGTCGATGTTGGCGCGCGCGTCGCGATCTACGAGTTCATTCGCGATCTCTGCGAGGCGGGCGCCGGCGTGCTCCTGATCTCCTCGGACCTGCCGGAGATCCTGCACCTGGTGCACCGCACCTACGTGATGTACCGCGGCGAACTGCGCGCTGAGCTGGATCAATCCGAAATCTCGGAGGAGTCGGTGCTGCACCACTTCTTCGAGAAGGAGGACGAGGCGTGAACCGGAGGGAGACTTAATGGCCGATATCGCCCAGGAGCGCCGGACGTGGATGGAGAGGGCGGAGTATTTCGCAACGCTCATCTTCGTCCGTGCCGGCGTGCTTCCCTGGTTCCTCCTCATCGCGATCGTCGTCTTCGCGATCACCACGGACAACTTCTTCAGCAGCCGCAACCTGATGCAGGTCGCGCGCCAGTCCACCTACCTGATCATGGTCTCCATGGGCCAGATGGTCGTGCTGTTGACTGCAGGCCTCGATCTCTCGGTCGGCGTCATGTTCGCCCTGGTCTCGGTCATCACGTCGATGACCATGGTGGGCGTGTGGGACGGCGGCGCCGCCACCACGGGCGCGATCCTCATCGGCTGCCTCGCGGGCTTCGGCGCCGGCACCGGCATCGGCATGGTCAACGGCATTGGCGTCGCGGTCTTCCGGGTGCCGCCCTTCATGATGACGCTGGCTATGTCGTCCATCGTCTTCGGCATTGCGCTCATGATTACCGGCGGCACGCCGATCTACGGCATGCCGGACGACTTCGCGAACATCCTCGGCTACGGCAGGGGGCTCGGGGTCCCGATCCCGATCTGGATCACCATCGGGTTCATCATCCTGATGTACGTGTTCCTCAACTGGACACGGATGGGACGCTATCTCTACGCGCTGGGCGGCAACCTCAAGGCATCCCAGCTCTCCGGCATCAGCACGCGCTTCTACCTGTTCATGGCCTACGTCGTGACCGCCGGAATCACGACCATCGGCGCGATCATGCTCACGGCAAGGCTGGAAAGCGGCGAGGGCAACATCGGCAAGGAGTACCCGCTGCTCTCGATCGCGGCCTGCGTGATCGGCGGTGTCAGCCTCTTCGGCGGCACCGGGCGGCTGCCCAACGTGGTGCTCGGCGCCATCTTCATCATCCTCGTGCAGAACGGCATGAATCTGCTGCGCATCAGCTCCTACATGCAGCTGGTGGTGATCGGCATCCTGCTCATCCTCGCGGTGATCGCCGACAACTACCGGCAGAAGCTGCTGCTTATGCTGAGAGACTAGTTCTCCAAAACCAGGACTCAGAAGTTAGCGATGGCTGAGAACGGACAACTGCCCGTTATCTCGGGCGATTCCCACGTTATCGAGCCGGCGGACCTATGGTCGAAGCCGCTCGGCGCGCGCTACGGCGATGCCGTGCCGCGCATGGTGTCCGAGCATGCCGGCGTCGAGGGCGACCACTTCTTCACAGGCTTCGAGTACGTGCGCGTGGATGAGATCGTGGAAGGCGACGAGGAGCTGCAGCGGAAGCTCGTGGGCTCAGGCACCGACCCTGCGATCCGGCTGGAGTGCATGAAAGAGGATGGTGTCGTCGGCGAGATCGTGAACTCGACCTGGATGCTCTATGCGATGCGCGCGCGGGATGACCGGCTGGTCGAGGACCTGTGCAGCGTGTTCAACGACTGGCTCGCCGAATACTGTAGCCACGCGCCGAAGCAGCTCTACGGCACCTCGATGATCCACATGGCGGACATCGGCTGGGCCTGCAAGGAGCTGGAACGCACCGCGAAGCGCGGGCTGAAGAGCGTGATCATCAACTGCGACTCCCGCCCCGAGTGGCCGCCGTTCCAGGACAAGCACTACGACCCCTTCTGGGCGCTCGCGCAGGAGCTGGACCAGCCGGTGACGCTCCACATCATCACCGGCAACGAGGTCGACCCCTTCGTCCTGCACGGGCCTGAGCGCATCAACGTGCCGCGCACCTGCATCGGCGTGTTAGCGGAGGCCGGGCCCGTGCTCGCCAACGAGTTCATCTTCGGCGGCGTCCTCGACCGCTTCGAGAACCTGAAGCTCGTGCTCTCGGAGTACGAGGTTTGCTGGCTGCCCTACTGGCTGTTCCGCGCCAAGCAGATTCAGGACGATTTTGGGCCGGCGCTGGACATTCCCAAGATCAAGCGGCCCATCGAGGAGTACATGGGCCAGATCTATCACGGGCTGATCGACGATCCCTACCTAGACAAGGTGCTGGATGTGATCGACCCGAAGACCATCATGTGGGGCTCGGACTTTCCCCACGCGCGCTGCACGTATCCGAATACGATGGCAGTGATCGAGCGTGTCTTTGGCCATCTGGACGAGGAGACGCGGCGCGACATCACCTTCAACAACTGCGCCCGCTTCTACAACTTCGACCTGCCGGCAGCCTGAGTGGGCGCAAGCCCGCCTCCATCCCGATCAGCGCCAGCCCCTGTCCGCGAGGAGCGTCGCGAACGGCTCCACCGCGCGCGCCTCTGCGGGCTTGATCCGTTGGATCGCACCGTCTACCACGGTGAAGAACGAGAGTTCGCTGTGGATGCAGCCGGCCGGGCAGTCGCCCCACGCGTTGCGAAAGACGAAGTGCCAAGTACCCTGAACCTTGGCCGCGTCGATATCGGGGCTACCCCCTACCGCCCACTCGGGCCGGGCGTAGTCAACACTGTCGATCATGAAATAGGCAAACGCTGCCTCTACCACGTCCACGCGCTCGTTCACGTCCAGGAAAGCGTAACCGCCATGGCGGAGAACCTCCGCAGCCCTGAGCCCCAACTTCGCATTGAGGGCATCGAAGGCCGCGTGCCCGGTGGGCGGTGGCGCGAGCGCGGTCTCGTCGTTCCAGGTGCCAACGACGGTGTCTCTTAGCTCACCCTCGAGTCCAAGTATGATCCTCCCCGGCCTGTATTCCTCTCGCACGCGAACGTCCGCCATCGCCGGATACGCGCGGCGGATCAGCGACAGTGCCCGCTTGACCTCGTGACGGAGCGCGTACTGGCGCTCGTCGTCCAACATCAGTCCGCCGCCTTCCCTTCGAAGAATGCGGTCGGCCAGGAACTGCGCCTCGGCGTCGGCCGTTTCCCAGGGAGACGGGTGGAGGTAGGTCGTTTCGTCTGCCTCAGCCGAGTCAGCCGGGGCGACCGCCGTCACGGAGCCGATCAGGACCATGGCGCAGCCCACGACGAGCGCCCGACGCAATCGCGGCGGGTGTCCTCCGTGCCATCGGTCCCTGTGAAGAAGCCGCAACAGCAGTCACCCCGGCCGTTGAGGCGACGATCTCACGGGAATACGACGGAATTATGGCGCCTCCTCGTATTCATGTCCCCAGGCACGATGTGGGGGGTTCGGCTAAGCGAGGGTTCCACTCGACTATTCTCAAGTCCTATCATCGAAACGTTCGACAGAGTTTCTGAGACGGGGAGAGGTCAATCGCATGCCACGCATCATTCGCTTTGCCAGACACGGCGGTCCGGAGGTCCTGGAGGTTCGCGAAGAACCGCTCGAAGAACCGGGGGAGGGCGAGGTTCGCCTCAAGATCGAGGCGATCGGACTCAACCGGGCGGAGATCATGTTGCGGAACGGCGCCTATGTCTCGCACCCCAGCTTCCCTTCCCGCATCGGGATTGAGGCGAGCGGCGTGATCGACGCGGTGGGCCCTGGCGTCTCGGGCCTTTCCATCGGCGAGCGCGCCGGGGCCGTTCCCTTCAATTCGTGGGACCAGTGGGGCAATTGGACCAGCGATTCGGTCAACAAGTACGGCCTCTACGGCGAGAGCGCCGTGGTGCCCGCGTTCTGCGTTGCGCGCAATCCTGATGGGATTTCGGCGGTGGAGGCCGGCGCGATCTGGTGCCAGTACGGCACCGCGTGGGGCGGGCTCGTGGACCACGCCGGCGTATCGTCCGATGACATCGTGCTGGTCACGGCGGCGAGCAGCAGCGCCGCACTTGCCGGGTTGCAGATCGCGAAGAATGCCGGTGCCATGGTCATCGCGGCCACGCGCAGGTCCGAGAAGGCAGATTTTCTGTATGGCGCCGGCGCCGATCACGTCGTCGCCACCGAGGAGGAGGACCTGGAGACCCGCGTGAAGGAGATCACCGGCGGCCAGGGCTTCACCATCGCCTACGACCCGGTGGGCGGTGCCTTCATTGGCGATCTCGTCGCGGCGGCACAGCCCTATGGGCTCATCGTCAACTACGGCAACCTCCGCACCGAGGCGATCGACATCCCCGTCCTGCCGATGCTCGCGAAGCGGCTCTTCTTCAAGTTTCACAGCCTGTACGACACGATGCGCCTGCCGGAGAAGCGCGCCGCCTGCTTCGCCTTCGTGCATGACGAGGTGGCGTCGGGCGCCCTGAAGCCGATCATCGACCGGACCTTCCCGCTCGAGCAGATCGTGGACGCGCATCGCTACATGGAGACCAACGTGCAGCGCGGCAAGATCGTCGTCACCACCTGAGTCGCGCAGATACTGCTGCGCCGCGTCAGGCGAGGACCGTAAGGGCCCGCCCCGTCCCGGTTGCCACCGCGCCGCGAGCCGGAGGCCGATGTAGTGCTCGGCCGGGCCGCTGCAGTGCTGGTTCACGAAATGCCGTTCTTTTGCGATGTCAAAATTTCGTAGACAATCGCCGGTTGTTTTGAAGAGACGATAAAACGCAATCGGAAGCCGAGGAGTGAAGACCCATCGGGCGGTTGACGACACATGTGCTCGACTTGACGCTGGGCACGCCGGCACGGGGACTGACGCTGGAGCTTTGGCGCCTGGACGGCGCAGCGCCGGAACGACTCAAGACTGTCGTAACGAACGACGACGGCCGGATTGAGGGCGCCCTGCTCGAAGGAGAGGCGTTTGCCGCCGGCACCTACGAGCTGCGCTTCATGGCGGGCGACTATCGGAGGCGCGCGGGCGGGCCGCTTCCCGAACCGCCGTTCCTCGATGTCGTGCCAGTGCGCTTTGGCGTCGCGGATCCGCAAGGCCACTACCACGTCCCGCTGCTACTTTCCGCGTATGGCTACTCCACCTATCGCGGCAGTTGACGCATGACGCGCGCGGCGGTCCGGTTTCTCCACCGCGGCGAGGTCGTCTCGCTGACCGATGTGGGCGCGAACGAGACCCTGCTCGACTACCTGCGGCTACGCCGCCACGCCTACGGCACCAAGGAGGGCTGCGCCGAGGGCGACTGCGGCGCCTGCACCGTGGCGCTCGGCACTCTGCAGGACGGCAGGCTGGAGTACGCGCCGGTCAACGCCTGCATCTGCTTGCTGGGCATGATAGACGGCAAGGAGCTGGTCGCCGTCGAGGACCTGGCCGGCCCGGACGGCGCACTGCACCCCGTGCAGGACGCGGTGATCAGGCACCACGGGAGCCAATGCGGCTTCTGTACGCCGGGCATCGTGATGAGTCTGTTCACGCTCTACCACGCTGGCGGAAGCTGCGACCGGCAAGCGGTGAACGACACGCTCGCCGGCAATCTGTGCCGCTGCACCGGCTACCGCCCGATCGTCGATGCCGCACTTGAAACGTGCGCCGGGGCGCCGCGCGACGCATTCGCCGCGCGCCACGCTGCGACCGTCGACCGTCTGGCGGCCCTGGACGACGGCGAGGACCTCTTCATCGGCGATGAGGCGACGGGTTTCCTGGCGGCACCGGCCACGGTCGATGCCCTGGCCCGCCTCTACGCGCGGCATCCGGACGCAACGCTGGTCGCAGGCGCCACGGATGTCGGCTTGTGGATCACCAAGCAGATGCGGGCGCTACCAAAGATCATTCACTTGGGAAGGGTGGCCGGTCTCGCGGACGTGCGCGAGACCGAGCGGGGTTTCTATTTTGGCGCCGGCGTCACTCACGCGCGCGCCGAGGCCGTCATGGCGGTGATCGATCCCGATCTCCTGGAGCTGTTCCGCCGTTTCGGCGGCAAGCAGGTTCGCGCGGTGGGGACGCTTGGCGGCAACATCGCCAACGGCTCCCCGATCGGCGATTCCATGCCCGCCCTGATCGCGCTTGGCACAACGCTGCACCTGCGCCGGGGTGAAGCGACGCGCTCGCTGCCGCTCGAGGACTTCTTCATCGACTACGGCAAGCAGGACTTGGCGGCGGGCGAGTTCGTGACCGGGATCGACGTGCCGCGCCTCAAGTCCGGCGAGATATTCCGCTGCTACAAGATCTCCAAGCGCTTCGATCAGGACATTTCTGGCGTCCTGGGCGCCTTCAGGTTCACCGTGGAGGCGGGCTGCGTCGTCGATGCACGTGTGGCCTTCGGCGGCATGGCGGCCACGCCGAAACGGGCTGCCGCCACGGAATCCGCCCTCAAGGGCCTGCGGCTCGACGACCCGCAAGACTGGGACGCTGCCTACGAGGCCCTGGCGTCGGATTTTCGGCCCATCGACGACATGCGGGCCAGCGCGCGCTACCGGCTGGAGACGGCGCAGGCGCTCCTGCAGAAGGCCCTGCACGAGGCGGGCGGCGAGGCGAGCGCCGCGACCAGGCTCGTGGGGCTCAGGCCAGGGGAGGCGGAGCGTGCCGCCTGACGGTCTTCAGGCGGAGCGGACCGCGCACGCCGACGACAGCGGCGCAGTGGGGAGAGCGTTCGCCCATGACAGCGCCTTGGGGCACGTCCAGGGCACGGCGCGCTTCATCGACGACGTTCCCAAGCCGGCGGCGCTGGTGCACGTCGCGCCCGGCTACGTCGCGCATGCCGCGCGCGGCCGGATCACCGCGCTCGACCTCGATGCGGTGCGGGCCGCGCCGGGCGTCGTGGCGGTTCTGACCGCCGCCGACATCCCCGGAAAGAACGATTGCAGCCCGGTCTTCGGTGACGACCCGATCCTCGCCGACGATCGCATCGCGTTTCACGGCCAGGTGGTCTTCGCGGTGGTGGCGCGTAGCCGGGACGAGGCCCGCCGCGCCAGCCGCCTGGCGCGCATCACGGTCGAGGAGGAAGAGCCGCGTGTCTCGGTCGAGGCAGGCCTCGCGTCGGGCGAGACGGTAGTTCCCGACTACCAGTTTCTGCGCGGCGAGCCGGGCGCGGAGATGAAACGGGCTCGGCATACGGCGTCGGGCTCACTCCACGTCGGCGGTCAGGAGCACTTCTATCTGGAGGGGCAGGTCGCCCTGGCGCTCCCCGGCGAGGGCGGTGCGATGCACGTCCTCTCGTCGACGCAGCATCCCTCGGAAATCCAGCACCTCGTGGCCGCCATGCTGGGCGAGCCGGACTCTGAGGTGGTGTGCGAATGCCGGCGCATGGGCGGTGCCTTCGGCGGCAAGGAGAGCCAGGCGGCGCAATGGGCCTGCCTTGCTGCGCTCGCGGCGAGCGTGACCGGTTCGGCCGCCAAGATCCGCCTCGACCGCGACGACGATATGATCATGACCGGCAAGCGCCACGATTTCCGGGTCGACTACAGCTATGGCTGCGACGAGCGGGGCAGGCTGCTGGCGGTCGACGCTGCGCTCAACGCACGCTGCGGCTGCTCGGCCGATCTCTCCATGGCCGTCAGCGACCGGGCCATGTTCCACGCGGACAACGCCTACTACTATCCGAGCGCACGGATTCTTTCGCGGCGGGTCAGGACCGACACGGTCTCGAACACGGCGTTCAGGGGCTTCGGCGGGCCGCAGGGCATGATGCTGGCCGAGCGGATAATGGACGACATCGCCTGCCGGCTCGGCCTGGACCCGCTCGACGTGCGCAAGCGCAATCTCTACGGCCGCGGACGGGACGTCACGCCCTACGGCATGAAGGTGGGCGACAACATCCTGCCGCAACTGCTGCGCGAGCTGGAGAAGACCAGCGACTATGGGGAGCGGCGCAAGGACATCGCGGCCTTCAACGAGTGCAACCGCTTTCTCAAGAGGGGGATGTCGCTCACGCCGGTCAAGTTCGGGATTGCCTTCACGCTGAAGCACCTCAACCAGGCGGGCGCGCTGGTGCATGTTTATACCGACGGCTCCGTTCTGGTGAACCATGGCGGCACCGAGATGGGGCAGGGGCTCCACACCAAGGTTGCGCAGGTCGTGGCGGAGGAGTTCGGCATCGGCTTCGACAAGGTGAGGATCACCGCGACGAAGACCGACATGGTGCCCAACACGACGCCGACCGCCGCGTCGTCCGGCTCCGACCTGAACGGCATGGCGGCGAAGCGAGCCGCCGCCACGATCAAGGACCGCATGGCCGCCCTGGCCGGCCGGCTCTACCAGGTGCCCAAGGCGCAGGTCCGCTTCGCCGGCGGCGTGGTCACGGTCGGCGGGCAGGACATCCCCTTCGCCGAGCTGGCGAAGACCTGCTTCCTCGAACGGGTTTCGCTGTCTTCGACCGGTTACTTCGCGACGCCGAAGATCACCTGGGACCGTGCGTCGGCGAGCGGGCGGCCGTTCCTCTACTTCGCCTACGGCGCCGCCTGCTCGGAGGTGACGCTCGACACGCTGACCGGAGAGATGCGGGTGGATCGGGTGGACCTGCTGCACGATGTCGGCAATTCGCTCAACCCCGCCATCGACATCGGGCAAATCGAAGGCGGCTTCGTGCAGGGCATGGGCTGGCTCACCACCGAGGAGCTGGTGTTCGATGCCAAGGGGAGGCTCACCACCCACGCGCCCTCCACCTACAAGATCCCGGTCGCGAGCGATGTGCCGGAGGACTTCAGAGTTGCGCTGTGGAAGTCCAAGGGCAACAGGGAGGCGACCATCTATCGCTCGAAGGCCGTGGGCGAGCCGCCGCTGATGCTGGCGATCTCGGTGTTCTCGGCGATCTCGAATGCGATCGCGAGCCTCAATCCGGGGCGGGTGCCGGCGCTCGACGCGCCGGCGACGCCGGAAGCGATCACCCGCGCAATCCGCTCCATGCGGGATGCGTGAGGCGAAGCGATGAAGACCTGGGCGACCATTGGCCGCGCACTCCGCGATGAGCAGAGCTGTGCCATGGTCAGCGTCGTCGATGCCAAGGGCTCGGCGCCACGCGAACCCGGCGCACGCATGGTCGTGCTGGAGGACGGCTCGTTCGCCGGCACCATCGGCGGCGGCACGCTGGAATGGCAGGCAATCGAACGCGCCCGTGCGGCGCTGGCGAAGGGCGCGGCAGAGGGGGTCGCTCCTCCGGTGGGCCTGTCGCGAATGGCGCTCGGCCCCGATCTCGGCCAGTGCTGCGGAGGCTCGGTGCGCATCCTGCTGGAAGTGT
Organism: Alphaproteobacteria bacterium; assembly: GCA_022826345.1. The sequence goes on from JAJDVB010000075.1 coordinate 13,584, forward strand.
TCACGCCTGGGCAAGCCGACGAAGTGCAGACGCTCGCCGATGCCGAAAAGGCCGGGCTCTTCGTCACCGAGGGCCGCATCACCGAGCGCTGCGTGGAACGGACCATCCTGGATCGCGATTTTCGGGGCGGTGAGGACAGCCTGTTGGCGGACGACGGGCGCTTGCTGGAGCGCTTCGGGACACGGAAGCAGGTCCTGGCACTGATCGGCGCCGGCCATGTCGGACGCGCCGTGATCATCGCGCTCGCGCCGCTCGACTTCAGCGTGGTGTGGATCGATCCGCGCAAGGACGAGTTTCCGTCCATCGTGCCGGGCGACGTGCGGGTCGTGGTGGCGGCGGAACCGGCGGCCGAGCTGGAGAAAGTGCTCGACGGCGCGTTCGTGCTGGTCATGTCCCACAGCCACGCGCTCGACTTCGACGTCGTCCTCGCCGCGCTCAGGGCGAGGCGGTTCGGCTATGTCGGCCTGATCGGCTCGGCGTCGAAGAAGGCCCGCTTCATCAGCCGCATGCGGCAAGCCGGCCTGGCGGACGACGATATCGAGCGGCTGGTCTGCCCCATCGGCATTGACGGCATCGAGTCGAAGCAGCCGGCGGTCATCGCCGCGTCGGTGGTCGCGGACCTGCTGCGCCGCCGGGACGCGATGGCCGAGACGCACGGCGCGGCGGCCTCGTCCTAGGGACCCAAGGGTCCGGGACGGATGAGCGTTACCGCCATGGCTTTGGACAACGGCAACGGGACGGCTGCGGGCGCGTACATTCTGGAAGCCCGCAACATCGTCAAGCTCTTCGGCGACTTGCGGGCCAACGACGATGTCGACTTGAGCTTGAAGCCCGGCGAGATTCACGCGCTGCTGGGCGAGAACGGCGCCGGCAAGTCGACCCTGGTGAAGATCATCTACGGCGCCCTGCAGCCGACATCGGGAAAGCTCTTCTGGCAGGGCGCGCCGGTGACGATTTCAAACCCTGCCGCAGCGCGGGAGCTGGGCATCGGCATGGTGTTCCAGCACTTCTCGCTGTTCGATGCGCTGACCGTCACGCAGAACATCGCGCTTGCGCTCAAGGGCGAGAGGGACCTGAAGGCGCTGGCCGGGCGGATCGAGACGGTCTCCGTCGATTACGGCTTGCCGCTTCGGCCCGGTGCGCTGGTGGCGGACCTCTCGGTGGGCGAGCGCCAGCGCATCGAGGTGGTGCGCTGCCTCCTGCAGGAGCCGCGCCTGCTGATCCTGGACGAGCCCACTGCGGTGCTGACACCGCAGGAGGCGGACCAGCTCTTCGTCACCCTGGAGCGCCTGGCCGGCGAGGGTTGCGCGGTGCTCTACATTTCCCATCGCCTGGAAGAGGTGAAACGCCTCTGCCACGATGCGACGATCCTGCGCCTGGGACGCTTGGTGGCGCGGGTCGACCCGCAGCAGGAATCCGCCGCCTCTCTCGCCAAGCACATGATCGGCACCGATGTCGCGGCGCTCCAGTCGGGGAGCGGTGCCGCACTCGGCAAGCCCCTGCTGGAGCTCGCCGGCCTCTCCATGCCGACCGACGACCCCTTCGGCGTCACGCTGAAGAGCATCGATCTCGAGGTCCGGTCCGGCGAAATCGTCGCGATCGCAGGCGTCGCCGGCAACGGCCAGTCCGAGCTCTTCGACGCCATCTCGGGCGAGCGAACGAGCAAATCTGCGGATGCGGTGAAGCTGGCGGGCGCGCCCTGCGGCCGCGAAACCATCACGCAGAGGCGCCGGCGCGATGCCGCCTTCGTGCCGGAAGAGCGCGTGGGCCACGCTGCCATCGCCGACCTGCCGCTCTCGGAGAACCTCGTTCTCACCCATCATGCGGTCGGGAACGATGTCGTGCGGCACGGCCTGATCAACCGCAGCGCGGCAAAGGACGTGACGGCCAGGGTCGCCGAGCACTACGACGTGCGCAAGAACCTGGCCGATCCCGAGGCGAGCGCGCTCTCCGGCGGCAACCTGCAGAAGTTCGTCGTCGGCCGCGAAATGACGCGCCGGCCCAGCATCCTGGTGGTGCACCAGCCCACCTGGGGGGTCGATGCCGGCGCGGCGGCGTTCATTCGCCAGTCTCTGGTCGACATGGCGCGGGGCGGCTCGGCGGTTCTGATGATCAGCCAGGATCTCGACGAGATCTTCGAGATCGCCGATCGCATCGCGGTGATCTCGCGCGGCGAGCTGTCGGAAGCCTACCCGGCGGGCGAGCTCAGCCCGGAACGGATCGGCTTGCTGATGGCGGGCACCCACGAGAGAGCCGGCCGGGATGCCGAGCGCGGGGCAGAAGCGTGATCCTCAGGCTGGAAAGGCGCAGCCGACGTTCGACGCTTATGGCGTTCCTCTCGCCGGTGCTGGCGATCGGCATCACGCTTGCGCTCGGCGCCATCATGTTCGTGGCCTTGGGCTTCGATCCCGGCAAAGCGCTCTATATCTACTTCATCGAGCCGGTGACCAGCGCTTGGTCCATCGAGGAGGTGATCGTCAAGGCTGCGCCGCTTATCCTGATCGGCGTCGGCCTTGCCGTCTGCTACACCGCCAACGTCTGGAACATCGGTGCCGAGGGCCAGCTTACGATGGGCGCCCTGATCGGCGCCTCCATCCCGATCTACTTCCCTGACTGGCAGTCGCCGCTGGTCCTGCTCCTCATGCTCGTTCTCGGCATCGCGGGCGGCGCACTCTTCGCCGCGATCCCGGCGTTCCTGAAGAACCGTTTCTCCGCCAACGAGATCCTGACCAGCCTGATGCTGGTCTACGTCGCCCAGTTGCTGCTGGACTGGCTGATCCGCGGGGCCTGGCGGGACCCCGACGGCTACAATTTCCCCCAGTCCATCTTGTTCGAGGGCTGGCAAGTCATACCGCCTCTGGGCGAGGGACGGGTGCATATCGGCGCCATCTTCGCCGTCGTGGCCGTCATCGTCGTTGCGTTCATGATGGGACGGACGCTGCGCGGGTTCGAGATCCGCGTCGTCGGCACCTCGCCGCGCGCGGGCTCATTCGCCGGCTTCAAGGGCAAGCGGGTGGTCCTGTTCTGCTTCATGCTGTCAGGCGCACTCGCCGGGCTGGCAGGCATCTGCGAAGTCGCGGGCCCGAGCGGGCAACTGCAACCGCACGTCTCCCCCGGCTACGGCTTCACTGCGATCATCGTCGCCTTTCTCGGTCGCCTGAACCCGATCGGCGTGTTTTTCGCAGGCGTCCTGCTCGCGATCAGCTACATGGGCGGAGAGGCGGTGCAGGTGGAGCTCGGCATCTCCGACAAGACCACTCAGGTATTCCAGGGCATGCTGCTGTTCCTCATCCTGGCCTGCGACACGCTGATCCGTTACCGCATCAGGCTGGTTCGACCCAGGCGATGACGGGGGAGGTCTAGGAAGCGGTCGATGGAAGCCCTCGAAGCCGTCATTCTGACGATCATCACGGCGTCCACGCCATTGCTGCTGGCGGCGACCGGAGAGCTCGTCACGGAGCGCTCGGGCGTCCTCAACCTGGGCGTCGAGGGCATGATGATCATGGGCGCGGTATGCAGCTTCGCCGCCGCCTACACGACCGGCTCGGCGCTGCTCGGCATTCTGGTCGGGCTCTACGCGGGCGTCGCCACGTCGATGCTCTTCGCCTTCCTGACTCAGACCCTGATGACCTCGCAGGTCGCGACCGGGCTTTCGCTCACCCTGCTGGGCCTGGGGCTCTCCGGCTTGATCGGCGAGGGCTTCACGGGTCTGCCGGGGGTGAAGCTCGAATCGATCCATATCCCCTTGCTCACCGACATCTCCTTCATCGGGCCGATCCTGTTTGGACAGGACATCCTGGTCTACATCTCGCTCGCGCTGATCGCGGCCGTCAGCTACGTGCTGTTTCGCACCCGGATCGGCCTCGTCATCAACGCGGTGGGCAACAACCACCATTCCGCCCATGCTTTGGGCTACGGTGTGGTCAGGGTGCGCTACGCTTGCATCGCCTTCGGCGGCGCCTGCTCGGGCCTCGCCGGCGCGTATCTGGCGCTCGCCTACACCACGCAGTGGATCGAGAACATGAGCGCGGGCCGCGGCTGGATCGCCCTCGCGCTGGTCGTCTTTTCAACCTGGCTGCCCGGGCGCCTGCTGATCGGGGCCTATCTCTTCGGCACGGTCTGGATCATGGGCCTCTACGTCCAGGGTCTGGGTGTCGGCATCCCGTCGCAGCTATTGTCGTCCCTGCCTTACCTCGTCACGATAGTGGTGCTGGTTATCATCTCAGGAAACAGGTCTTTGATCCGGGTGAATACGCCCGCAATGATCGGGCAGCCCTTCGCGCCCGAGAGGTAGAGGGGAACGACTCCGCCGGTGCGCTAAGGTGAACGTTGGCGGAACGAAGCGTTGCACTGCATGGACCCTTGCTGACGTGAAAGGAGGCATCATGAAGAAGCTCATTGGAATGGTCGCGCTCGCGCTGGCGATGACGTTCGCCGCGGGTGCCGCGATGGCTGACGACAAGCTGAAGGTCGGCTTCATTTACATCGGACCCATCGGTGATCATGGCTGGACCTACGCCCACGACCAGGGCCGCCTCGCGGTCGAGGAAGCACTGGGCGACCAGGTCGAGACCGTGTACGTCGAGAACGTACCGGAGGGGCCGGATGCCGAGCGCGCCATCGAGCGGCTGGCGCGCCAGGGTGTGGGGCTGATCTTCACCACGTCCTTCGGCTACATGGATCCGACGATCAAGGTGGCGAAGCGCTTTCCCGACGTGAAGTTCGAGCACGCGACCGGCTACAAGACGTCCGAGAACGTCGCGGCCTACAACGCGCGCTTCCATGAAGGCCGCTACGTCATCGGCCAGATCGCCGCGAAGATGTCGAAGTCCGGGGTTGCCGGCTACATCGCGTCCTTCCCGATCCCTGAGGTCGTGATGGGCATCAACGCGTTCATCCTGGGCGCGCAGACCGTGAATCCGGACTTCAAGCTCAAGGTGGTCTGGGTCAACACGTGGTTCGATCCGGGTAAGGAGGCCGACGCCGCCAAGGTGCTGATCGGCCAGGGTGCCGACATCATCACGCAGCACACCGATTCGACGGCGCCGCTGCAGATCGCCGAAGAACAAGGCGTGCTCGGCTTCGGTCAGGCCTCCGACATGATCCACTTCGCGCCCAAGGCGCAGCTCACGGCGATCATCGACGAGTGGGGCCCCTACTACGTCGAGCGCGCCCAGGCGGTGCTCGACGGGACCTGGGAGTCGGCGAACTCGTGGACCGGCATGGCTGCGGGCACGGTGGTGATGGCGCCCTACACCAACATGCCCGATGACGTCGCGGCGGCAGCCGCGGAAACGGCAGCCGCGATCGCGTCCGGGGAGCTCAATCCCTTCGCCGGTCCCGTGTATAAGCAGGACGGCACGCTGGCCGTGGCCGAAGGCGAGGTCATGGACGACGGGACGCTCGCGGGCATCAACTGGTACGTCCAGGGCGTCGACGACACTTTGCCTGAGTAGTCCGCTACCGATACTGGCCGGCGCACCGTTCCTGCCGCTAGGCGGGCCCGGTGCGCCGGCCGTCGTGATGTGAAGGCGAGGAGAGACGCGCTTGGCCGCCTTCGCCCTCGACTGGCTCAATCTCCTGCTCCGCTGGGCGCACATGATCGCCGGCATCGGCTGGATCGGCACCTCCTTCTATTTCATCGCTCTCGACGTCAAGCTGAGGAAGCGGGAGAAGATGAAGGAAGGCGTGCTGGGCACCGCATGGCAGGTGCACGGCGGCGGCTTCTATCACGTCGAGAAGTTCACCGTTGCGCCGAAGGAGCTGCCCGGCGACCTGGTCTGGTTCAAGTGGGAAGCCTATCTGACGTGGTTCACCGGCTTCCTGCTCCTCATCGTCCAATTCTATTTGAGCGCCGGGACGTGGATGATCGATCCCGCAGTCCTCGACCTCGAGCCCCTGCACGCGGTCGGCATCTCTGTGGGGAGCCTCGCCGTCGGCTGGTTCGCTTATGACGGCCTCTGCCGCTCGCCCGTCGGCAAGCGGCCCACCCTGCTCGCCATCGTAACGTTCGCGTGGATTCTCCTGGCGGCTTACCTCTACACCAATGTCTTCTCCGGCCGCGCCGCGTTGATCCATGTCGGTGCCTTCATCGGCACCCTCATGGCGGCCAACGTGTTTGCGGTGATCATTCCCAACCAGAAGAAGATCACCAAGTCCCTGCTGGAGGGGCGAGAGCCGGACCCCAAGTACGGCGCCATCGGCAAGCAGCGATCGGTCCACAACACCTATCTGACGCTGCCGGTGCTCGTGACCATGGTGGGCGGGCATTACCCGATGCTGTCGGCGCACCCCCAAGCCTGGTTGATCGTCGCCTTCGTCATCGTCGGCGGCGCTGCCCTGCGCCACGCCTTTGTCCGCCACGAGGCCGGCGACCCGTTCCCCCGATTCGTCTGGACCCTGCCCGTCATGCTGGTGGCCCTGGCCGCGGCCGTGTGGATGACCTCGCCTCAGCAGCGGGAGACGCTGGATCTCGAAGTTTCCGACGTGGAGGTCATGGCCATCGTCGACAAGCACTGCGTCTCCTGCCACGCGGCGAGTCCGAGCCACGAGAGCTTTGACACCCCGCCCAAGGAAATGGTGCTGGAGACCATCGACGACCTGCTCCGTCACGCGGAGCTGGTGGACAAGTTCACGGTCCAGACCCGCACCATGCCGCTCGGCAACGAGACCGAGATGACCGACGAAGAGCGCGCGCAGCTCGGCGCCTGGATCGACGACAACAAGTAGGACGACGGGCGGCTGGGCGTAAGGCATGCTCCTCTCCATCGACGACCTCAACCGGATGACCGTTTCCGATTTCACCGACCGGTTCGGCGACGTGGCGGAGCATTCGCCGTGGGTGGCGGAGCGGGCCGCCGGCGCGCGGCCCTTCTCCGACTGGGATGCGGTCGCCGAAGCCTTTGCTGCTGCCCTGCGTGGCGCCGTGCTTGACGAGCAACTGGCCGTGCTGCGCGCGCACCCGGATCTCGCCGGTCGGGCGGCGGTCAGCGGCGACTTGAGCGACGACTCCCGCAAGGAGCAGGCGGGCGCAGGCCTCGACCGGCTGACGCCTGAGGAATTCGAGCGCTTTACTGCGCTCAATGCCGCCTACAAGGAGCGCTTCGAGATCCCCTTCATCTTCGCGGTCAAGGGCGCGACCAAGGGCATGATCCTCGCCGCCTTCGAAGAGCGTATCGCCAACGGGCAGGAGGTCGAAGTCGAGAACGCGATCGAGAATGTCTGCCGCATCATGCGCTTCCGCATCGAGGATCGGGTCGCGGGATGACGACGGGCGCCGACACCGCGGCGCGGGTCCTACGCGGCCGCACGGTGAGTTTCCGGGACGATCCCCGCGTCGTCGGCCCCGACCGGGCGATGCAGAGCCACGAGGACGGTGCAGTGGTCGTTAGCCGGCAGGGCCGCATCCTGTGGCACGGCGCCTTCGCCGACCTGCCGCAGGAGCACGCCGGGGCGCCGTGTGAGCGCTATGAGCGCGAGGTCATCCTGCCGGGATTGATCGATGCGCACGTTCACTTCCCGCAACACCGCATGTTGGCGGCGCCCGCGCACGACCTGCTCGAATGGCTCGATCGCTTCGCCTTCCCCGAGGAGGCGCGATACGCCGACGAGGACCATGCCGCGGCGTCGGCGGAGCGCTTTCTCGACAAGCTCGTGAGCCACGGCACCACCAGCGCCCTCGTCTTCTCCACGGTGCACGGGCAAGCCGCCGACTGTCTCTTCCGGGCGGCGCAGCGGCGCGGCCTCTGTCTGATGACGGGCGCGACCATGATGGACACCAACGCGCCCGATTCCGTGACCCAGAGCGCCGAAGCGAGCGCCCGGGAGAGCGCCAACCTCATCGCCAAGTGGCACGAGGTGGACCGCCTGCGCTATGCGCTTACGGTGCGTTTCGCGGTCACGTCGAGTGAAGAGCAGCTTCGGCTGGCCGGCGAGCTATTGGCAGACCATCCCGGCTGCCTGCTCCACACGCACCTCTCTGAGAGCGCTGCGGAGATCGAGCTGGTGCAGCGGCTGTTCCCCTGGTCGAAGGACTACACGGACGTCTATGCGCACTTCGGCCTCGTGGGCGAAACCTCCGTCTTCGCCCACGGCATCCACCTCTCGGAACGCGAGTGTCAGGTCCTGCACGACGCGGGCTCGTTGGTGGTCCACAGCCCGACCTCGAACACGTTTCTGGGTTCGGGCCTGTTCGACATCGAGCACCTGTATGCGGCCCCGCGTCCGGTCAGGGTGGGCGTGGCCACCGACATCGGCGGCGGCACCAGCTACTCCCTGCCTCAGACGCTCGCGGAGGCCTACAAGATCGCCCGGCTGAAGGGCCGCAGCTTCAACGCCTTCGACGGGTTCTACCTCGCCACTCTGGGCAATGCGCGCGGCCTTCATCTGGAGGCCGAGATCGGCACCCTCGATGCCGGACGCTGGGCCGATGTGGTCGTGCTCGATCCTTGCGCGACGCCGGTGCTGGCTGCCCGCCAGGAGCTCTCGGAGAGCCTGGAGGACACGCTGTTCGCGCTGATGATGCTGGGCGACGACCGCGCCGTGCGGGCGGTCTACGTCAAGGGCGAGAAGGTCGCCGGCCGGGACCGGGGCGAGGGCTAGGACAGAATCACCGCTCGCCGCGCCTATCCCGCAGGTAGGCTCGCAGCCGCTCGACGCCGGCGTCGGAGACGCCGAGACCTTTTCGGGTGCGGCGCCACAGGATGTCCTCGGCGGTCCGGGCCCACTCGTGCTCGACCAGATACGCGACCTCCGCCGCGTAAAGACCGGCCCCGAAGTGCTCGCCGAGGTCGTCGACGCTGCTGCGGCTGGCGAGCAGGGCATGGATGTCGGTGCCGTAGTGGCGGATGAAGTGACGGAGAAGCCGCTCCGGCATCCATGAGTAACGCGCGGCGCATTGCGCGGTGAACTCGCCGATGTCGGCGTTGGGGATGTCTCCGCCGGGGAGAGGCGCGTCGCTCGTCCATCGCGATCCACTAGCGCCGAGAGGCCCTGCTAGCATGTCCACCGCCCGCTCGGCGAGCCTGCGGTAGGTCGTGATCTTGCCGCCGTATACCGAGAGCATCGGCGCCGGAGCCGGGTCGAGGTGCAGCACGTAGTCGCGGGCGACCTCGCTCGCGTTTTCGGCGTGGTCGTCGAACAGAGGACGGATGCCGGAGTAGGTCCACACCACGTCGTCCGGGGCGACGGGGGTCTCGAAGTAGTCGTTGGCGGCGGCACAAATGTAGTCGATTTCCTCGGGCGTGATCTCGACCCGTCCGGGCGCGCCCTCGAACTCGACATCGGTGGTCCCCAGCAGGGTGTAATCCTCCTCGTAGGGGATCGCGAACAGCACGCGGCCGTCGCCGGCTTGAAAGATGTAGGGATGAGCGTGGTCGAAGAGCTTGCGCACCACGATGTGGCTGCCCTTGACCAGCCTGACCCTGTGCTTTGCCGCGTCGCCGCCTGCGAGCGCGCGGACCTGGCCCACCCAAGGCCCGCCCGCGTTGACGACGCCCCGCGCCGCGACAGTACCGCGCGCGCCCGATTCCTGGTCAGCAAGGACCGCCGCCCAGCCCGAGCCATCCGGCGCGAGCGAGACGCACGCCGTGCGGGTGCGGATCTCCGCTCCCCTAACGTGAGCATCGCGGGCGTTGAGGACCACCAGCCGCGAATCCTGCACCCAGCAGTCCGAGTACTCGAAGGCCCGGCGATAGCGGCCCTGCAACGCGCGCCCGCCCGCGTGGCTGCGGAGGTCGATGCTCGCACAGGGCGGCAGCGGGCCACTCCCGCCCAGATGGTCGTAGAGAAAGAGGCCGAGGCGGATCATCCACCACGGACGGAGGCCCGCGTGATGCGGCAGCACGAAGCGCATCGGCCAGATAATGTGCGGGGCGTTACGCAGGAGCACCGCGCGCTCGCGGAGCGACTGGCGTACGAGCCGGAAGTCGCGGTGCTCCAGGTAGCGAAGCCCGCCGTGGATCAGCTTGGTGCTGGCCGACGAGGTGTGCGCCGCCAGATCGTCCTGCTCGCACAGCAGCACGTCGAGGCCGCGCCCCGCCGCGTCTCGCGCGATGCCGGCGCCGTTGATGCCGCCGCCGATGACCAGCAGGTCGACCGTGCGCGGCGCTGAACCCTTCACACCCATGAGTGACCATATAGTCTCCCGTTCGAACACCGCCAGCGCGCAGGCCGTGACCCTGGCGAGACATGCGGGCTAGCATGACCGCCATGGCGTCCGGTCCGCTGCTCCTCGCCCTCGACCAAGGCACCACGTCCACCCGCGCGATCCTGTTCGACAGCGCCGGCACGCCGCTCAGAGTGGCCCAGCGGGAGCTGCGCCAGATCTACCCGGCGGACGGCTGGGTGGAGCACGACCCGGAAGAGATCTGGAAGGCCAGCGTCCAGGTGCTGCGCGAGGCGGCCGGCGACGCCTTGCCCGCCGCCATCGGCATCACCAACCAGCGCGAGACGGTGCTGCTCTGGGACCGTGCGAGCGGCGCCTGCCTGCACAACGCCATCGTCTGGCAGGACCGGCGCACGGCGCCGGTGTGCGACCGGCTTCGGGCGGAGGGGCGGGAGCCCTTCGTTGCCGAGCGCAGCGGCCTCCTGATCGACCCCTACTTCTCGGCGACCAAGCTCGCCTGGCTGCTCGATGCCCTGCCCGGCGCGCGCGAGCGCAGCGACCTCGCCTTCGGCACGGTCGACAGCTTCCTAGTGTGGCGGCTGACCGGCGGGCGGGTCCACGCGACCGACGCCACCAACGCCGCGCGCACCAACCTCTTCGATATCCGTGACTGCGCCTGGAGTCCGGAGCTGCTCGCGCTCTTCGATGTCCCCGAGTCCGTGCTGCCGGAGGTGCGCGGCAACGCCGCGGGCTTCGGCACCACGGACATTTTGGGCGCGCCCGTGCCGGTGGCGGGCATGGCCGGCGATCAGCAGGCGGCGACGCTGGGCCAGGGCTGCCTGGGGGCCGGTGATGTCAAGAGCACCTACGGCACCGGCTGCTTCCTGCTTGCCCATACCGGCACTGAGCCGGTCGCTTCGCGCCATCGGCTGCTGACCACCATCGCACTCAGCCTGGAAGGCAGGACCACTTACGCGCTCGAAGGCGCTGTCTTCGTGGCGGGAGCGGCGGTGCAATGGCTGCGCGACGGGCTGGGCGTGATCGCCGACGCGGCGGAGACGGAGGCGCTGGCCCACGAGGCGGGCGAGAGCGGCGTGGTCATGGTGCCGGCCTTCGTCGGCCTGGGGGCGCCCTGGTGGGACGCGGATGCGCGGGGCGCGCTCTTCGGGCTCACCCGCGATACAGGCCCGGCCGAGCTCGCGCGCGCTGCGCTGGAGGCCGCGGCGCACCAGACCGCCGACCTGCTGGAGGCGGCGGCCGCCGACGGCGTCCGACCCGCGTCGATACGGATCGACGGCGGGATGAGCGCGAACGACTGGTTCGCCCAGACCCTGGCCGATGTGGTGGGCGTAGCTGTCGAACGCCCGGCCGTCACCGAGACCACGGCCTGGGGCGCGGCCGTGTTGGCGGGCCTGGGCGTCGGCGTGTTCTCCGATCCGGCCGAGGCGCCGCGCAGACCGGCCCGGCGGTTCTCGCCCCGCGGCGATCCCGCTTCGGCCCGCGCCCGCTGGTCCGACGCGGTAGCGCGCACCCTCTCGCGGCAGGGCTAGCAGGCTGCTGAAGAAGTCACCATTTGCGGCCGGTTTGGTGGGTTTGGTTGGTTTTCTCGGGTTAGTGGTGGTGCGGTTTGAGCTTCGCGGCCCGCTGGCGGCGGCGCTGGGGGTGCGTTCGGCGGCTTGCGGGCAT
>JAJDVB010000080.1 GCA_022826345.1 Alphaproteobacteria bacterium
ACCCTTCTCGCCCGCCTGATAGTCAAACCGTCGCACAGAGCTTCCGACATCATCCAGTGGTCTCTATGGCGACGACAACACCAAGCCTCAGCAGCTGTTTCTCACTACAAGAAACGACTGTAAACGCAACTGTAGTACTAGGGTGCAGCCCTGGACCGGTCAAGAGGATGCACTTTGCGTGCTGCCCACCGTTCCGTTGCGACTTGAAAAGTTTGCTATATCCATAGGCCGTGTGAAAGGCAGTAGATGTGCCCTAATCCACTGATTAATATTTGAATTCAGTGTTCACTCGTGAAATTAGCTTCAGTCGACCCCATAAGTGGTGTTTGCCGCGGTTTGCGAGGTCTGTCAAGTTCCGGTTGATCCCACTGGACCGCTCTCCCTATCATGCTCCCGTTGGCGACCGTGGCACTTCGACAATGAAATACGCGGCGCTGCAATCGGGGAGGGTATCGCTATGAAAGGCTTTCTGAGGACAGCGGGCGCGGTGGTGACCGCCGGTGCCATCGTGGCTGCCAGTGTGGCCGGCACCCTGCGCGCGGAGGCGGCGGATACCGTCAAGGCCGGCGCAATTCTGTCGATCGAGGGCATCTTCAGCTCGATAGGTGTGCCCGAACGTCAGGGAATCGAGCTCGCGGTGGAGCAGATCAACGCTGCCGGCGGCGTGGGAGGCAAGCAGATCGAGCTGGTCGTCTACGACGACGGCGGCGATCAGGTCAAGGCGGTGCAACTCGCCAACAGATTGATTTATGAAGATAAGGTCGAAGTCAGCTTTGGGCCGACAGTGACTCCGACAGGTGAGATGATCACGCCCGTCTTCGAGCAGAACGGCGTTCTCATGATCGGCTTCATCGCGCAGGAATACGTGTGGCGCGGCACCTCATACATCTTCATGTCCTTGCCGAGCGATGGGATCAACGCGGAGGCCATGGTTCTCCATGCAAAACGCCATGCCAATGCCGCGAACATCGCAATTGCCTATGCAAATGTTCCCTACGGCGTGAACGGCAACAAGTTCATCAGACAGATGGCCGAGAAGCACGGTGTAAACGTCGTCACGGAAGAAAAATGGGGCGAAACCGATATCGACTTCACGGCGCAGGCCAACCGGCTCAAGGGAGAGGGCCCCGACGCTATCCTGATCTGGGGTTCATGCGCCGTCGCCGACGCGCAATTCATCAAGGCATTGCGTGAGGCCGGCGAGAACGCGCCGATTGTCGGCAATCTGTGCATCCCGAGCCCACACACCGCCGAGATTGCCGGCGCGGCCGCCGAGGGCGCCGTGGCGTTCAGCGTCGTGGACTATGCCAACCCGGATGCGGAGACCCAGGCATTCCTGACGGCGTTCAACGAGAAGTTCGGGAACTTTCCAATTCCGTTCGCCGCTACGAGCTATGACGGTGTCCACCTGTGGGCGAAGGCGGTGGAGCGCGCCGGGGGCAAGACCGATTCTGAATCCGTGGCTGCGGCGATGATCGGTGTCGAGCACAAGGGCGTCTCGGGCCAGTACCACATCACTGAGGACAATCACCACGGCATGTCAGCCGAGGCGTACAAGCCGATCGTGCTTCAGAACGGTCAGTGGGTCTCGATGTAACGGAATCGTCGACATTGGCGCAGCAAGCGTAGGAGTTGGGCCATGCCAGAGCCGAATTGGGACATCAACGCCGAAGAGAAGGCGTTGATCATCATCGATATGCAGAACGGCTTCTGCGACAAGCGGGGCTTTATGTGCCAGCTTGGCCTGGACATCGACCAGTGCATCTCTGCTGTCGAGCCCCTGCGCAGGGTGCTGCAGCGTTGCCGCGAGCTGGAGATCCCTGTGATCTTTACCCGTTACTGGCTCAGGCCGGACTACAAGGACGCCGGCCTATTCGAAGATCTTTTTCCGGGAAGCCATCAGATTCAGGCCATGGTGGCCGGGACGTGGGACGCGGATATCTTCGACGCACTCGCGCCGGTCGACGGCGAGTACATTATCGACAAGCAGCGCTACAGCGCGTTCTACGAGACCAATCTTGACCTGATCCTGCGCGACCTGGGCACGACCATGACCGTGATCACGGGGGTCACGACCAATATCTGTGTCGAGTCCACCGTGCGCGACGCGCTGTTTCGAAACTACAAGCCCGTGATTCTGGAGGATTGCACCGGAGCCGTCGACGAGCTGATGCACAAGGGCGCGCTGCACACTTTCCGCTACGGCATGGGCGACGTCATTTCCTCGGAGAAGTTCCTCGCAAAGGTCCAGCCCAACCCAAGCGCGGGCGTAAGCGCGGCGGCGCAATAGACCCGAGCGTTGTGAGGCGAACCAGGGGGCAGGGAGCATCCGCCGCAGGACGGTGCCGGCGGTCCGGCTTCCCGCCTCCGCACGAATGGTGACTGAGGACAACTTGCCGCTCTGAAGCTGCTCGTTCCTCTGATGACCCGCCGTGGTTGGGAGAGGCCGGCGGCCGGCATCGTTGAGGAGATCACGGTTGGGCGTTCTTCAGCTGCTCGTTTCCGGAATCACCATCGGAATGGTCTACGGGCTTGTCGCCCTCGGTTACCATCTCATCTTCCGTGCCACCGGCCTGATCGACTTCGCACAAGGTGAAAAGGTAGCGCTAGGCGGCCTGTTCGTTCTGGCCGTCATAGGCCTGGTTGGCGAGAACCTGTGGGCGGCGATCATTGTCGCCACGATCATGGGTTTTGCGCTCGGCTGGTTCTATGAGTGGGGGATCCTTCGCCGCACCTACGGCCGCGAGCAGGTCGTGCAGATCATCGCCACCGTGGGAGTGGCGCTCCTGCTCTATCACGGGCACGGGCTGTTCTGGGGCCTTCCCGCCGTGCCGTTCCCGTACTCGCTTGGCGGCGATCGCGACAAGGTGATCACGCTGTGGGGCCTGCGCGTGCTGGAGGATCGTTTCTGGGTCTGGGGCCTCGTGATCGCCGTCGTGGCTCTGCTGCACGTCTATTTCGAGCGGACCCGACACGGCCAGGCCCTCATCGCCTCCGCCGACAACGAACTTGGCGCCAAGCTGAGCGGCATCAACGTCAAGGCGATGCGGCTTCACGCGGTCGGCGTGGCCACGGCACTTGCCGTTCTCGGTGGCGCCTTCATTGCACCGTTTGCACTGGCGGGCGGCTCGATCGGCATGCCCATCGCGGTCAAGGCGTTCGCAGGCGCCATGATCGGCGGGCTTCACAGCTCGGTCGGCGTCGTCGCGGGTTCAGTTCTGGTCGGCGTCATAGAGAGCTTAGCCGCGGGCCTGATCTCCTACGGCTACCGCGATCCCGTGGCCTTCGCGCTGCTTCTCCTCATTCTCTTGTTGCGGCCGAGCGGCATCTTCGCCCGCCCGCGGGAGCGCATTGGCTGAGCGATGAGAAGCCACGGATACGTCAGCCTCACGCTCGCCTTCGTCGCCATCTTCACGTTCGGCGCCGTCGCGCCATTCGACTACATCTATCAGTTGCAGGTCCTCTCGCTCGCCGGTCTTATCGCCCTGCAGGCGATCGGGCTCAATCTTCTGCTCGGCGGCACCGGTCAGATCTCGCTCGGTCAGGTCGGCTTCATGGGCGTCGGCGCGTACACCTCTGGCGCGCTCCTCAAGCTCGAGGGGTGGCCGTTTCTTGCAGCCTTCGTCGTTGCCATGCTCCTGGCTGGGGTCTTTGGCTTTTTCGTGGGCTATATCGCGCTCCGCCTGCGCGGCCACTACCTGGCGATGGCGACGCTCGCGTTCGGCGGCATCGTCTTCGGCCTCATCAATGAGATCGAGATAATCGGCGGTCCCCTCGGCATGCTGCGCATCCCGCCGATTGATTTCGCAGGTCTCAGGATCCTCTCGCCGCACGACAAGTATCTCGTGATCTGGGGCATTACCGCCGTGGCAACTGCGGCGGTGATCAGCCTGCTCCATTCGCGCGTCGGCCGGGCGCTAGCGGCGATTCGCGACGACGAGGTGGCGGCAAGCGCAATGGGCATCAATGTCGCGCGCTACAAGATCGCTATCTTCGTGTTTGCCTCCATGCTTTCCGGCATGGCGGGAAGTCTCTACGCGAGTTATCTCGGCGGGCTCGCACCCCTCCGATTTGGCATTCTCGAATCGGTGATGTTGCTCGTCGTCGTCGCCGTCGGCGGGCTCAGAAGCGTCAGCGGCACCGTCTTCGCCGCGATCATCCTGACCGCGCTGCCCGAGTTCCTGCGCCAGTACGAGGAGTACCGCCCGACGGCCTATGCCGTCGCCCTCATCCTGCTGATCATACTATTTCCCGGTGGTATCGGCCGTGTGCTGCAACTCACCGAGCTGGCGATTGCGCGAAGTCTGACGGCGATGCTTCGCGGCGCTGCGGCAGCGCGCCCGCGCAAGGACGCCTGAGATGGCAGACGCAGGCGAGGCCCCGATCCTGAGCTGCCACGCCCTGACCCGGCGTTTCGGCGGGCTTGAGGCAGTGCGCAACGTGTCGTTCGGAGTGGAGACCGGATCGATCACCGCGCTGATCGGCCCGAACGGCGCGGGAAAGACGACCATATTCAACCTCATCAGTGGGCTCGACCGACCGAGCGCCGGCGAAATTCGGATTGACGGCCGGCCGGTGCACAGGCTTCAACCCCATGTGATCGCCGCCGAGCTGGGAATCGCCCGCACGTTCCAGAACATCCGCCTGTTCTCGCGGTTGAGCGCCCTCGACAACGTGCGCGTGGGACGACACGCGCGATCGCGTGGAGAGCTGTTCGCATCCATGCTCAAGCCGCCATGGGTGCGCCGCGAGGAGAAGCGGACCACCGAAATGGCGCGCGAGTGCCTCGCCTTTGTGGGCCTCGAGGCTCGCGCCTCGTTGCCGGCTATCGACCTCCCCTACGGGGAGCAGCGCCTCGTCGACCTCGCCCGCGCGCTTGCACTGGAGCCTCGCTGCATCCTCCTCGATGAACCGGCCGCCGGGTTCAACCTGCAGGAAAGCGAGAGGCTCGCACGGCTCATCGAAAGAATCAGGGACCGGGGAGTCACTGTCTTCCTCATCGAGCACAAGATGGACCTCGTCATGCAGGTCTCGCGTCACGTGATCGTGCTCAACTTCGGCGAGGTGATCGCGAGCGGGCCGCCTATCGCAGTGCAGGAGGACCGGGGGGTCATCGAGGCCTATCTCGGCACGGGAGCGGGCTCATCTTAGAGATCGCCAACATTTTCTTCGGATACGAAAGGACGGACGTCCTGAGCGACGTCTCGCTCGAGGTCGCCGACGACGTTGTCGCTCTGATCGGTGCCAACGGCGCAGGAAAGACGACCCTGGTGCACCTGATCAGCGGCATCTACCACCCTCGAAAGGGCCGCCTCAGCTGGCAGGGGAACGACATCACCCGGTCTCCCCCGCACAGGATCGTGCGCCTCGGAATCGCACAGGTGCCCGAAGGCCGGCAGCTCTTCCCCAATCACAGCGTCCGGGTCAATCTCGGCCTGGGCGGCTACGGAAGACGGAGGACGCGACGCGAGGAGCAACGCGATCTCGACGAGGTTTACGATCTCCTGCCCCGGCTGCGCGAACGTCAGAATCAGTCGGCCGGCACGCTCTCGGGCGGCGAGCAGCAGATGCTCTCAGTCGGCCGCGCGCTGATGGCGCAGCCCAAGCTCCTCATTCTCGACGAGCCGTCGATGGGGCTTGCCCCCACCGTCGTCGAAGACATCTTCGCGGCGTTGCGCCAGTTACGCCAAAGGGGAATCGGCATTCTCCTCGTCGAGCAGAACGCCCGGCTCGCGCTCGAGCTTGCGGACGTCGGCTATGTGCTGGAGACGGGGCGTGTCGTGATGCACGGTGACGCCGATGCGCTCGCCGCTGACGAGCGCGTGCAACGGGCCTATCTCGGTGCCAAGGTCGAGGCCGAGGCAGGAGGCGCGGCTCCCGTTACGACGTTAGAACCGCGAGCGCCTTGATCTCGATAAGGGCGTCGTCACGGATCAAACGTGCCACCTGTACGCCGGTCGCTGCCGGGTAGGGCGGCCCCTTGAAAAACTCTCGGCGCACGTCGGCCGTCTTCGAATAGCCCTCCAGCGTCACGAAGTAATCGACCGTCTCGACGACGTTGTCGAAGCCCCCACCGGCAGCCGCCAGAATGTCGCCCATCTTGAAAAAGATATGACGTGTCTGCGCGACAATGTCGTCGGGCCCCACGATGTCCAGATTCTCGTCCGTGGCGGTCAGGCCGGAAATGAAAAGAAGGTCACCGACACGGACCGCCGGCGAAAAGGTCAGCCGGTCGGACCACTTCTCCCAAGGATATATCGGCTCATAGACGGTCGTCACCTCTCTCTCCTCGTGCAGCTACGAGACTTGACGAAGGTGAAAGCGTTGGATCTTTCCGGACTCCGTCTTCGGCAGGTCTTCGACGAATGTAATTTCGCGGGGGAATTGATGTTTGCCGAGGGTCGCCTTCACGACATCCACAATTTCCTGCCGCAAGGTCGGTGTTTCGCGATGGTCGGGCCTCAGTACGACATGCGCCGTGACGATTTCACCGCGTCTCTCGTCGGGCTTGCCGACAACCGCGGCTTCTGCAACCGCAGGATGTCGGAGAATCGCGCTTTCCACCTCGAAGGGGCCGATGCGGTAGCCAGCGCTGTTGATTACGTCGTCGGAGCGGCCTTCGAACACGAAGTATCCGTCTGAGTCTTTCCGCCCGAGGTCGCCAGCGACCAGCCAATCACCTCGGAACTCGCCATCGGGTCTTGCTGCATCGTTCCAGTAGCCGAGCGAATAGTATCCCTCTGCCGTGCGGCGCTGTCCGATGTGACCGACCGTTTCGGGAGGCAGCTCGTTGCCGTCGTCGTCGACGATGGCCATGACATGTCCCGGCATCGGTCGGCCCATCGAGCCGGGTTTCACGGCAAGCTCGAGCGCCTGGTAGTTGCCGACGGGCATCCCGAATTCGCTGGATCCGTAGTGGTCCAGGGGCGTCAGCTGCCAGACCCTTCGGAAAAAGTCGACGACCTCCGCGTTCAGGGGTTCGCCGCAACTGCCCACGCACCGGAGCGCGAGATTGCGGTCGGACACCGCCTCCTCGCCCAGAGCCATGACGCCGCGCAGCACGGTGGGCACCGTAGCGAAGGTGGTAATGCGTTGCTCCTCCAGCAGTGTCAGCACCGCCTCAGGTGTTGGTGGAGCTTCCACACACATCACGGGCACGCCCATGGCCATGGCCACCATGTAGCAGACCAGGCCGTATCCCCAGCCCGGGTCCCCGGTAGGCCAGAACATGTCACCGGGCCTGAGAGCGAGCCCGAATTCCATATAGGGCCACATCGCGGCAACGAAGTTGTTGGCCAGCCTGACGCCCTTGGGTTGCCCGGTAGAGCCCGAGGTGTACAGGATCACGGCCGCTTCGTCGCGCCGGCAGGGGACAGGCTCAAAATCTTCGGCTGCACCGTCGAGGCCCTGCCAGAAGCTGATGTCGCCCCGTCGAATGCCGCGACCGCGAACGCCCGCGACAGTGATCACGCTCACCCCGTCCTCGCGCAGATCCGGCAGACGGTCGCGGACGCTGTGGTGCGTCACGATGGCCTTCGCCCCGCTGTCCGAGATGCGGAATCGGATGGCATCGGGGCCGAATGCCGTGAAGACCGGAACGTAGACGGCTCCGGCCTTGAAACATCCCAGCATGGCGATGAGCGTTTCCGGCACTCGGGGCAAGACACCGACGACGCGATCGCTCTTTCCCACTCCGATCGAGGCGAGATGACTGGCGAAACGACCCGTGAGCACAGCGAGTTCCCGGAAGGTGATGACCTCCTGTTCGCCGCCTGCTCCGTACCAATAGAGAGCCACGCCATGAGAGTGCGCATTGCGGTCGACGATTGTCTCCGCGATGTTGATGTCGGTGCGGCCCTCCCAGCCGAGCGCGTGCAGTACGTTGCACCACTCAAACGAGCCGCAGACCTCTTGATAGCTCGGTCTGGCCATGGCTCAAGCGGGTTTCTTGTCGCGCAGCAGATAGACGTGGTGGCCTTCGAGAACGACGTCACCGCTCCCGTTCGTAAGAGTCACGCAAAAGCGCACGACACCGATATTCTTGGCCGGCTTATGCACCACATCCTCCACTTCCAACGCGGAGTGTAACTGGTCGCCCAGAAAGACCGGCTTGAAGAAGCGACAACCTTGCTCCGCCAGGGCGACCATCGAGTCTTCCAGCCGCTCCGACAGCCGGGTCGCGCCCAGGGCGGTCAGGGACATGAGCATGAGACCGTGAGCGACACGGGCACCGAAGCGCGTGCTGCGCGCGTACTCTTCGTCGTAGTGAATTGGATGGGCATCGCCGGTCATCTCGGCGAACTGGCGAAGCATGTGCTCCGTAACCTCGCTGGCGGCGCCCTCGACCCTGTCACCAATGCGAAAGTCGCTTGCGTAGAGTTGACCCGAGTCTTTCATTCCGCCGTACCGCCAAAGTAACTCTGGAGGGCTGCCGCCCCTGCCAAGCGTGGCAGTATACGCAGGCAGGATCGGCGCTAACTCAGTATTCCAGCACGAATGCTATTTCAAAGCGGATGCTGCCTCCAGTTGGTTCGACCCCGTGAGAGCCTTCTGCCAGCGTCTCGATCATGAGGAGGTGTGCAGCGATTCGTGGAGCAGCACGACCGACGGGCCGCTGCCGGCGCGGCGCACCATGACGCGGCGCTCGCCGCAAGCGACGAAGCGATGCTCGATCCTGCCGGCGCCGCTCACGCGCCCGTTTCCCTGAGCACCCGCTTCAACACCTTGCCGCCCGGATTGCGCGGCAGGGCGTCGATGAAATCGACCTCCTTGGGGACCTTGAAGGAGGCAAGGTTCTCCTTGCCGTAAGCGATCAGCTCATCGGGCGAGGGCTGCGAGTCCGGCCGTGGCACCACGAAAGCCTTGATCCGCTCGCCCCAGTACTCGTCCGGCACGCCGACCACGGCCACCTCGCGCACCGCCGGATGCCGCGAGAGCGCGTCCTCCACCTCGCGCGGATAGACGTTGACCCCGCCGGAGATGATCATGTCCTTCCTGCGGTCGACGATGTAGACGTAGCCCTCCTCGTCGCGCCGCGCCACGTCGCCGGCCGAGACCCAGTCGCCCCGCATCGTGGCCTTGGTCTCCTCGGGCTTGTTCCAGTAGCCGTTGAAGAGATAGGGCGAGGTGCTGAAGAGCTCGCCCACATCGCCGGGCGCGGCCTCGTTGCCCTCGTCGTCGAGCAGGCGGATGCGGTTGCCGACGAACGGGAGGCCCACGCAGCTCTTCTTGCGGAGCTGATCGGGCGGGCGCAGGTTAGTGACGATGCCGGCCTCGGTCGAGCCGTAGGTCTCGTGCAGCACGCCCTCGCCGAACTGGGCGACGATCTTCTCCTTGGTGACTTGCGGGAGCGGCGCCGCGTTGGAGACCAGCGCCGTCAGCCCGTGGTCGCGGTAGCGCGAAAGGACGCCCTCGCCCAGGTTGAGGATGGCGTGGAAATGCGTCGGCACCATGAAGGTGCCGGTGAAGTGGTCGTCGCAGAGCCGCTTCATCACCAGCTCCGGGTCGAACCGGGGCATGAGCTCGCAAAAGCCGCCGAAGAAGACAGCGGCCAACGCGAAGACGAAGCCGCCACCGTGGAACAGCGGCGCGAAGGCGAGATGGGTGTCGTCCGGACCGTAGCATCCGTATTCTGCCGCCATGCCGAAGCACGAGAGCACCCGCGAGCGGTGGGACAGCACGATGCCCTTGGGCGTGCCCGTGGTGCCCGAGGTGTATGAGATGGCGAACGGCTGCCATTCTTCCGGTGTCTCGTCCGGCTCTTCTGGCGCCGCACTGGCCAGCCACTCGTCATAGCTCCCGCCCAATACCAGAACGCGCTCGATCCCCTCCAGCGCCGCGCTCCTGGCAAGCTCCTCGCAGGTCTCATCGACCACCAGCACGCGAGGCCCGCAATCCTGACAGATCACTTCCAGTTCTTTCGCCGAGAGCCGCGTGTTGATCGTGGCGACCGCTACTCCCATAGCCGAGAACCCGGCCACAACCTCGATGTATTCGAGGCGGTTCAGCGCGAGCAGCATCACCCTGTCGCCGGGGACGAGGCCGAGATCGTGCCGGGCGCCGGCGCTCACCCGGTCGATCCGTGCGACCAGCTGTCGGTAAGTGAGCGCGCGCTCCCCTTCGCGCAGCGCGACCTTGTCCGGCGTGCGTTGCGCCGCCGTGCGGATACCCGT
The DNA here is from genome assembly GCA_022826345.1 of Alphaproteobacteria bacterium. Next base: position 10,173 of record JAJDVB010000080.1, read on the forward strand.
CGCGATGGTCGCGGAACGATAGGTCGCGGGCCGGCCGCCGTCGCGCTCGGTCATGGTGCGGCCTCAGCCACCGTCCGCCGCCACCTGCGGCAGCCTGAAGACGCGGAGCGCATTCTCCCGCATCAGCGCCTTGTAGGCTTCTGGGCGGAGGTCGAGTTCGGCGATCTCGGCCACGGCGCGCTCAGGATCGATCACCGGCCAGTCGGTGCCGAACAGCACCTTCCGGCGACCGTAGGTATTCAGGTAATGGACGAGCTGCGGCGGCCAGTAGCGCGGCGCGTAGGCATCGACGCCGATGTAGACATGCTCGTGCTTCCACGCCATCGAGATCATCTCGTCGGTCCAGGGAATTCCGATGTGGATGCCGAGCAGCTTGAGCTCGGGGAAGTCGCAGGCCACCTGATCCAGACAGATGGGGCGCCCCACGCTCCGCATCCGGCGCTCGCGCTGATACACCAGGCTGTGACCCACCTGCATCATGATCGGCACGTCGAGCTCGCAGCACTTGGCGTAGTAGGGGTAATACTTGGCGTCGTCGGGCGCGAGCTCGAACCAGTGCGGATAGAGGTGGGCGCCGACGAAACCCAGCTCGTTGACCGCGTATTCCAGGTCGCGCAGGCCCTGCATGCCGCGGTAGGGGTCGACGCCCGCGAGCCCGGCGAAGCGGGTGGTGTGGCTCTGGCAGATCTCGTGGACCCGCTCGTAGGAAATCTCGAACGAGCCGGCAAGCCGCATGTCGCCGGCACGTACCGCGATCATCAATGAGAGTTCGATTTCGGCGCGGTTCATCTTCTCGACGTAGTCGTCGACGGTGACGCCGCCGCGCATCTCTGCCGGCATCCTGATCTGGTCCTGGAAGACCGCGTCGATGCCGGTCTGGCCCTGCTCCACCTCCTGCGGCGTGTACGGGTTGACGACGATATCGATCGCTTTCATCGCAGCTGCCCCTGCATTTCGTGTTTCCTCACAATCCTAGCCCGGAAGCTCCCCGGCCACCGCACGCCAGCAGCGCACCGAGCGGCCGGCGGACACCTCATCCAGCACCTGCGGCGTGGCGCGGCAACGCTCCACCTGGTTCGGGCAACGACCATACAGGTAGCAGCCCTCCGCCAGCGAGACCGGGCTCGGGATCTCGCCCTTGAGCGTCACGCGCTCGGGCCGGTCGACCCGCCGGTCGGTGATGTCGGGGAAGAGGTGGGAGGCCAGCAGCACCCGCGAATAGGGGTGGAGTGGCGCCCGGAACACCTCCGCGCGTGTGCCGGTCTCGACCACCTGCCTGAGATACATCACCACGAATCGATCGCAATTTGGAGCCGCCTCGGCCCGGGAAATCTGCCAAGTTCCAGTCGACCGTGTTGGGCAGGGTGTGGGGCTGGCGGCAAGCAATGTTGAAAAGCCGAATTCGTACAGAAGGTTACAGGAACACCCGACTCCCACCCCCATGTTCGATCCAGGAAAGATTAAACGTGGGGAACCTGTTCGTTGCGAAAATGCGAGCGCTCTCGAAACCCGGAGTGTGCGGGATTGGCGGCACAATATATATGCGCGTGGCGCCCGGCAGCCCGAAATTGTCAAACCAGCGGCCCACCATTGACGGCAAGTGAGTTGTTATCGGGCCGTGCTGATCGTGTCGATCATGACTGGCTTGGAATTTGTTCAAACCATCTCGAAAAACGATCGAGATCGCGTCAGTCACCCGTCCCCAGAATTCGCGATCTTGGTAGTCTCGCGTAGCGGCGCAGATCTCGTCGCCAAATAGCTCGCGTGCCTCCCTTGAGTTGCGGAAGCGCTCAATGCCGACACGATAACTCTCCGAGGAGCGGTTCGCCTCGGGCACGGGCCGTTCAAGGGAATTGCCCACGGTGGGCTCGGAGGGCTCAATTTCGTGTTCTATGCCGTGGAGCCCTGTAACCACAGAGACTGATCATGCTCGGCATCCTGCGTTGCGACGCCGATGCAGCTATGGCGAAGGAAGTTGGCGTCTCCAGCGGCGCACGGCGTCGCTTGAGGTAAGGCCCAGAACCTAGCAGCGAGACCGCCAGGCTCAGAGCCTTTCGTCAGCCAACTCCTGACCTGCCCCCGACGACTGGTCCAGTTCGAATGTTAGTGCATTGCCGGTTTCCCGGCCAAGCTGGGTGGCCGGCGGAGCGTAGCGGAGCCGGGCGGCCAGCTTGGCATGACGATCGTCTCCGGAGCCGGCGGCCGGTATCCCAGGCTGCCATGCGGGCGGATCGCGTTGTAATGGCACCGCCACGATTCAATGAGAACCTGGGCTTCCTTCAGGGTGTAGAAGATCTCCCCGTTCAGGAGCTCGTCGCGTAGCCGCGCATTGAAACTCTCGATATAGCCGTTCTCCCAGGGTGAGCCCGGCTCGATGAAGGCGGTGCGGGACCCCGCCGCAGCAACCCATCGCCGCACGGCCTCGGCGACGAACTCCGGGCCGTTGTCGGAGCGGATCCAGGCCGGGATGCCGCGCAGGATGAACAGGTCGGTCAGCACGTCGATGACGTCGATCGAGGAGAGCTTGCGCCGGACCCGGATGGCCAGGCTCTCGCGGGTGAACTCATCCAGGACGTTGAGCATGCGGAAGGCCCGGCCGTCATACGTCCGGTGATGCACGAAGTCGTAGGACCAGACATGGTCCGCCCGCTCGGCCCGCAGCCGGATGCAGGAGCCGTCATTCAGCCACAGACGGCCCCGCTTCGGTTGTTTCTCGGGCACCTTCAGCCCCTCGCGTCGCCACAGGCGCTCGACCCGCTTGTCGTTGACCTGCCAGCCGGCGTCGCGCAGCAGGGCCGCGATGCGCCGGTAGCCGTAACGGCCATACTGGCGGGCCAGCGCGATCATGTCCGCGACCAGGCGGTCCTCGTCGTCACGG
>JAJDVB010000110.1 GCA_022826345.1 Alphaproteobacteria bacterium
ATCAAGGTGTCGGCCATTTTGCCAAAGCCGGTATTGATGCCGTAGACCGCTTCGCCGCTGTCGACGATCCCGGCAATGGTCTGATGTGACTGTTCGACAGCCGCCCGCGCCCGGACGCTGAGGCTCAGTTTGGCCGGAGCATCATAGATGGCCCTCCAGGTGGGCAGCCCGTTCAATCCTGTATCGAGTTCAAGCGTTTCCATGATCATGCTTCCTTCAGTCCGGCTGTGCGAAGGTCGTAAGCATCCGGGGTAGGCTGCAGGCTAAGCGGCCAAGGCCTGTTGCCGTTCAGCCTTCCAGTGCCAGGGCAGGAGCTCGTGCAGCCGCGTCTGCGGCAGGTCGGCGATGCGATCGAGGACGTCGGCGAGCCAGACCTGGGGGTCGACGCCGTTGAGCTTGGCGGTGCCGATGAGCGTGTACATCACCGCCGCCCGCTCGCCGCCGCGATCGGAGCCCGCGAACAGCCAGGACTTGCGTCCGAGCGCGATCGCGCGCAGCGCCCTCTCGGCCGCGTTGTTTGTCAGGCAGATGCGACCGTCGTCGAGGAAGCGGGTGAAGCCATCCCAGCGCTTCAGCATATAGTCCATCGCCTTGGCAGCGGCGGCGTGGCGCGAGAGCCCGGTGCGCTCCGTGCGCATCCAGTCTTCCAGCTCGGCGACCAGCGGTGCGCTTCGCTCCCGCCGCACGGCGAGACGCCGCTCGGCGGTCTCGCCGTTGATCGTGCGCTCGATATCGAAGATCGCGTCGTTGCGCGTCACCGCCTCCAACGCCAACGGCGAGATCGGCGGCGCACGCTTGCCGCGCCTCTTGTTCGCGGCGATGTCGGCGAGCTCGTAGAACCTTCTCCGCCCGTGCACCCAGCACAGTGCCTCCGTCACAGACCCCGGCGAGCGGCCGGGCTCGTAGAGCCGCCGGTACCGGCCGCCGGCTCCGGAAACGATCATCATGCCAAGCTGGTCGCCCCGCTCCGCTCCGCCGGCCACCCAGCTTGGCTGGCAAACCCGCAGTGCACTGACATTCGACTTGGACCAGTCGACGGGGGTAGGCCAGTCTACCCGCTCAAGGTCGGCCATCCGCGCTCGGTCCGCCACCGCATGCCTGCGCGCTCCGCGATGCGGACGGAGGCGTTTTGAGCCGCGTGGAGGGTCGCCCGTTCCTCGTCCTCCGAGATTTCGGTGAGGCGGCCGCCCTCCATCAGGATTCTTCCGGCGACGACTGTCGTATCGACCTCACTGCCGTTTGCCTGATAGACCAAAACGGACGGGATGTGATGGCAGGGAACCAGATGCGGGCGCTGTAGATCGATCACGATCAGGTCGGCCTGCTTGCCCACCTCGATCGAGCCGATGGCATCCTCCATGCCGACCGCGCGTGCGCCGTCGATCGTCGCCATTTCAAGCACTTTTTCGGCAGTCATCGCGCCGGAATCCAGATTGCCCGCTTTCTGCAAAAGGGCGACATGCTTCATGTCGGAGAGCATGTTGGCACTGTCGTTGCAATTGGTGTCGTCCGTTCCAATGCCGACGGTGATTCCCTGATTCACCATCTTGGCGATCGGCGCGATGCCGGAGGCAAGATATTGGTTGCTCACGGCGAGATTCGCGACGCGCACGTCGTGCTTCTTGAGCAGCCTGAGGTCCCGGTCCTTCATCCAGACACAATGCCCGGCGAGCAAGTCGGGGCCGAGATAGCCCAGGTAGGACAGGTATTGCGCGGCACTGACGCCGTGCAGCTCTGCATCCGCCGGCGATTCGGCAATGTGGGTCGAGAGCATGGCGCCGTGCTCCTGAGCCAGACGCTTGGCGCGCAGCATGCCGTCGGCGGTGAGGAACATCGGGATGCCGGGCGACGGCCATACCTGGATACGGCCGCCGGCGCTCTGATGATACTTGTGCATGAGTCGGGCCATGCTCGCGAGGGCCTCGTCGGTCTCTTCGATGAAGTTGGGGGCGTGCTTGACCGTCGGCTCCTTGCGTTCCAACGCCTCCATCAGCGAGGCATCGCCCTTTGGGTCATGGTCGTAAAACATGCGCGCGTACACCGCGCGGACGCCAAGCGCCTGGTACGTCTCAATCGTGTTCTCGGCGAGCGCGTCTATGCGGCCGAAGTCCGCGTTATCGACGCTGGTGGTGATACCGCCGCGGATCGACTCCAGACAGTAGAGCTTGGCGGCAAGCTGCGCGTCCTCGCCGGAATATTGCGCGAGGCCGGCGTAGAGCACGTTCAATAGCCAATCGTAAAGGTTCCGGTCCTGCGAGAGCCCACCGCGCAGCAGGTTATGGGTGCAATGCGTGTGACTGTTGATCAGGCCCGGGAGAACCGCCATGCCCCTGGCATCGACGACGTGTTCCGCTTCCCACCTCTCGGCAAGGACGGCAGCCGGGCCAGTGTCGGCGATTTGCTCGCCGGAAATGGCAATCGTGCCGCCTTCAATGACACGCCGGTCCCGGTCGACCGTGACCACGGTGCCGTTCTCAATCAGGATCGAGGCGGTTTCCTTCGGCATGGGGCGCTCCTCCGCAACTTCGTCAGGTTCCGAGAAACTAATCTTCGATCAGAACGATATCCTCTTTGCGAATGACGAGCAGCACCGCGTCGCCGACGGCAATCTCGGTGCTTGGCGGCAGGTTAAGTTCGAGGTCGATGGGCTCATTCGCATCCAGAACGACGCGCGCTCTGACGTGCGCTCCCTGAAAGGTGCGCTCGCGCACTCGTCCCTCTCCCAGGAGGATCATGTCGTCGTGCGGCTGCCCCAGTCCGATTTGCTCCGGTCTGATCGAAAGCAGCACCTGCTGCCCGGCTTGCGCGGATCCATCGACCACGAACCGCCCCATGCCGCACTCGACTTCCACTTCGCCACCCGCTTGATGGATGACGCGCGCGCCGATGAGGTTGCTCGAGCCCAAGAAACTCGCGACGAAGCGGGTGCGGGGGCGGCGATACACACGCTCCGGCGGGCCGACGTCTTCAATTCGGCCGCCGTTCATCACCACGATCACATCGGCGATGTTCATTGCTTCATCCTGGTCGTGGGTGACGTGAACGAAGGTCGTCCCGATCTGCCGTTGAATGCGAACCAGCTCGTCCTGCATCTGCCGGCGCAGGTTGAGATCGAGCGCGCCGAGCGGCTCGTCCAGGAGCAGGACGTCCGGTTCGATTACCAGGGCCCGCGCAAGCGCGACGCGCTGACGTTGTCCGCCGGAGAGCTGATCGATCCGCCGTGTTCCGACGTCCGCGAGGCCAACCATCGCGAGCGCGGATCGAATTCGTTCCGGCCTGTCCCGCCGGGACATCCGGTGCATTGCCAGACCGAACGCGACGTTCCCCTCCACCTTGAGATGAGGGAACAGCGCGTAATCTTGAAACACGGTGGCCGTGGGTCGCCTAGCGGGCGACACGCGCGTCATATCGTGCCCACCGATCAGCACTTGGCCCGATGTTGCTTCGACGAAGCCACCGATAATCGAGAGTACCGTAGTCTTTCCGCTGCCCGAGGGTCCCAGCAAAACCACGAACTCTCCGCGCCGAACGGCGATAGAAAACTCATCCACCGCGCGCACATGATCGTACAGCTTGGTGACGTCGCGGAGCTCCAGTTGAGGAGTGTCGTTGTCAGGCATTGCGCCGACGCCTGCGCCAGAGCGTGAGTTCCACGATGACAACCAGCAGCATCGAGATAAAGAATACCAACGTGCCGGCCGCGTTCGTCATCGGATTCAGGCCGGTTCGCAACATGCTCCAGATTTCGACAGGCAGCGTCACGTCGAACCGCGTGACCAGGAATGCGATGATGAATTCGTCCCACGACAGCGTGAAGGAGAGGCAGAAGGCGGCGATCAATGCGGGCCAGAGCATCGGAACCGTGATCAGGAGCAGAACCTGCCACTCCGTCGCGCCCAAGTCGCGTGCCGCTCTTTCTGCGTTCGCTTGATGCGCCCCCATTTGGCTGTAGAGAATGCCGAATGCGATCGGCAGGTTTATGACCACGTGGCCCATACCGACGCCGAGTAGCGACTTGGGAAAGCCGATTTCGTTGTAGGTAATCAGCAGCCCCATTCCGATAATCAGGTAAGAAATACTGACCGGGGCCATGAGGAGCCAGTGCGCCGCCCGGCCGCCAGGCACGCGGTGCCGGGCGAGCCCGTAGGCGGCGAAGAAGCCGAACGCCGTCGCCACGGCCGAGGAAAGCACCGCAACGGAAAGCGAATTCCACAGCGCGTCCATGACGCGGCGGCTATCGAAGACGCGCTCGTACCACTGTAGCGACGCGCCCTTGAACGGCGGCACCGGGATCGTACCGTCCTGAAAGGAAAACAGAATAAGCACCGCGACCGGCAAAAGGATGAAGCCGTAACAGAGGGCGACATAGCCGCCCGCCGGTAGGTAGCGCAGCGTATCCAAAATGGCACGGGGCACGGCTACACGCGCTCCATGCGCAGCCAACGGGCACACGCCAGAAAGACGATCGTGACGACAACCATGAGCAACATACCCATCGCCGTCGCCATGGGAAAATCTCCGCGCCGGCCAATTTGCAGCATGATAGCCTGCGGCATCAGCAGTTCCTTGTTGCCACCGAGAATCTGCGGCGTGATGAAATCGCCGATTGCGATGACGAAGGTGAGGAACGCACCAACCGCCACACCGGGCAGGCTAAGAGGCAGTGTGATTCGGATGAATGTGCTCAATCGCGAGGCGCCGAGGTCGGCGGCCGCGAGGCGATAGTTGCGCGGAATCTGCACCAAGTTTGCGAAGATGGTCAGCGTCAGCAACATCGTGAAGAAGTGAACGAAACCGACGATGGTTGCGCCCCGGTTGTGCGCAAACCTCACCGGCTCATCTATCATCCCCATATTGAGAAGTGCGGAGTTAACGATGCCGCCCTCGGCAAGAACCAGTAACCAGCTGTAGGAGCGCACCAAGTAAGAGGTCCAAAACGGTAGAATTGCCAGAACAAGAGCCAATCGTTGCCACTGTCGCGGGACCTGATAAGCCAGAATGTAGGCAAGCGGGTAAGCAAGAAGAATACTGACGACGACAGTAATTGACGTGACTTCCAAAGAGTTGGTCAGAGCCTTCGTGAGTGCGGGTTGCGTAAAGAATCGTTCATAATTGTAGATGGTAAAATCGGTCGACAGCGCCGTACCAACCCGACGCCAAAAGCTGTACACGATCATGATGCAAAGCGGGACGGTAAAAAAGGCCGCGATCCAAAGAACGGCAGGAACGAGGAAACTCCAACCCCGCGCCTCCTCTCTACCGAAGCGTCGGGCGGTTAGAGACCTGCTGGCCGTCCCGCGCACCTCGATAATCTTTCGCGCCGCAGCACTTCAGACAATCAGCGTTTTCCGTTCACAGTGTAATAGGGCTCGACCTCGGAGGGAGGATAGTTGCGTTCGAAGAATGCGGCCACGTAAGGACGTACGGCCTGCGCCGCTTCGAACAAGCGCGCCAAGTGGGCGGGTGGCTCTTGCTTCGCAAGGGCGACGAGTTGCGCGACGATTTCTTCCTCGTCACCGCGCTGGTAGCGCCCTTCGGCAACGCAGATTTCACCGCCGACCATGACAGTGTCTACATGCGATGCGCTGCCCAGACGCAATATCGCGTCGAGCGCCGACACCCTTGGATTCAGATAGGGCTTGGCAAGAGCATCGTGGTCCAACAGCACCAGGTCGGCTTTGCGCCCCGGCAGCAGGGCGCCGATCTCGTCTCCGAAGGTCGAAGCTCTCGCACCGCCGATCGTCGCCATGCGGAACACGTCGGCCGCGCTCAGGCAGGGCTGATGGCCAATTCCTCCACGCGGCATATGGTGCAAGTTCTCGACCAGCCGCATTTCCCGCAAGAAATCATCGTCGCTGTTCAGAGAAAAACTGTCCATGCCGATGCCGACATTCATGCCGCGTTCGATCATGTGTGTGATGGGCGCAATGCCGTTCCGCAAGCGCATGTTCGAGCTCGCATTGTGACACGCCGATGTGCCGGTTTCTGCGCATAGCTCAATGTCTCTTTCTCCGAGCCAAGTACAGTGCGCCAACGATGTCTTTGGCCCCAAAACGCCGAAGTCGTTGATATATTCCACACAGGTCTTGCCGCTGATGCGCTTGAAATAGTCTCTTTGGATCGGCGACTCCAGGCAGTGCATGTGGAGGCCGATGTTGACCTCTTGGGCGAGCTCTGCCGATCGTCGTAGCATTTCGGGAGAGCACCACTCTGGCCCGGTGGGCCCGCACAGAATACGTACGCGTGGATTATCCGAGTAGCGTGCGGCAAGCGTGCGCGTGTCCTCCGCCCAGTCGTAGTCCTGAGGCGGACTCATGCGCTCAAGTGTTTGGACGAGCGTCTCGGCAAGTTGCTGCGGTAAAGAGGAAAGAAAGGTCTCGTCGTCCTGATAGACGAATGTGTTCTGATCCATGGCGAACGGAGCAAACGCGACTCGTATTCCGCTCTCCAAATAGCCGTTCAGAAGAGCGTCATTCTCCGTCTTTGGCTGGCTCCAATCGCGAGAATATCCCGAGTGCAAAACCGTCGTTACGCCGGATTTAAGCAGCCTTATGGCGCTATAGAGCGTGTCGAGACGAACATCGAGCGGATGCAGGCACCAGAAATCCAGTATCCAGGGCTCCAGATAATCGTCCGCCATTCCCACCCGATAAGCCGCAATGCCGCGCCCGTGGTCGTGAGCGTTCACCAAGCCTGGCATCACAATATGGGACTGAGACCCGATTTCTTGCGCTTCGGGAGCGCGGTTCCTTAGCGCGTCGTACTCGCCCACGTCCTCGATGGTGTCGCCGTCGACCACCACCGCGCCATTCTCGATGACGCCATCCTCCGGCAATAGAGAGGGATCGGAGATCAGCCACCGGCCACGAACGACCGTCTTCGTCATTTCTCACCTCCCCTTGGGTGTCAGCTCCTTATCAGAGTTCCAACCTTCCGCCGCCGATCTCAGGGGCGCAACGATGCTGGCAACGCCTGCATCCGAGGGATCAACGATAACACGGCTGGCCGGACGACCGCCCGATCCTGAACGTATCGAGAACAACACCTCCCCAAGCGGCATGCCACGGATACTTTTGTCATCCCGCTCTCCTTGAACTGCCGCTAGACGAAGCTATACGCAATGGGCGTTGCCGGCAACTCGTATTTCGGTTATCATAAACAGCATGAAAGTTTGCGGTGATTGAGATTGTTGCTTGACACAATTTCGAGCTAATACTGGTAAAAGTTTTTAGGGACGTGAATGAGACAATAATCAAGGAATGGGTGCATTTGCACTGGCGACGCATCGCGACATGTGGATGCAGGGAGGAGAAACAAGATGACTGACCTCTATCAAAAGACAGCAAGACACTCGTTGACGCGCCGACGTTTTTTGAAGGCCGGCGCCTCTATTGCGGCCGGCGCGGTCGCCGCACCGACCATCCTTTCTAAACGCGCGGCAGCCGCCGACGAGTTGAATGTCTTGACTTGGTGCGATCACCTTGATCCGAAACTTATCGGTCCGTTTGAGGAAGAGCATGGTGTCCGCGTGAATCTCAAGGACTATGAGGGCACTGGGGCCGCGCTCGCGCTGCTTGAGCAATCCGGGCCCGGCGACTGGGACGTTTGGGTCGTCAACTCGAACGATGTGCCGGAAGTCGCGAAGCAGATAAACTTCTCTGTGCTGTCGGAAAGCGATTTCGATATGGACAGTATCTTTCCGGAAACGCGCGAGCCTCTGTTCCACTATAAGGACGGCAACATGATCGCTGTTCCGGAGAAATTCGGCTACTCGTCGATCGCCTTCAACCGCGAAAAAGTCGACGTCGAGGATATGGAGACGATCTCCGTTCTCTGGAACGAGAAATATGCCGGCCGCATCGGAATTTTCGATTGGTATCAGCCGGTGATGCAGACACTTCTGGTGTGCAACGGCGGCGATCCAAAAAACATGACGATGGCCGACCTCGAGCCCATCCGCGAACAGCTGCTGAAGATAAAGAAGGTCGTCGCGCTCATCTCCGATGTGGTGACCTGCCAGACCGCGATCGCCACGGGAGATATCGATATCCTCGGCGGCGGTGCGGAGTTCATCGTTGCCCAGTTGGCCGCTTCCGAAATGCCGCAGCTCGACTGGATGGTGCCGAAGGAGGGTGCGTCGCGTTGGATGCAGTCCATCACGATCCTGGAGGACTCCACGCGGAAGGAACTCGCGCTGAAGTTCCTGCAGTACATCATGAGCAACGAAGGCCAGGCGCGATTGGCCACAGCCGAGTGCTTCTGGGCAATGCCCACCAATATGAATGCGGCGCTCAGCGATTTGGAGAAGAAGGCCCTGCGCTGGGACAAGCAGCCCGAGTACTTGGCTAACACAGTGTACGATATTCGCCAGGGACCCGAGCTCGATCAAGCGCAGATCGATATCTGGGCCGAATTCTTGCAAGCTTGATCGCTGCTCATTTGATCTCCTTGTGAGCGGCAAGAGGAGGATGTACAGGCGCGATCGTTAGCCTTGAACACCGCCGCTGATGCCAACCGTTAGCGTCGCGCCTGTGTTGTTGCGGCAATAGGGGTGCCCTGCCGCCACGCGACAGGTTGCGCGGAACGCCGATCGTGTGTATATAGTTGCGCATGCCTCGCAGCAGCCGCGAGATCGTGAAGCGTCTCAAGGCCGAAGGCTTCGAGCTCGTGAGCGTCAAGGGCTCTCACCACAAGTTCAGGAAGGGCGAGATCACCGTGGTGGTTCCGCACCCTAAGAAGGACTTGCCGTTAGGCACTGCGCGGAGCATCGCGCGGCGGGTCGGCTGGATCTGAGGAGGCAGGCATGCACTACGTGGCCGTCATCGACAAGGACCCGGGCAGCGCCTACGGGATCCAGTTTCCGGAGGTTCCGGGATGCTTTTCGGCCGCCGACAGTTTCGAGGAAATCGTTCCCAACGCGATCGAAGCGTTGAGCCTGTTCTTCGAGGACGGCGAGCCCTTGCCGCCTCGCGGCATGGAAGCCGTGCGCGATGAGGTTGCCGGGAACATCGCAGACGGCGCCGTACTCATGATGATTCCCTACGTTCGGGACCGGAAGAGGGTGGTGCGGGTGAATCTAAGCCTGGAGAAGGGGTTCCTCGACACCCTGGACGAGGCGGCGCAGATGCGGGGGATGACGCGGTCGGCGTTCGTCCAGAAGGCCGCGACGCGGGAAATCCTCGACCCGGCATGACGCGGGTATGGCTGGCGGCGCCCGTCTCGGGTGCCTGCTTTCCAGCCGCAGTTTCCGTCCCTGCTGTCACGCCGAATTCCATCGGAGCGCGGCGGGGTGTCGATCGTCCGTTCGCGTTGCAGGGGCAATTGCGCCATCGGGCAGCGGACCTCAGTGAAGCGGCTCGCCGCCCCGGGCGGCGGCCATGGAGCGCCCGACGATGGCGCACCACGCCCCGCGGTCGAGGCCGAGGCGGGCCTTATGCCGGTCGCAGAGCCGCTCAGCATATGCGACTCCCCATACGGCTTCGCTCCGCGTGACGGGGGCACTGCACGAAGCCGCGCGGGTCCCCCTATTGACCACCGAGACGACCTCCGCCGTGCCAATCAGTTGGGTCAATATTGAATGCCGATCTACACACACCGTGAAATTCGCGAGGGGCTCCGCTGTCTAAACCGATACAGCGTCCTGGTAAGCGCTCTGCAGCCAGGTTGTGGACCGATCGCGGCCGTCGTCGAAGTAACGCGTTCCCCGGAGTAGCGGCGCTTTCGTAACACAGGAACGAACTCTGTCCGCAGGCTACAACCGGAGGCTGGGCGAATAGAAGTCCCAGGGCGATGGAAACCGATGGGGCGTCGGGTGACAGCCGCGCGGAGGGACCACACGTGGATTTGGCGTCTTGCCTGGCGCGTACTGGATCGCCCTCGTTCCCTTGTCGGTGAAGGCATATCCTCTCAGGCACTGCTCCCGGACGGCGGGCCCACGCGGAGTCGCGGAGATCGCCTACCGATCGCGTTTGCCCGCGAATGCGCCCGCGATGCCGTTGCGGTGGAACAGCCCGCCTGCTTCCTCGTGGCCGGGGCCGTAAAGACGGCCGTAAATGCTTCCCTGTGCTCCGGCGCCGAAGCTTCCGTCCCGGAAATATCCGGATCCGTCGTTGAACAGCACGTCGTCGGTCCCGAACTCCCTACCCTGGAGAGGTAGCCCGCGCCAGACCATGTCGCCGATGCCGGCGCCGGTGTCCTCGTTCACGATGTTGGTGAACGCGACATCGACCGAGACGCCGGCCCCTGTAGCGATGCCGGAAACGGTGACGGCCGAATCGCCATGCACGAAGGCTCCGGGCCCGCTGGACAGGGAGGCCTTCACGCCGGACATGACGCCCGACCAGGTTGCCGTGTCGCTTGGCGAGGTCAACGGGCCGGAGTGGCTCGCGTCTCCGAACCAGGTGGAGTGGTAATGACTGGAGCCTGCGTCCCCTTGCATCGCGAACGTCTCCACGAGAAAGAACCCATGGTCCATCCAGGCACCTAACGCCCGATGGATGGCTGAACGCTGCCCTTCGACCACGGTCCGCGCCTTGCTTGCCAGCGCAATCCCCCGGCGCGGCTGGAGGGGCTCGAAACCCGAGAGATCGGGCCGGTGATCGTCACTCGGGTGGCGGGCACCACCTGCGGCAGGCCGGTCGACATGAATCGCGTCCGCGACCGGACATCCCAATGCTTCGCAGGTCGCAATCCCTCCCCCGAAGCTGACCGCAACGGGCCAAGTCGAATCGTACAGCCTGCGCCGAAGCAGATCCTCGACCGCTTCCGTGGCCGGCGACCGGAGCACGATGGCGGGCACGCCGCCGGAGGGGTCGTAGCCGACGCTCCCGTCGGCGCCGACGACGACCTCGCATGCAGGTGTATCGGCCGGACAGTGGATGGTTACGTTGCCACGGTCCTCGGCCGCGCCGGACTCGACAGTGATGCGGCTCCCCGGATCGAGCCCGTGGTTCGCGGTCACACCGGCAAGAGCCCTGACATCTTCGGGCTGTGCCGGTTGCCCGCTATTGCCCGCACAACCGGGCATCATCGCCGTAAGGGACACGACTACCGCCAGCACCGAGACGCAACGAAACAGCCCGATCCGGATCAGAAACGATCCCATGAAGTCATTGTTCATGTATCGAACTTATCACCGTCCGGTCCCGCACGCGACCCGAAGGGCTGTCCGCGCGAACTGTTGTTCGGCGCGCACATTGGACGCCGATCGGCGTGGTAATGTATTGATTTCTTTTGATGTTGGGCGGGGGGTCAAACGGCGACGCCGAACAACATTCATGAGTGCAGCAAGCGGTCAAAGGGTTCGGTGAACTGCGCTTGGAGTGTGCCCTGCCGGCTCGACATGCCTGCACCATATATGGTACAGGCGCTCCGTGATGCCGCCCAACAAAGTCGTCGTTGCTCGGCTCTTTCGTCTGGCTAGCGGTCGCGAGCCAGTACGTGAATGGCTAAGAGAGTTGTCCGCGGAAGACCGAAAGTTGATCGGCCGAGACCTGATGAAAGTCGAGTTCGGGTGGCTTTGCGGGCTGTCCCTGTGCCGGCCGCTGACCGGCCACGCCGGTTTGTTCGAAGTTCGAAGCAAGCTGACGGGCGGGAGGAGCGCCAGGGTGATCTTCACCGTGTCCACGGGGGTCATGTTGCTCCTGCACGGCTTTATCAAGAAGAGCCGGGCGACGCCCCATGGGGAGCTCGAGCTGGCGGAACGGCGGAGGAGGGATCATGAGCGAAACGGGTGAACGCAACTCTCGCGTTGGGACGACTCTGGAGAGTCTTCTACGCGAAGATGACAGTTACGAAGAGGCAAAGAACCAGGCGGTCAAGTCCGTTCTCGCCTACAAGTTGGAGCAGGCGATGGAGGCGCAGAAACTGTCGAAGACAGGCATGGCTGCTCGCATGGATACCAGCCGCTCTCAGTTGGATCGTCTGCTGGATCCTGAGAACGACGGAGTCACTCTACACACACTAAAGCGCGCTGCGGCAGCCGTAGGTATGCGACTAGAAATCGAACTCCGTCAGGTCTAGCGAGACTTATCCGGATCCTGTGCGCCGCACTGAATCAGGGTTTGCCGGCGGGAGCAATCAAGGCATGGCCGAACCCGGCAGCGGTTCTTGCAGCACTGTCTTCGGGGTCGTTGCTGTCGCACAGGTATCCCGCGCCGCTGCAGGCGACGGCGGGACTCCACGCCAGACGGTCGCGGGCCTTTCGGTTTCTCACGGAAACGCTCTCGCATCCTGTCGCTCGCCGCAGCCGGCACTTCCTGGAATTCACGCGCCTGCCGGTGCAACCGGCGCCTCCGCGAGAGCGCCCCAGGAGCGGCGGCCCGCGTTCATGGCCTGTCGCACGTCCGCCAGGGACGGAATCCGGTTGTCGCGAATCCAGCTCTCGTTTCGATCCGGCGCGACGCCTTCTCACGACGAACCCGGCACCTCGCTCTTGGAAGCGCGCAGGAGCACGCGGGAGCTCGAGCACAACTGCTTCCGCCTTGATGACGGCGGCTGCAAGGTGGGCATTGGAATTGCGGGAAGAGCAGAGAGGAAAAGACTAACGGATTCAGGGGACTAGGCTGAATGGCGGGGAAGTGTCAGGATTGGGGCGGGGAGGCCTCGTTTGTGGACTGCAGCGTCGAGTTTACCAAGACGAGTCGCGCGGTGTCTATAGTCATCGCAATGTCTTGCAACGTGCCTGGGGCGAACCCCGAATCGGCGGGCGACGCACCTAAGCCCATACAGGCTATCTGCTGTGCCGTCAACCCGCGCATACCGCGTTGACCCTCCAGGACATCCTCCCCGTCACCGCCGCTGTTTTGCACACCGTCACGACGTCCCTCTTGTCATCTGGCATGCCACAACGCAAGCACGCCACATGCGGGCGGTGAATGCAAGTGCGGAATCGCACTCGGCATAGAATTGTTGGGCGAAAGATTATGCCGGGCAAGCCTGTCTGTTCTCATGCGGCACGGGCGGTCGTGTCGGCGTCGGACCTGGACGACGCGGGGATATTGCCTTGCTGCCTCGGCGGGAGAATGTCCGCCCCGATGTCGGCCGCAATCCTCGCGGCCGATGCCCGCATCGCTTCCTTAACTATGGGACCGCGCACCGCGTGGCCCTGAAGGGCGCCCCGCGTGATGCGCCCGACACCAATGCGCGTCGCTCCGCCTGGTCCTCGCGACACAGAGGCGCGGTCCGGCGCATGACCTTCAAGCACGTCCTCGGCGATATCTCTGGCGACTCTTATTGCAGCGTCTTTGACGGCGTCTCGCGTGAGGTGGGTGTAGCGGGCGGTGGTCTGGACCTGGGCGTGGCCGAGGAGCTTCGCGATCACCGGCAGGCTCTCGCCCAGCGCCAAGGCGCGTGACGCATAGCTGTGGCGCAGGTCGTGGATGCGCACGTCGTCGAGGCCGGCGCGGGCGCGCACCCGGCGCCAGGGCTCGAACAGGCTCGACAGCCGGGCGCCCGGCTTCGCGCCGGGGATCACCCAGGGGTTGTCGGGAAGGCGCGGCAGGGTGGCCAGCACTTGCGCCGCCTCGGGCGAGAGCGAGACCGTGCGCGGGCCGGTCTTGGAGTCGGTGAGATGGAGCTCCTGTGTTTGCAGATGCACGTCCTCCCAGCGCAGCGTCAGGATCTCGTTGCGCCGGCAGCCGGTCAGCATCAGCAGGCGGAGCGCCGCCGCCGCATGAGGCGAGATACACCCCTCCGCCTCCATCTCGTCCAGCACGCGGCCGAGCCGCTGAAACTCCGCATCGGTGAGGAAGCGCTCGCGCCGGCGTGTCCGGTACTTTGGGACAGTCCGGCAGGGGTTGCTCATCTCCCCCGCCACGCCCCAGGCGATACCCTGGTCGATCATGCGCGAGAGGGTCGCGATCACCAGGTTGGCCATGGCCGGGCGGTCGCTGAGTGAATGCTGCAGGTCGGCCACCTGCGAACGGCCGAGCGACGAGACAGGACGGGTGCCGAGGGCGGGCACGATGTAGCGCTCGATGGCGAGCCGGTACTGGGCTGCGGTGGTCGGCTTGCAGCGCACCGCCACGTGCTCGCGCAGGTAGCGTTGGGCCAGCGCTGCGACGGTGATGCTCTCGGTCTTTTGTGCCTCTGGAACCGGCTCATCGCCCGCCCTGATGCGCGCGATGATGAGGGCCGCGCGCCGGCGGGCTTCTGCGGCACCGATCACCCCGTGGCGGCCCACGGTGATGCGCTTCGTGCCTTGGGGCCCCCGCGTCTGCACGACATAGACCTTGGCGCCGGAGGGATAGACCCGGACGCCGAAGCCGGTGAGCGCCCGGTCCCACACCACCGTGTCCCTGCCGGCAGGGAGCGCCGCCACGGTGTGCTCCGTGATCGTCCCCTGCGCGGGAAGCGCCGAGGGCACTGCCGAGGGAAGTGCCGGGGGCACTGACACGTTCATGTTGAGCCGCCGTCCTTATCGGCAGTGCCATCGGCATTGCCTTCGGCACCGATGTCGGCACCGATGCTGCCGCCGACGCGGGCGGCAGAGAGACGCTCGGTCTCGCGCGCGAGGTGGGCGTAGCGGGCGGTGCTCTGGATGTCGGCGTGGCCCAGCAGCTTGCCGATCATGCTCAGGCTCTCGCCGGCGGCGAGCGCGCGGCTGGCGTAGGAGTGACGGAGGTCGTGGATGCGCACGTCATCGAGGCCGGCGTGGGCGCGCAGGCGATACCAGTCTGCGGTGATGGTGGAGAGGTGGGTGCCGGGCTTCTTGCCGGCGATGACCCAGGGGTTGTCCTGCACACGGGCGACCCCTGCCAGCACCGTCTCTGCCGTGGGGGTCAGCGGAACCATGCGCGCGCCCGTCTTGCCGTCGCGCAGCCTGAACTCGCCTGCGGTGCGGTCGATATCGTCCCAGCGGAGGGTGAGGATCTCGTTCAACCTGCAGCCGGTGAGCATGAGCAGACGCAGCGCCGCGATGGCGTAGGGCGAGACCGCGCCCTCGATCCCCGCTTGCGCCTCTGCCTCCGCTTCCACCAAAGCCTGGCCCAGCCTGCGGTACTCCTCGCGGGAGAGGAAGCGCTCGCGCTTCTTCTCCTTGTACTTGCGCACCCCCCGGCAGGGGTTGGTGCCATCCGCCACCAGGCCCCAGGCAGAGGCCAGGGAGAACATCTTGGAGAGCACGGAGAGCGCGCGGTTGGCAGCCCGTGGGGTCTCCCGTAAGCGATAGTGGAGCGCCGCCACGTGCGCCGTCTCGACCATGGCAAGCGGCATCATGCCGAGCGCGGGCAGGATGTGGTTCTCGAGCGAGCCCCTATAGATGCCGGCGGTATGGGCGTTGCAGTTCTGCGCCACGTGGGCGCTGAGATAGCGGGCCGCGAGGTCGGCGATGGTGGCGCCGGCCTGGGCAGGCGGTGCTGCGGGCTCCTCGCCCCGCTTGATGCGGTCGATGGCCTGGGCGGCGCGGAGCCTGGCCTGCGTCGTCGTAAGCTCGCCGTGGGTGCCGAGCGTGACCCGCCTGGGCCCGCCTTGCGCCCGGCTCTGGACGACGTAGACCTTGCGCCCCGAGGGGTAGACCCGGACGCCGAAGCCCGCCAGCTCCCGGTCCCAGAAGATCCGGTCCCCGCCCTCGACCGCGAGCCGGTCCACCGCCCGCCCGCACAAGCTCAGCGTGCTACGGCGCGGCATGGCCGTCACATCCCGAGGGCGAGTGCCGAATAAACGGCAAGCGCACCGTCATCACCGCGCGCCGTGTCGGCTTCACCGCGTAACGCGCCGGAATCACGAGAACCCGCGCGTAATCACCCGCCAGACGGTCTGATAAACTGTTCGAATAACGGATGGTTATAAATATGACTAAATCACAGTAAATTATCGTCATATAGCCCAGTTGTTTTCCCGCATATCGCCGTGTTATAACGCGGCCCGGTGTTCCTTTGAGGCCTCCCGACGAGGCCTCTTCATTACCGCGCCCCAGGAGCATCGATGACGGCGGATCGAGTAGCGCCGCCGCGCGCTCGAGCGCGCGGACAACCCTTGGTTCCCCTCCCGTAACGATCGTATCCCGCTGAGTGCCGGAAGCGCGTCGCGCGCCAGGCGGCGCCCGGCCTGTCAGCCCTGATTCGTGCCAGTGGGAACGGTATTCAGCGCAACCGTACCTGCCGGGATCACCTGGGAGCGCGCGGGCGCGCCCCAGAAAACCAATCAACCACACAGCAACAACAGGTACGACTACCCTAATACCGACAATTAGCGAACAACCTCGACATCAATATGCCGATACCGTAACTTAATATTGAGAGTTATTCTTAATAAGTCAACAGAAAATTACGCATATATTTTCTAAGATTCGGTTTTTATCCTTTCGTAATACGACGCTCTGTTGATGCATAACGGTCGCATTTTCAGAGGATATGATCCGTAACGTCACGAGGCAAATGAAGGGCGTGAATTTGCAAATCTGAACGATCGTTCCGCTCTCTTCTGAGCCACCTTCGGAGACACGCACGGATAAGAGTGGCCGGGCACGCGTCGCGCGCCCCCGGCAGGCGGCGCTCAATCGTTTTTCTACCCCGTCCCTCTCCGCCCCCAGGAGCGGAGAGGGAGCACGGGTGGCGCATTCTTCGTTCCCCCTCCGCCTTTGGGGGAGGGGGACAGGGGGAGGTGGGCGTTTGGGGTACCTATCCATCCGGTTGCTCAGCCCATCCGGTCCGGCAAGGCCGGACAAGTCCCTACCTCGGATCCGACTCTCTGCCTCGATAGCCGGTGGCGAGGACGTAGCTCTCGGCGGAATCGGAGCGGCTCGCGGGCGGCTTGGCGTTGCGCACCCGCGCGAAGGCCTGGCGCAGCCGGACTTGTAACGCGCCGTCGCCGCCCTGGCGCAGTTTGGCGAGGAAGCATCCGCCCGGCGCGAGCAGCGGCTCCGCGAGATCAAGCGCGGTCTCGCAGAGCGCCGAGACCCGGAGCCGGTCGGTCGGCGCGTGGCCGGTGGTCGGCGCCGCCATGTCGCTCATCACCAGGTCCGCCGGGCCGCCGAGCGCAGCACGGATCGCCTCGAGCGCCTCCGCGCCGCAGGCATCGATCGTGAGAATGGTGACACCATCGATCGGCTCGATCTGGGTGGTGTCGACCGCAACCACGCGGCCGTGCTTGCCCACCCGCTCGGCCGCCACCTGGCTCCAGCCGCCCGGTGCCGCGCCGAGATCGACCACCCGCTGCCCCGGTTTGAGAATTTCCGCGCTCTCGGCAAGGCCGATCAGCTTGTAAGCGGCGCGGGAGCGGTATCCGGCCTCGCGCGCCGCGCGGACGTAGGGGTCGTTGAGCTGGCGTTCCAGCCAGCGGGTCGACGACGCCTTGCGCCGCCGCGCGCGCTTGAGCTTGACCGGCGCGCGGCGCTTCTGGGGGCCGCTCTCGTCGCGGGCGGTCACGATTGTGCGCGTTCCCGGTGCTCGGCGCGGGCCGCCCGCATCATGCGCAGCAGCATCCCTTCGCGGAGCCCCCGGTCGGCGACATCCAGTTGCCCCGCCGGGCAGGCGGCCATGACCGCGTCCAGAATGGCGCAGCCGGCGATCATCACGTCGCCCCGCCCAGGGCCGATGCAGGGCTGCGCCGCGCGGGCTTCGTAGTCCTGTTCGATGACCGTGTCGATCACCTCCCGCACGTCGCCGAACTGGAGCCTGAGCCCGTCCACCCGGTCCCGGTCGTAGCGTGGGAGCCCAAGGTGAATGCCGGCGATGGTGGTGACGGTGCCCGATGTGCCGAGGAGCTGGACCGTGCCGGCCGCCGCGCCTGTGGGGACGCCGTGGGTCTCCGCGAAGGGACCGATCGCGGCCTCGATCTCGGCGACCATCGCGGCGTAGGACGCGCGGGCGACGCGGTCGCCGCCGTAGCGCTCGGCCAGCGTCACGACCCCGTGGCCGATCGAGGTCCATGCCGCGAGCGCGGCCGGCGCGCCGTCATCAAGGCGGACCCAGATGAGCTCGGTGCTGCCGCCGCCGATGTCCAGAAGCAGCACGTGCCGCATCGTGCGGTCGAACAGGGGCGTGCAGCCGTCGAGGGCCAGCTGCACCTCCTCTGCCGGCGAGATGATCTCGATGGAGAGCCCGGTCTCGTCGTCGACACGGTCGAGGAATGCCTGGCGGTTCTCGGCGCGTCGGCAGGCGTCGGTCGCCACCGCCCAGTAGCGGCTGACGCCGCCCCGTCGGAGCTTGCCGGCGCAGACCCGGAGCGCGCCGATGGTCCGCCCGATCGCCTCCTCCGAGAGCCGGCCCGAGTGCGCCACGCCTTCGCCGAGCCGCACGATCCGGGAGAAGGCGTCGACGACGCGGAAGCCCGCGCCCTTCGGCCGCGCGACGAGGAGCCGGCAGTTATTCGTGCCGAGGTCGAGCGCGCCGAATGATGGGCCGGGCCGATCGCTCACTGTGCTTGCTCCGATTGCCGGGGCGCCCGCTGCCCGACGCCGGCTTGGGCGCCATTACAGCGCGTGCGCCCGCGCCTGGCAACGCACGGGGACCGTGGTGAGTTTCGCCTCATGGCGGAGGCCGTGCGACGATCGGTTGACACGGCCGCCCCATGTCATAATTTTCGGGCCGAGACCTGCTGGGGGATCGTCTAACGGTAGGACAGCGGACTCTGACTCCGTAGGTCCAGGTTCGAATCCTGGTCCCCCAGCCACCTCTCCCGCCCGGTGCGGCCCAATGACCCGGCCGGGCGTCTCGATTCCGCCGGGTGTCGCGCTCAGGCGTG
Organism: Alphaproteobacteria bacterium; assembly: GCA_022826345.1. The sequence continues at coordinate 18,685 of JAJDVB010000110.1, forward strand.
GGTGCGAGTCTTGTCCGGATCGTAGAAGGGGATGCGCGAGACCGTCGCGGAGCAGCGCCCGCTCTCGCCCTCGACGTCGAGCCGTGTGCCTTCGGCCGCTGCGTGGGGTGCCACGTGGCAAAGGGCGAGTGACTTCTGCATCCGGTGCGACCAGGACGGGCTGTTGACGACGCCCACCTTCTCGCCGTCGAGGGTGAGTGCGGCGTCGGCGTCAACGGCATCGTCGTGATCGGCCACGATGCCGACCATGAGAATCTTCTTCTGCCCCTCGCGGGCGAACACCGCCTCCTTGCCCCGAAAATCGCCCTTCTTGCGTGAGACCGACCAGCCCAGGGTCACCTCCCAGGGCGTGTTGGCCTCAGTCATGTCGTAGGGATAGAAGAGCAGCGCCGCCTCCACCCTGATCTTGTCGAGGCAGCCAAACGAGCAAGGGACGATGCCGGCGCTCTCGCCTGCGCTGACGATGTCCTCCCAGAGCGGCACGACATGTTCGGCGGTGGCGAATATCTCGTAGCCGCGCTCGCCGGAGTAGCCGGTCCGCGAGATCAGCACCGGCCGGCCGAAGAGCGTGGTCTCGGCCTGGTGGAAGTAGCCGAGAGCAGGCAGGTCGATTGGGGTGTGCTGGTCGAGGAAGGCCGCCGATGCTGGCCCCTGCAACGAGATGTCGTGCAAATCATCGTCGAAGGCGATGCTCACCTCCTTGCCCTCGGCGCTCTCCTGCAGCCGCTCCAGACCGGCACCCGCGCCGTGGACGAACAGGTAATCGTCATCGGCAAGAGTGAAGATGATGGCGTCGTCGCAGATGCCGCCGTCATCCTGCAGAACGGGCCCGTAGGCCGAGCGTCCGATCGGAATCCGCGTCATGTCGCGGGTTATGACGTGATCGCACACTGCAGCGGCGTCGCGCCCGCGCACATGAACCTTCTTCAGCCCCGAGACATCGAAGAGGCCCGCGCGCTCCCGCACCGCGTCGTGCTCGTCGCACGGGTCGGTGTGGTAGCTCCAGGGCGCCCCCATGCCGTTCCAGTCCTCGAGGTTGGAGCCGAGCGCCCGGTGGTGCGCGGCCAGCGCCGATTCGCGTTCACTCATAGAGAACTCTCCCTAATTCATTTCCCTCAGGCGGCGGGCGCTCGCTCCGCTCGCTTGCCTATGCGCCTCGCGCATCGTGCGTTTGCGCACGTGACCGTGCGACGCGCTGTCGCGCCGACCGGCCCGCTTCGCGGCCCGGTCCCGTCAAAATCACACGCTTTGTCGGTTGCCGATTGAGGACTCCCGTTTCTACGCGCCGCCGTTGGCCGGCAGGGACGGATAGGTCTTGTCGCCCCATATCTGCCGCTCCCTGATCCAGGGCAGGGGATACTGCGGGTTCTCGGACTCGAACTCGCGGGCGAGCCGGTGGCCGTCGAACACCGCGTCCGCGATCATCCGGGGCGCGTAGCAGTCGCCGATGTGGAAGATGTTGTCGATCTCCTCGGCCGCCCATTCGTCCTTGCGTGCCTTGAGCTCGGTGAAGAGCGCGCTGTTGGAGACCCGCGCGGTGGCGACGACCAGCGTGTCGCAGGTGAGCTCGTCGATATGGGTGTTGGCCTTGCGCGGCAGCTCGCCGGTGCGGGGGTCGGCCGAGCGCCGGTAGCCGTCGCCGAAGATCGGGTAGGCGTGCACGGTGACCTGGTTGCCGGTATCGACGGACGCCACCCAGGTGGAGCTCAGCTCCTTGATGCCTTTCTCGTGCATCATTCGATGCAGGTTGGGGGCTTCCAGGGTGAAGTGGGTGTAGTGCACCGAGGAACCCAATTGGGTGATGATGGTCACCTGCTTGCCCTGGTCGGCGAGATACTCGGCGAGGCTCGCGCCGGTGTAATAGCCCTCGGCCTCCAGCACGATCACCCGGTCGCCCACGTCCTTGCCGGCCATGACCTGCTCCGGCGTGCACACCTGGGCGAGGCTCGCGTCCACGCCGGGGATCGGCGCGTGGGTGGTGCTGCTCAGCCCATCCGTCGCCCAGTGCGAGCCGACCGCGACCACCACCCGGTCGGCGCCGTAGGTGAGCACGTCGTCGGCGCTCATCTCACCCACGCCGGTGTGGACCTCGACCGACTTCAGCTTGTCGAGCTGAATCTGGCGGTAGCTGGTCACCCGGCCCCACTCGGCGAGGCCGGGGAAGCGCTGGATGTAGCGCACGCAGCCGCCGATCTCGCCGTCGGCCTCGCGCAGATGCACGTCGTAGCCCCGCTCGCCGAGGACGCGGGCGCACTCCATGCCGGCGGGCCCTGCGCCGACTACGAGCACCGAGCCGGGGTCCGGCGCCGTCTCAAACTTCTCCGGGTGCCAGCCGCGCCGGTACTCCTCCATCGAGGTGGCGTTCTGGGTGCAGATGAGCGGCGGCCCGCCGATCTCCCAGCGCGAGATGCACATGTTGCAGCCGATGCACTCGCGGATGTCGTCGAGTCGGCCTTCGTCGATCTTGTTGGGCAGGAAGGGGTCCGCGATCGAGGGCCGGGCGGCGCCGATGATGTCGGCCTGGCCGGAGGTCACGATCTGCGCCATGTCGTCCGGGCTGGTGACCCGGCCGACGCCGAGCACCGGCACGTTGGCGATGCTCTTCACGTCCTTGACCCAGGGCTTCTGGTGGTTGGCCTTGTAGAAGCGCGACGGGCCCGCGTCCTCGCCCCACTCGGCGATGTCGCCGATGTTCACGTCCCAGAGGTCGACCACGCCTTCCTTGGTCGCGAGCTCGACGAACTTATAGCCGTCGTCGCCGACCTCGACGCCTTCCGCGCCATAGAGGGTGTCGATGGCGAAGCGGGTCGCGACGGCGCAGTTGTCGCCTACGGCCTGCTTCACCCCGGCCAGCCCTTCGATCCAGAAGCGCGCCCGGTTCTCGAAGCTGCCGCCGTAGCGGTCGGTGCGTTTGTTGTAGAACTTGGACAGGAACTGGAGCGGCAGGTAGCTGTGCGCGCCATAGACGTAAATGATGTCGAAGCCCGCGCGCTCGGCGCGGATCGCGGCATCGACGTACATCTGGATCAGGTCCTTGATGTCGTCCTCGTCGGCCTCGCGCGGATAGGTGCGTGATTCGAATTCCGACGCGATCTGGCTCGGGCCCCGGGGCACGGCCCGGCTCTCCATGCAGGGCGCGTGCGGGCCGCCGTACCACATCTCGATCCCGGCGAGTGCGCCGTGCTTGTGGATCTCGTCGCACATGTGGCCGAGGTTGATGACATCGCCATCGTCCCAGATGCGGGCCGAGACCCGGTGCACGTCGTCGGATTCGGGATGGATCGAAGCGTATTCCGTGCAGATGCCGCCCCAGCCGCCCTCGGCCTTCATGCCGCGGAAGGCAGCCTGGGCGCCCGGCCGCTCAGAGCCCGCGCCGTTGCAGTGGGGAACCTGATAGAAGCGGTTCTTCATGGTCTTCGGACCGATCCGAATCGGCTCGAACAAGCAGTCATACTTCGGATCACGCGCCATCTGGTTTCCCCCTCGTGTTCGTCACGCCGCCGCCCCGCATGCTGACCAGCCATGTTTGCCGGCCAGCAAGAAGCGGCACATGGCCAATTAATCCGTGCCAACTGCGGCGCAGAATAGCATAGTGAATCCCGAGCCGGTAGACGCTCCACGGCCACTTACGAGATCATTACAACAAACATTTGATTGGTAATACCAAATACTTGCATCCTGATTGGTCCAACCAACTATTCGCGCTCTAATTGGTCCAACCAACTATCCAAATTCTTGTATCCATTGTCGTCCGGTCTTGACTCTGATCAATGATCCCGAATACGGTTTTAGCAGATGATTGCGCAAGAAGCGCAATCCACTGTGCCGCCCCGCTGGCGGTGTCCGATTCGGGCCTCCGCGCGGCCGCACCCAACAGGGAGACTAGCAATGGGCAAGAAGGGACTTACACGCAGGCAATTCACGGGCACGGCCGCAGCCGCGGCCGGCGCCGTCGCTGCGTCGTCGTTCGGCGCCCCCCATATCGCGCGGGGCGCGGAAAAGGTCGTCAAGCTCGGCTTTCTGGGGCCGCTCACCGGCGAAGTGGCAGGCTGGGCCTTGCCGGGCCGCAATGCTTGCCTGATCTGGGCCGACCAGGTCAACGCGGGCGGCGGCATCAAGATCGGCGACGACAACTACATGGTCGAGATCGTCTCCTACGACAACGAGTACCTGGCGGACAAGTCGTTGATCGGTGCGA
>JAJDVB010000184.1 GCA_022826345.1 Alphaproteobacteria bacterium
CCATGAGGTCGTTCCGCGCATAGCGGACATGGTCCTCCGGCTGATTCTCGTCCCACTGCATGCCCATGTAGCAGTTGATCGCATAGAGGCCCTGGGCCACGGCGCCGCTGCGCTCGATGTTCGCCTTCTCGACACAGACCACCTTCAGGTCACGCCCCCAATAGCCGGCCTCGTAGGTCGCCCCGCAGCCAGCCATGCCGCCGCCGACGACCAGGATGTCCGCATCCACGAACACCGTTTTCCGGCGCGAGAACAGAGCCACTAGAGGACTCTCTGCTTGAAGCGATCCGGCGGCATTGCGGGCAGCGCGTCGATGTTGAGCGCGTCCGGCTCGTGCGCGAGCTCCTGGGACTTCATCGCGTCCGCGCCGGGTGCCGCGTAGTCGGACGGCGGGGGGATCGACCCCCAGGGCGTGGTCCGGATCGGGGAGACGAAATCCTTCTCCGTGCCGTCCCGGAACTTGATCTTCCAGGAGATGGTGCCCTTCTCCTCCTCCCGGAGCGCGCGGACGCTGTGGCCCATGGGGGCGAAGTCGGCGTAGCCGCGGCAGTCGATGGCATGCTGCGGGCATGCCTTGACGCACGAGTAGCACTCCCAGCACATGTTGGGCTCGATGTTGTAGGCGCGCCGGTAGGTCTTATCGATATGCATGATGTCGGACGGGCAGATGTCGACGCAGTAGCCGCAGCCGTCGCACCGGGTCATGTAGACGAAGGTCGGCATGGGGTTCGGTACTCTCCTCTATCGAAGACCGATGGCCGTTCAGTAGTGGCGGGGCCGCTCGCGGGCAATCCCCAGGGTTTCGGGCTCGTCGGCGGGGGCCGGCAGGTTGCTCCTCGAACCGGCCGCCTCGGAGACCCTCTTCTCGAAGGCCGCTGCTGGCTTGAAGAACATGTGCGAGAATTTGGACCACGGAACGGAGCCGAACAGCACCGTCGTGGCGATGAGGTAAAGGACGAGGACGATGTACGTTCCCCAGCTATCGACCGATTGCAGCGCGGCCCAGATCAGCCCCAGCGACGTGGTGGCGAGAAGCGAGAGGATGAACAGGTCGGCGCGCATGATCCGGAACGGCGTATGGCCCTCGGCTGACACATCCACTCGGATGAAGAACCAGAACCAGTAACCGCCGAGGCAGACCAGCAGGGCGCCTGCGATCCAGAGCTGAGGCAGGACGGCGGGGGTCGCCGCGGCGGGGCAGAACACCATGACCACGGTGGTCACGACGTAGAGCAGGAAGCCGTACATCGTCAGCAGGTGGGCGACCCGGCGGCGGCCTAAGCCAAACTCTGCGGAGGTCAGGACCTCCACCAAAGCGGTCTGGATCGCCAGCGACAGCATTTTCCCGCCGCCAACCCTTTGCGTGCCTTTGTCCCGTGAGTTCCGCCAACTGTCGAAGAAGTAGGCGGCGCTCCCCTTGTGCCAGACGTCGAACAGGGTGCCGCTCACGACCAGCGCGATCATGACGCCGACGTAGGCCTGAATCGCGGAGGACGGTATGGACTCCGAAAGCACGGCAAAGGGATTGCTGGTGAACACGTTATTCCCCCGGTCGGCCCGTTCCGTTCAACGCCGGGCGCGACTGTATCGATTCATCGGGTGGAAGGGTAACATATATCCTATGTAACCGGTTACAAAGGCCGGTACGCCGGTCAGCCATTCGCGTCCAGCGCCGGCACGGGCAAGCCGCTCGGCACGCTCTTGGGGACGATCAGGGCCCGGCTCTCGGCCTGGGCGTCCTCCAGGCTGTGGAGGAAGGCGAGGAGGCTCGCGCGCTCGTCCTCGCTCAGCGCGATACCGCGCCTGAGCATGGGCGAGAAACTCTCGCGCCGCAGCGCGTCGGCCTCGGACTCGTTCGGTGAGGCGGCGGGCGGGGCGAGGTGGAGGGCGATGGCGTCGGCCAGGCTTTCCACGGCCCCGCTGTGGAAATAGGGCGCGGTGAGCGTGACGTTGCGGAGCGGCGGCGTGCGGAACTCGTAGAGGTCGCGGGGGATCCGCGTCGCCTCGTAGCGGCCGCGGTCGTCGCCGGTCTCGTCGATGCCGGGGCCGATCTGGGGCACGGCGAGGGAGTGGAACTGGAAATCGCTCAAGAGCGGGCCGCTGTGGCAGGCGACGCAGCGGCCCTTGCCGTAGAAGAGCAGCGCGCCCCGCTTCGCCGCCGTGTCGATGGCGCCCTTCTCGCCGGCGAGATAGCGGTCCCACGGCGTCGCGCGCGTGACGAAGGCAAGTTCCTGGAAGCGGCCGACGGCGTTGGCGAGGTCGCCGATGGTGACGGCACCGAGCAGGGTTTCGGGAAAGGCCTGGGCGATGAGCCGGCGGTAGGCGATCTGCCAGTCGGCGAGCGGCGTGCCGGCCTGGCCGAGCAGCCGGCGCATGAGCGCGTCGTGGACGGCGACGAAGCGCTGCGGCTCGAACTCGTCGAAGCCCGCCGCCGCCTGGGCGATCTCGTTGGGCTTGTCGCCGTGATCGCCGGGGAGATCGGGCGCCGAGCGGTCGTGCGGGAGGCCGAGCATCTCCTCCTCGCCGGCGAACGGGAACAGCGCCTGCGCGGCCAGCACGCTCTCGATCCCGTCCGGCAGGTAATCCATCATCGGGGTCTGGAAGCGGCTCACCGGCGCCTCGATCTCGCTCACCCGCCCGTCCCAGAACATGTTGCGCACGCTGGGGTGGCCGCGATTCCAGATATCCATCGTGTTGCGCGGGTGCACCCGCTCGGTATCGAGCGCGCGGCGCTCCTCCGCGAGGCCCGTGGCGCGCACGCCGAGTGACAGTGCCACGCCGTCGGACGTGCCGCGGCCCGGCAGATGGCAGGTGGCGCAGGCCACGTCCCGCGTGCCGCTGAGGATGGGGTCGAAGAAGAGCATCTGGCCGAGCCGAAACTTGGGCGAGATGATCAGCGGCGGCGCCTCCAGGGGCTCGAGCCCGCGCGCGGTGATGACACGGTCTAGCGCCGCGTCGAGGTCGTCGTCGGCCGCCAGCGCCGGTGTTGCCAGCGCGCCGGCGAGGCAGAGCCACAGACAGAAGCAAAGCAGCGCTGTTGCAGGCCGAAGCGGCCGCATGACGGCAGTCTCTCAACCCGTTCGATCTAGCGGCAGAGCTTAGCCCGGATTTCCGGGCACGGTCATGGTCCGCGTCGCGCGGGACGCGCGCTGTGCTTTCCGACCGCGCGGACTATTGGGCGGCGACGCCTCCCATGGCGAGCGAGCTGGAGGCGCGGAAATCCACGTCCTTCGGGTGGCCGTCGAGGGCGAGGCGAACGGCACGGTCGAGGCGCTCGGTGAAGGCCTCGATCTCCGCCTCGGTCACGGTGAGCGGCGGGCAGATGCGCAGGAAATTCTTCACGCAGATTACGATCACGCCACCGAGGGCTGCGTTGAGGCGGATGCGCTCGGCCATGGCGGGGTCAGGCGTGCGCGTCTCCTTGTCGCTCACGATGTCGAGCATCTGGTAGAGCCCCTGGCCGCGCACGTCGCCGATCACCGCGTGGGCGTCGCGTAAGCGCTCCAGCGCGGTGCGCAGCACCTGGCCCATGGCGGCGGCGCGCTCGTCCAGCTTGTCGCGCAGCACGATCTCCAGCTGCTTGTCGGCGACCGCCGCCGGCAGCGGATCGCCGGAATAGGTGCCGGCCCAGGGGAGCCCCGCCTTGCCCCGCGCCTGCTCCGCGATCTCGCGCGTGGTCACCGCGCCGCAGATCGCGAGACCCGCGCTCATGCCTTTGGCGAAGGTGACGATGTCGGGGGTCACGTCGTAGTGCTGGAAGCCCCAGAGCTTGCCCGTGCGCGCGGGCGCGAGTTGCGCCTCGTCCAGCACCAGCAGCGCACCCTCGGCCTCGGCGAGCTGCTTGAGCCGGGGCAGCCATTCCGGCGGCGGCACCACCATGCCGCCCGCGACCAGCATGGTCTCGGCGAGCACGCAGGCTATGTCGCCCGAGGTCACGTGGTCGATCAACTCGCGCGATTGCGTGAGGCAGGCCACGTCGCAGGCGGGGTATTCGAGGTTGATCGGGCAGCGGTAGCAGAAGGGCGCGTAGATCGCGGGCGCGTTGGCGGGCGCCAGCAGGGGCCCCAGATGGCGCCGCCGGGCGCCGCCGATGGTGGTTACGGATTCCACCGCAAGGCTGCCGCCGTGAAGGCCCCGGATCACCGAAAGGATATCGTGCTTGCCGGTGACCGCGAGCGCCATGCGCATGGCGACCTCGTTCGCCTCCGAGCCCGTGACCGCGAAGTTCACCACCTCCAGCCCGTCGGGCAGAGTGCTCGCGATGCGCTCGGCGAAGCGCACGAGATGGGGGTTCGAGTACCACGAGTTCTCGTGCCAGAGCTTGCCGGCCTCGGCGCGCATGACCTCCACCAGCTCGGGGTGGCAGTGGCCCAGCACGTTGCACATCATGCCGGCGGTCAGGTCGTAGTAGCGCTTGCCGTCGACGTCGTAGAGCCAGATGCCTTCGCCGCGCTCGAACTGGATCGCCGGCTGGTAGCGCCAGCCGAAGACGCGCGCGGCGTCCCGCGCCATCAGGTCGGCGTGGGCGTTGGAGGGGGCGTGGGAGGGCAGGGCGTCAGCCATCGCGTGTGGCCGGGAGCGCGATAGATAGATCCCGCAGGATCGGATCGGCGGCGACGGCGATCTCGTTCTCGATCTGCGCGCCGCAGCCAGGGCAGCAGAACAGCCGGAACTCCACAGGGTCGTCCACGAAGAGGGAAGGATCGCCGATCAGGGGGTTGGAGTCCGATACCGGGCGCACGTCCTGCAGGCAGGCATCCTTGTAGTTGGCATCGAGCGGGCCGAGGGAGGCCCCGCAGTCGCCGCAGGCCCAGTAGGCACCGGCTGCGTCCTCGCGCACGTCGAGGGAATCGGTCGCGCGCAGTCGGAGGACGCCGTCGCGCTCAGGCTGCGGCGTCGCGCCGTTGGTGAGGCGCGCGAGGCGGTCGGCCTTGATCGCGGTGCGGTTGCGTGCGGTGGCCTCGATATCGACGGTGGTCTCGTCCTCGCTCAGCACGGCGCCGAAAATCGCCCGCGCGGCGTCCGGCGTGACGTTCTGGTGCAAGAGGTCGTGCTGGATCTTCGCGGGGTCGCGCCGCATGGGATCGCCGAAGCCGCCGCCGCCGGACCAACGCACCGCGTAGACATCTGCCGGGTGCTGGTCGAAGTTCTCCTGCCGCAGCTCCAGATGCTCGGGCCGGCCCGAGACCTGCGAACAGTCGTCGACCATGCGGCTCTCGGCCATGCGCTCCAGGATGTCGCTCTCGCGGATGAACTGGTAGGCGTTGGTGGTGGACGGGAAGCCCCCCATCATGCCCGTGGAGGTCGGTGTCGCGTTGCCCGAGGACAGCGTGTCCTGGGTGATGCGCTCGGTGTTGTGGGGGATGAAGCAGGTCTCGGCCGAGAGCCCGCCGCGGTAGCGGCCGGCGCCGCCCGAATCCGGCAGCTCCTTGCGGTAGAGCACCAGCAGCGGGAAATTCTGCTCGTTGTGCTCCACGTTGGGGAGCTGGCAGATCGGCGTCCGCGCCTGGCCGCCGGTGTTGATGCCATCGGCGTGTGCGAAGGCGCCGATGGAGCCGCCGATGGGGTCGATCAGCAGGTAGCCGTAGCGCTCGCCCCACTGGTCGATGCCGCGGAAGAGCGTCGCCGGCCACTGGCTGGTGCCGCCGATGCCCATGATGTCGCCGCGCAGCTCTTCGTCCGAGAAGAGCATCTTGGAGATCGCGTTGTAGGCGGGGTAGAGCGATATCTCCATGGATTGGGTGGGCGCGGTCGAGACGCTGGCCGGGAAGTCGGCGCAGTTGAGGGTGCCTGCGGTCGGGTCGAAGTCGATGTGCCGGAGCGCGCCGCCCACCGCGAAATACTGGTCCCACGCTAGCAGCTCGTTGATCGCTACCATGACCGAGCCGCGCCAGCCCGAATAGGTGGCGTTCATGGCGCCGTCCTGCGGCGCAGTGCCGTCGTTGTCGAAGATCAGCCGGTCGCCCTTCTTGGTGACCGTGATCTGGACCCGGTGGGTGCGCCGGTCCCCCGGCCGGCAGGCTTCGACGTAGGTGCGGTCGCTCCAGGCGCCGTCGGGGAGCCGCTCCAACTTGGCGAGGAAAGCGGTCTCGGCATTGTCGATGATGCGCTTCATCACGCCCTTGACCGTGCGCGGGCCGTAGCGGCGGACGAGCTGAAGCAGGCGCTCGCGCGCGCTCATGTTGCCGGCGAGCTGGGCGCGGAAATCGAGCGCCACCATCTCGGGCTTGCGCGAGGAGCGCAGGTAAAGCTCCTCGATATCGCGGCGCACCACGTCGTTCTCGACGATCTTCACCGGCGGAATCAGGATTCCTTCGTCGAAGGCGCTCTCGGCGGCGGGGCAGAAGCTCCCCGGCGTGATGCCGCCGATGTCGTACTGATGCAGGCAGTTGGTGATCCAGCAGAAGAGCTCGCCCTCCCAGAACACCGGGCAGATCACCATCACGTCCATCTGGTGCGCGGCGCCGACCCAGGGGTCGTTGGCGAGGAACATGTCGCCCTCGCGGATGCCGGGGTTGTCGCTGCGGTTCTCCAGGATCCACTTCACCTGCGTGTCGGTGACGCCCGACATGTACTGCATGTAGGGGCCGAAATAGACGAACTCGGCGTCCTCGGTGAGGATCGAGGGGTTGAGGTCGAGCGCGTAGATGGCGACCGGGGAGCCCGAGATGCGCTGGATGGTGGCACCGTGCTCCTCGTTGATGTTCCAGAGGTTGTGGCGGATCACCTCGTAGGTGACGGGATCGATCTGGGTCTCCCAGTCCCGGTGGAGGGTGAGCTTGTCGGAGATGCTGAGCTCCCGCGGCGGCACGTAGGGCTTGGCCACGCCGTCGAAGCGGGTCTCGGTCATCTCGCTGATGCGCCGCATGGTTGCGACCTGTGGGCCGGTATTCATGGTTCCGCCTCGTTCAGCCTCGTCCAGCTTAGACGTGAATCGCCCGCCCGGCGACCGCGAGCGCCGCCTCCTTCACCGCCTCGTTGAGCGAGGGGTGGGCGTGGCAGGTGCGTGCGATGTCCTCCGCCGAGCCGCCGAACTCCATGATCGTGACTGCCTCGGCGATCAAAGTGCCCGCGTCGTGGCCGACGATGTGGACGCCGAGCACGCGGTCGGTCTCCGCGTCGGCCAGCACCTTGACGAAGCCATCGGTTACCGACATCGCCCGTGCGCGGCCGTTGGCGGCGAAGGGGAAACGGCCCACCGTGTAGTCTACGCCGGCGTCTTCCAGCGACTCCTCGGTCTGGCCAACCGTCGCCACCTCGGGCGCGGTGTAGACCACGCCGGGGATGGTTGCGTGGTTCACGTGCCCGCTGCCCCCCGCGATGATCTCGGCGACCGCGATCCCTTCCTCCTCGGCCTTGTGCGCCAGCATCGGGCCCGCGATCACGTCGCCGATGGCGTAGACACCGGGAACGCCGGTCTCGAAGCGCTCGTTCACCTCGATGCGGCCCTGGCCGTCCAGTGCGATGCCGAGGCCGTCGAGACCCAGGCGCTCGGTGTTGGGCCGGCGGCCGACCGCCACCAGCACCACGTCCACGTCGAGTGACGTGCTATCCCCGCCCGCGACCGGCTCCATGCTGAGCCTGACTCCCTCGTTGGTGCGCTCGGCGCCGGTGACCTTGGTGCCGAGCTTGAAGGCAATCTTTTGGCGCCTGAGCAGTCGGTGAAGCTGGGTGGCCACCTCGCCGTCCATGCCCGGCAGCACGCGGTCGAGGAACTCGATCACCGTCACCTTTGCGCCGAGCCGGCTCCACACCGAACCCATTTCGAGGCCGATGTAGCCTGCGCCGATCACCGCCATGCGCGCCGGCACCTCCGGCAGCGCGAGCGCGCCGGTGGAGGTGACGATACGCTCCTCGTCCACCTCCACGCCGGCGAGCGGGGCGGAGACGCTGCCGGTCGCGATCACCACTGCGCCGGCCGTGACGGTGCGCGGCTCCGGGCCTTCGATGGCGACCGTGCCGGGGCCGGTGAGGCGGGCGTGGCCCTGCAGGTGGGTCACGTCGTTGTTCTCGAGCAGGCCGGCGACGCCCTTGGTGAGAGCGCCCACCACCTTGTCCTTGTGCGCCATCATGGCGTCGAGATCGAGCTCGACGCCCGAGACCTTGATGCCGTGGCGGGCGAGCTTGGCCTTGGTGTGGGCGTATTCCTCGGAGGTGTGGAGCAGCGCCTTGGACGGGATGCAGCCGACGTTGAGGCAGGTGCCGCCCAGGGTCGGCGTGCGCTCGACGCAGGCCGTGCGCAGGCCGAGCTGAGCCGCGCGGATGGCGGCGACGTAGCCGCCGGGCCCGGCGCCGATCACCAGGACATCGAAATCGTGTTCACTCATGGCGGCTCCGGCTGGCCTTGCGGGACTAGAGATCAAGCAGGAGGCGTTGAGGGTCCTCGATGCATTCCTTGATGCGGACCAGGAAGCTCACCGCCTCGCGGCCGTCGATGATGCGGTGATCGTAGCTCAGTGCAAGGTACATCATGGGGCGGATCACCACCGCGCCATCGACGGCGACCGGGCGCTCTTCCACCTTGTGCATGCCGAGGATCGCGGACTGCGGCGGGTTGATGATCGGCGTGGACATGAGTGAGCCGAAGACGCCGCCGTTGGAGATGGTGAAGGTGCCGCCCAAGAGGTCGTCCAGCGCGAGCTTGCCGTCGCGGGCCTTGGCGGCATAGGCGCGGATCGCCTGCTCGACCTCGGCGAAGCTCATCTGCGCGGCGTCGCGCAGCACCGGCACCACCAGGCCCTGAGGAGCGCTCACCGCGACGCCGATGTCGTGATAGTGCTTGTGGACGATGTCGTCGCCGTCGATCTGCGCGTTGACCGCCGGGTATTCGACCAGCGCGGCGACCGACGCCTTCACGAAGAAGGACATGAGGCCGAGGCGGACGCCGTGCTTCTGCTCGAACGCCTCGCCGTGAGCGGCGCGCAGCGCGTTGACGGCGCTCATGTCCACCTCGTTGAAGGTGGTGAGCATCGCCGCCGTGTCGAGCGCGAGCTTGAGGCGCTCGGCCGCGCGGCGGCGCAGGCGGCTCATGGGCACCCGCTCCTCGCGGCGATTCTGAACGGGCGCCACTTCCGCCTGTGCCGGTGCGGGCTCCACTACAGGAGCGGCGGGCGTCGGCGCTTCGGGTTCGGCGGGTTCAGACGGCGGCTCGGGCGCCGGCGCCGCGGTCGAGGAGGCGCGCGCCACCACGGCGGCGAGCACGTCGCTCTTCAGCAGGCGCCCGCCCTTGCCGGTCCCCCCGATCTGCGCCGGATCGAGGCCGTGCTCGTCGAGCAAGCGCCTGACGGCGGGCGAGGGCGGCGGCACACGCGTGGTCGCCCGGGCGGCCACGGTCTCGCGTGCGGCGGATGAAGCGGGCTCGGCGGCGCCTTCATTGGCGGCGGTCGCCCCCTCGCCGACCTCCAGGCGGCCGAGCAGCGCACCCACCTCCACGTCCGCGCCCTCGCCGGCGACGATCTCCGCGAGGGTGCCGGCGGCCTCGGCCGTGACTTCCACGGCGATCTTGTCGGTCTCCAGCTCCACCAGCGTCTCGTCGCGCGCCACCGCCTCGCCCGGCCCCTTGTGCCAGCGCATGACGGTGGCTTCGGTGATCGATTCGCCGAGAACGGGGACAGTGATGTCCACGGTCACGACCCGGCCTCCGCGCCCAGCGCGTCGTCGATCAGCGCTCGCTGCTCGCGCTGGTGGAGGACGAGGAAGCCGGTGGCGGGCGAGGCGGCGGCTGCGCGCCCGACGTAGCGAGGCCGCCGCACCGCACCGTCGAGCTCCGTCAGCACTTGCTCGATGCGGGGTGCCACGAACGACCAGGCGCCCATGTTCTCGGGCTCCTCCTGGCACCAGACCACCTCGGCCTCGCCGTACTTCGCGACCTCCACCATGAGGCTCCGGCTCGGGAAGGGCGCGATCTGCTCCAGCCTGAGCAGCGCCACGTCGTCGATGCCGCGCTCCTCTCGCGCTGCCAGCAGGTCGTAGTAGACCTTGCCGGAGCAGAAGACGACCCGGCGCGCGCGCTCGGGCGTGATCGCGGGGTCCGTCTCTCCGATCACGCGGTGGAATCTGGCGCCGTCGCTCATTTCCTCGAGCCGGGACACGCAGCGCTTATGGCGCAGCAGGGACTTGGGCGACATCACGATCAGCGGCTTGCGGAAGCTGCGGCGGAGCTGCCGGCGCAACACGTGGAAGTAGGAGGCCGGCGTCGAGCAGTTCACCACCTGGATGTTGCCGTCGGCATAGAGCTGCAGGTATCGCTCCAGCCGCGCCGAGCTGTGCTCCGGGCCCTGCCCCTCGAAGCCGTGCGGCAGCAGCATGACGAGGCCAGACATGCGCAGCCACTTGGCCTCGCCGGCGGCGACGAACTGGTCGATGATCACCTGGGCGCCGTTGGCGAAATCGCCGAACTGGGCCTCCCAGATCGCGAGCGCGTTGGGGTCCGCGATGGAATGGCCGTACTCGAACCCGAGCACGCCGGCCTCGGAGAGGAGACTGTCCGCCAGCTTGAGCCTGGCCTGGTCGGGCCTGATGTTGTTGAGCGGGATGTAGCGGCTCTCGTTCTCCTGGTCGATCAGGCCCGCATGGCGCTGGGAAAAGGTGCCGCGCGAGCAGTCCTGCCCCGAGAGCCTGATCGGCTTGCCCTCCAGCAGCAGCGAGCCGAAGGCCAGCGCCTCGGCCGTCGCCCAGTCGATCGGGCCGCCCGCGTCGAGCGACTGGCGCTTCTGTTCAAGCTGGCGGCGGATGCGGGGGTGCACGGCGAAATCCGCCGGCACGCGCGTGATCGCCCGGCCGATCTCGGCCAGTACCTCGGGCGCCGCGGCAGTATCGCCGGGCCGCTCGTCGCGGGGTGCGGCCTCGATGTCCGCCCAATCGCCTTCGAGCCAGTCCGCCTTGTTGGGACGGTAGCTCTTGGAGGCTTCGAGCTCGGTTTCCAGCTTGGCGCGGAAGGTCTCCATCATGGCCTCGGCGCCGTCCACCGTGAGCACGCCCTCGGCCACCAGGCGCTCGGTGTAGATCTGCCGCGTCGTGCGCCGCTCGCCGATCGCGCGATACATCGCGGGCTGCGTGAAGGCCGGCTCGTCGCCCTCGTTGTGGCCGTGGCGGCGGTAACAGAAGATGTCCACCACCACGTCCGCCTTGAAGTGCTGGCGGTAGTCGGCCGCGATCTGGCAGACGCGCACGACCGCCTCCGGGTCGTCGCCGTTCACGTGGAAGATCGGTGCCTGGATGATCTTCGCCACTTCCGAGGGATAGGGCGAGGTGCGGGCCTGGCTCGGGCTCGTGGTGAAGCCGATTTGGTTGTTGATGACGATATGGACCGTGCCGCCGGTGCGGTAGCCGCGCAGTTGCGAAAGCTCGAAGACCTCCGAGCACGTCCCCTGGCCGGCGAGCGCGGCGTCCCCGTGGATCAGCAGGCCCATGACCCGCTCGCGCGCCTTGTCGCCGCGCATCGCCTGCTTGGCGCGCACCTTGCCCAGTACCACCGGGTTGACCGCCTCCAGGTGCGAGGGGTTGGGGGTGAGCGAGATGTGGAGCGAATGGCCGTCTTCGAGCACGCGGTCGGCCGAGGCGCCCAGGTGATACTTGACGTCGCCGGAGCCCTGGACGTCGCCGGCGGCGGTTACACCGCCCTGGAACTCGGAGAAGACCGCGGCATAGGACTTGCCCATGATGCTGGTCAGCACGTTGAGCCGGCCGCGGTGGGCCATGCCGATGACGATCTCGTCCACGCCCTGCCGCGCCGCCTGCGCGATCACGGCCTCCAGCGCGGGGATCACGCTCTCCGAGCCCTCCAGCGAGAAGCGCTTGGCGCCCGCGTACTTCACGTCGAGGAAGCGCTCGAAGCCCTCCGCCTCGTGCAGGTGGCGCAGGATCTCCGTCTTCTCGCCGCGCGAGAGCGACTGCCGGTTGCGCTCGCCCTCCATCATCCGTTGCACCCAGGCCTTCCGGTCCGGGTACTGGATGTGCATGAACTCGACGCCGATGCGCGCGCAGTAGGTCTGCTTGAGGATTGCCAGCACCTCGTGCAACGTCGCGTGTTTCAGGCCGAGCACGCCGTCGACGTAGATGGGCCGGTCGTAGTCGGTCTCCGAGAAGCCGTAGCTCCTGGGGTCGAGCTCGGGGTGATGGCGCTCGCCCTCCAGGCCGAGGGGGTCGAGGGAGGCGATGAGATGGCCGCGCACCCGGTAGGCCCGGATCATCATGAGGGCGCGGATGGAATCGATGGTCTCCGCCTGGACCGGGCTATCGGTATCGCCGCTCACGGTGGGCGGGGCGACGGCGGGGCGGGGCTCGGGCAGCCCGAGCGCCTGGTCGTTCTCGGAGCGGCCCTCTACCGCCGGGCTCTCTGCGGGCCGGCTTATCGTCCCCGCGTCTTGGCTCTCGAATAGGTGCCGCCAGCTCGGATCGACGGAGGCGGGGTCGCGCAGATACTGCGCGTGAAGTTGCTCGATGACGGCGGGGTCGGCGCCGCCGAGGAAAGAAGAGGCGCCGTCGAGGTCGCTGCTCATGCAGCGTGCCCCGCGCGGCGACGGCCGTTCAGCACGTCGAGCACCGTGGTGCCGATGGCCGCCGGCGATTCCGTCACCGTGATGCCGGCGCTCCGCATCGCCTCGATCTTGTCTTGGGCGCCACCCTTGCCGCCCGAGATGATGGCGCCGGCGTGGCCCATGCGCCGGCCGGGTGGCGCCGTGAGCCCCGCAATGAAGCCGACGATAGGCTTGGCGAGCTTTTCGGCACGCACGAAGTCGGCGGCCTTCTCCTCCGCGCTGCCGCCGATCTCGCCAATCATGACGATGGCCTCGGTCTCGTCGTCGCGCGCGAAGAGGGCGAGGCAGTCGATGAAGTCAGTGCCGGCGACTGGATCGCCGCCGATGCCGATGCAGGTGGATTGTCCGAGGCCCACAGCGGTGGTCTGCCCCACCGCCTCGTAGGTCAGCGTGCCCGAGCGCGAGACGATGCCGACCCGCCCGCGCCGGTGGATGTGGCCCGGCATGATGCCGATCTTGCATTCGTCCGGCGTGATGATGCCGGGGCAGTTGGGGCCGATGAGGCGGGTTCCCGAGCCGGCGAGCGCCCGCTTGACCCGCACCATGTCGAGCACCGGGATGCCCTCGGTGATGCAGACCACCAGCTCGATCCCGGCGTCGATGGCCTCCAGAATCGCATCCGCCGCGAAGGGCGCCGGCACGTATATCACCGAGGCATCGGCGCCGGTGGCGGCTCGGGCCTCGGCCACGGTGTCGAACACCGGCAGGTCGAGGTGGGTGCTGCCACCCTTGCCGGGGGTGACGCCGCCCACCATGCGCGTGCCGTAGGCGATTGCCTGCTCCGAGTGGAAGGTGCCCTGGGCGCCGGTGAGGCCCTGGCAGATCACCCGTGTGTCGCGATCGACGAGGACCGCCATCAGCCCGCTCGCCCTATTGCCTGGACCACCTTTGCCGCCGCATCGCCGAGGTCGTCGGCCGCGATCAGGTCGATCCCGGCGCCATCCAGGATCGCCTTGCCCTTCTCCACATTGGTGCCTTCGAGCCGGACGACAAGGGGGAGCTCCAGCGATACCTCCCGCGCGGCTGCGACGATGCCCTCTGCGATCACGTCGCAGCGCATGATGCCCCCAAAAATGTTGACCAGGATACCGCGCACGTTGGTGTCCGAGAGGATGATCTTGAACGCCTCGGTGACCCGCTCGCGGGTGGCGCCGCCGCCGACATCGAGGAAGTTGGCGGGCTCGACGCCGTGCAGCTTGATGATGTCCATGGTCGCCATGGCGAGGCCCGCGCCGTTCACCATGCAGCCGATGTTGCCGTCGAGCTTGACGTAGCTCAGCTCGTGCTCGCCGGCCGCGCGCTCCGCCGGGTCTTCCTCGTCCGGATCGCGCAGTTCGGCGATCTCCCGCTGCCGGTAGAGCGCGTTGTCGTCGATGCTCACCTTGGCATCGAGGGCGATGAGCGCGCCTTCGCTCGTCTCGATCAGGGGGTTGATCTCCACCAGGCTGGCATCGGTGCCGAGCACCGCATCGTAGACGGCGCGGGCGAGCCGGCCCGCTGCCTTCGACGCCTCCCCGGAGAGGCCGAGACCGAAGGCGAGGCTGCGTGCGTGGTGGGGCTGGAAGCCGCTCGCGGGATCGACCGGCACGGTGACGATCGCTTCCGGGGTTTCGGCCGCGACCGCCTCGATCTCGACGCCGCCCTCGCACGAGGCGATGAGCGCGACGCGCCCGCTTTCGCGGTCTACCACGGCGCCGAGGTAGTACTCGTGGGCGATATCGGCGCCTTCCTCCAGGTAGACCCGGCGCACCTCGCGCCCTGCCGGTCCGGTCTGGTGGGTGACGAGCACCCTGCCGAACATGGCGCGCGCCGCCGTGATCGCCTCGTCGCGGCCGGTGCAGACCTTGACCCCGCCGGCTTTGCCGCGCCCGCCGGCGTGAATCTGCGCCTTGACCACCCAGACGGGGCCGCCGAGCTCGTCGACGGCATCCTCGATACCATCCGGCGTGAGTACCGGCACGCCACGCGGCACCGGCACGCCGAAGCCTGCCAGCACCTGCTTGGCCTGATACTCGTGGAGGT
Organism: Alphaproteobacteria bacterium; assembly: GCA_022826345.1. The sequence continues at coordinate 14,562 of JAJDVB010000184.1, forward strand.
TCATGGGGCCGTCCCGCCGCGCGAGGATCGAGGGCGCGCCCTTATAGCATTGCCCCGCCTGCCCCGGCTATCGCGACGGCCTGCGCGGAAGCGACCCGAATGGGAACCCTCTCCGGTCGTGGAGCGCCCCGCCGACACTTAATTCAGCGCAGGTTACCGTGGCGGGACGATTTCCGGTCCATTCAACCCTTCGAGCTTATGCCCCTGCATCACGCGATTTAGTTTTCGCTTTTCCTCACGAATAAATTCATGTGTTTCACGTATGGTGATTTTATTTTTTCAAAACCCCTGTTTTATATTGACGAATACACCAAGCTTTGCGATCTTCGATGGAAGACTGGTGAACTTAAAGGGGACGAATGGCCGACGCGTTTCCGGCATCAACGAGGGGGTGCAATCGCCGGATCGATATCCGGCGGTCGCCGAGCAGGAGACGCGTTGGGTGGTTGGCGATGTTGGAGCACCGGAGGTGAAACTCCATGCGGCTCGCTGACACGGTTATTTGGAGATAGCGATGCGCGTGGAATTCGGCGAAGGGATTGACATCCTGACACGGGCATATCCCAAGCTCAGTCGTCAGCTCAAGAAGTCTGCCGCCTATATTATGGAGCATCCGAGCGAGGTTGCCACGTTCTCCATGCGCCAGTTGGCGGCGAGAGCAGGGGTGCCTCCAAGCACCATGAACCGGCTCGCCAAGGAGGTCGGCTTCCGCACTTACGACGAGTTTCGCGCGCTCTACCGCAATAGTATCAATGATCAGGCGACGGGTTATTCTCTGCAGGGGGGCCAAGTACATGTGGTCGCCCGGGAAGACAAATTCGACCACGATCTCAATGCCTTTCAACAGGCGGCGCTGACCAATATCCATACCTTGTTCGACCACATCGATCGTGCGGCTCTGGAGCGGGCGGTGCAGGCGTTGACGGACGCGCGCACCGTCCTCGTGATCGGGCTTCTCACATCCGAGCCATCCGCCAACTACCTGCATCATGTGGCGGCCAAGGGGTTTCACAACTGGCATCTGCTGGTCCCCAAGAGCGCCGAGTACTTTCAACTGTTGGGGGCCCTGGCGCCCAGCGATGTCGTCATCTGCATCGCTGTGGAGCCTTGTGCGGCGGACTCCATCAAGGTTGCCCGGTGCGCTCGGGAGGCGGGTGCGCGGGTCATCGGCATCACCGACCGGCGCACGTCGCCCTTGGCTGCGAGTGCGGACGACATCCTGCTGATCTCTGTCCACAGCCCGAACATTTTTCCGTCCCGCGTCGGCGCCACCGCCCTCGTGGAAGTGCTGGTCGGTATGATCGCGGCGCGCGACGAACGCTCGGTCGCCGAGAACGTCGAGAATGCGGAACGTTCGCGCCGAACTATGGGTGAATATTGGGGCGAATGATCCGAAATTCGCGCGATCTGAACGCGCTAAGGTCCCGGATTAACTGGCTTGTTCGTTCCATTCCGCCACGTAATAGCAACACCATGCAAACCGCGACTGGCGGGGAACGCCGGCTCGTGACACCATGGTGGCACGGCTCATTCGGACGAGAGGCGCCGCCATGACCCCGGAGCAGGTGCTTGCCCATCGCCCCAAGGTGCTGACCGACGCGCAGCGGGAGGCGTACTTTCGCGACGGCTACCTGCTGCTGGAACGCTTCGTGCCGGAGGACTGGCTCGCCACGCTGCGGGACTTGAGCGAGCACTTCATCGATGAGAGCCGGAGCCGGACCGCTTCGGACGACAGGTTCGACCTGGAGCCCGATCATTGCGCGACGGCACCCCGGCTCAGGCGCCTGAACCAGCCGGTGGCGCAGCACCCCGACTATTGGCGCTTCGCGAGCGAGTCCTGTGTCACCGACCTGGCCGAGGACCTGCTCGGGCCCAACGTGATGTTCCACCACTCAAAGCTCAACTTCAAATGGTCGGGCGGCGGCGAGGAGGTGAAGTGGCACCAGGACATCCAGTACTGGCCCCACACCAACTACAGCGTGCTCACCATCGGCGTCTATCTGGAGGACGTGGACGAGACCATGGGGCCCATGGGCGTGATCCCCGGCGCGCAGGAGGGCGAACTGTTCGACCTCTATGACGGGAACGACTGCTGGGCCGGCGCCATCAGCGAACAGGACCTCCCGCGGGTGCCGACGGAGAAGGCGGTCTATCTGCAAGGCCCGGCGGGCTCGGTGACGGTGCACCACTGCCGCATGATCCACGGCTCCAAGCCCAACGCCAATCCAGCGCGCTCGCGCCCGCTGCTGCTCAACGCCTTCTCGTCCGCCGACGCGCTGCCGGTGACGGCCTACAATTATCCCTCGACCCACAATGGGGAACTCGTTCGGGGCGAGCGCCCGCGCTGGATCCACTTCGACCCGAGGCCCTGCCTCCTGCCGCCGGACTGGTCGGGCGGCTACACCTCGATCTTCGCGCTGCAGCAGGGAGAGGAGCAGGAGCCCCAGGCCGCAGCCGCAGGCGGCTAAGACCTAAGCCCCGTCGTCCGGTGCGAGGCAGTTGCTAAACGATGCAGCCATGTTGCGGAGCAGCGTGAAGTAGAGCTCCGGCCCGTCCTCGACGGTGGCACCGATGGGATCCACGGTGCCGGACCTCACGTCGCTGCCTTCGATGACGGTGCGGACGAGCCGCTCGTCGAACTGGGGCTCGTCGAACACGCAGACCACGCCGAGCGAGTGCAGCCTCTCGCGCAGCTCGGAGATGCGCCGGGCGCCGGGCGGGCGCTCGGGGCTGACGACCACCGAGCCCGCGGCGGTAAGCCCGAAGCGATCCTCGAAATAGCGGTAGCCGTCGTGGAAGACGATGAACGGCACGCCGCGAGCCGGCGCTACCTCCTGGGCGATCTCCCCGGTCAGGTGGTCCAGGCGGTGGAGCAGGGCGTCGACGTTGGCCTCGTAGGTGGCGGCGTTGGCAGGATCGACGTCAGACAAGGCGCCGCCGATCGCGCGCGCCAAGGTCCAGCCGTTGATCGGATCGAGCCAGACGTGCAGGTCGAAGGCGCCGTGGTCGTCCATATCGCCGGCATGGTCATCATGCCCGTGGCCATGGCCATGATCGTCGTGATCCGCGTGATCGTCGTGGTCGTCCATGCCCCCGTGGCCGTGGCTGCTGTGGTCGTGGTCCTCGAAGGCGCCGCCCTCGCGCACCGTCCGGAGCACCAGACCTGGTGTATCGACGAGCTTGACCACCCGGGCGTTGCCGGCGAGCGCGTCCACCGGCCCGGCGAGTGCGGTTTCCATCGTGTCGCCGACCATGAAGACGATATGGGCACCCTCCAGCGCAGCGGCGTCGGAGGGGCGCATGGTGAAGGTGTGCGGCGAGGAGTGGCCCCGGATGATCAGGTGCGGCTCGCCCACGCCCGCCATCACGGCGCTCACCAGCGAATGCACCGGCTTGATCGAGGCGACGACCTGCAAGTCGTCATCGGCCGTCGCGGGAGCAGCGGCCGCACTGCCGAGCAGCGCCGCTGCGGCGAGCGCAAGGGGGAGGCGTCGTGGTACGATGCGTGGACGATCCATGGTCGCGTCTCCGTCGATCAGGCGGGCATGGTTTGGAAGATGTTATAATGTAATGTTGCGCTTGTACACTGGCTCCCGGACGAGGAATGTGCGCTGTGGCGATTTTCGGGCGCGCGTCACTGATCTTTGGCAGCCGGATATCGACTGCCTGACCCCCACCGGGCGAGCAGAATGCAGCGATTTGGCGCGAGACCGGAACGTTACGGGTACATGATGACGC